>CAZZFP010000001.1:0-163044 GCA_964653575.1 uncultured Lachnospiraceae bacterium
GTACGGAGAGAGAGGGATTCGAACCCTCGTGCGATTTCTCGCAAACTGATTTCGATGTCATCTGCGTTGCAAGCAACGCTGTTATGACCACTTCGATATCTCTCCAAAAATATTAAATTATTTGATTTAGCGCAAACTGATTTCGATGTTTTTCCTATAAAAAGCAAAAGCACACCCTCTTGGTGTGCTTCTTGAGATTTAAAACGGAGAGAGAGGGATTCGAACCCTCGTGCGATTTCTCGCAAACTGATTTCGAGTCAGCCCCGTTATGACCACTTCGATATCTCTCCAAAAACATTAAATTATTTGATTTAGTGCAAACTGATTTCGATGTCATCTGCGTTGCAAGCAACGCTATTATGACCGCTTCGATATCTCTCCAAATGCAGATCATCAGAATTCATATGCGTCAGTGCAGTCGTGTGAGTGCCGACTGCACTGACAACTGAAAACGCAAGGCGGGTTAAACCTCGGTCCTCAAAAATTCATTGATCAAAAATTACATAGCATTGAGTGCCTTTGTAAACTGACTCTTCTTACGAGCTGCACAATTCTTATGGATAAGACCGTGAGCTGCGGAACGGTCAAGCTTCTTAACAACTGCGGTGTAAGCTACGCTTGCGGCTTCCTTATCGCCTGCTGCAACAGCTGCCTCAAACTTCTTTACGAGCGTCTTAAGCTGTGTGCGGTTCATTTTGTTGCGAAGTGTCTTTGTCTCGATAACGAGAATTCTCTTCTTTGCGGATTTAATGTTTGCCAATCTTTTCACCTCCCTTGTAGATTTGGAAACTTAATAAATGTCAGAACAACGGTACCTGAGAGGGTGCACCGTCAACTTCATCCATACACCCGAATATAATACCATATTTGGCTTCAAAATGCAATAGTTTTTTTGAGATTTTTATAAAAATCAAAAAATGTTTACAATTAAGAATGAACTTTACTGCAAAAATCATTCAAGCTCGAATGCGCCCGTATAAAGCTGATAGTAGGTACCCTTTTCGGCAAGCAGTTTTTCATGGCTTCCGCGTTCAATTATACGTCCGTGATCGAGTACCATTATAACATCGGAGTCCATTATGGTAGAGAGTCTGTGAGCAATAACGAATACCGTTCTGCCTTCCATAAGCTTAGACATACCACGCTGAACGATAGCCTCGGTTCTTGTATCGATCGAAGATGTCGCTTCGTCAAGTATCATTACGGGCGGATCTGCAACAGCTGCACGTGCGATCGCGATAAGCTGGCGCTGTCCCTGCGAGAGGTTCGCGCCGTTATTTGAAAGCTCGGTATCATATCCATCAGGCAAACGTGATATAAAGTCATCGGCACCCGCAAGAACCGCGGCGGCGCGACATTCATCATCCGTTGCATCAAGTCTGCCGTAACGAATATTATCCATTACGGTTCCCGTAAACAAGTTTGTATCCTGAAGAACTATTCCGAGGGATCGACGCAGATCAGATTTGCGTATTTTATTTATATTTATTCCGTCGTACCTGATCTTACCGTCGGCTATATCGTAAAATCTATTGATAAGATTTGTAATTGTGGTCTTGCCTGCGCCCGTAGCGCCGACGAACGCCACCTGCTGACCGGGCTCTGCGTAGACGCTCACATCGTGAAGGACGATCTTGCCCTCCTCATATCCGAAGTCTACCTCAGTCATTCTCACGTCGCCCTGAAGCTGCGTATAGGTTGTCGTTCCGTCTCCGTGGGGATGCTTCCAAGCCCACTTACCCGTACGTTTATCTGTCTCGGTAATATTTCCGTTCTCATCGATATCCGCATTTACAAGAGTTACGTAACCGTCATCGGCTTCCGGCTCTGCATCCATAAGAGCGAATATACGCTCCGCACCTGCCATCGCCATAACGACAGAGTTGATCTGCTGAGATATCTGGTTAACGTTACCGGTAAACTGCTTTGTCATCGAAAGGAATGCTACTATTATACTTACCTCGAAGGAGTTGTCCGCAAACAAACTTCTGATACCGATATTCGGAACATCTGAAAGCACGAGCAATCCGCCAATCACGGCAACGATAACGTAGAGAATATTACCTATATTCATAATGATCGGTCCGAGAGTGTTTGCATACGCGTGAGAGCGAAAGCTGTTCTCGAACAGGACATTGTTTATTTTATCAAAATCTTCTTGGCACTGCTTTTCATGGCAGAATACCTTGATGACCTTCTGACCGTTCATCATCTCCTGAGCAAATCCTTCTTCCTTACCCACAGATTCCTGCAAGCGCACGAAGTATTTTGCCGAGCCGCCGCCTATCTTTCCGGAAACGAATATCATAAATACGACGCCGATGACGATTATAAGTGTAAGCCATACGCTGAACCAGAGCATAATGGAAAGCACGCTTACCACAATGACAGATGTTCTTATGAGTGTAGGCAAGGACTGAGACACGAGCTCGCGAAGAGTATCTATATCGTTGGTATAATACGACATAATATCTCCGTGCTTATGTGTATCAAAATACTTTATGGGAAGGTTCTGCATACCGTCGAACATGGTACGTCTCATCTTGCAAAGGTACCCTTGAGTGATATAAGCCATAAGCTGATTATCCAGGGTTATTGCTATGATGGAGAGCACGTAAAACGCAATGAGCACGTATATACTCGGAAGTATCTCGGCACTTGCCGCCGCCCAATCTCCGGATTCCTGCCAAACCTCGATCAAGGATGTGACCTTTTGGAGGAACAGTGCGGGTATTGCCGATGCAATAGCCGAAAATACTATGCAGACTATTGTAAGCGGGACGAGAACGGGATAGTAGCCGAAAAGCATCTTTATAAGGCGTCCCATTACCTTGAAGTTTACCTTTCTCTTGAAGGGTTTGCTTTGTGCATTACTCATCGCGCTCACCTCCGTTCGTTTGCTGTTCGTATACTTCTCTGTAAATATCGCTCGTTTTGATAAGCTCATCGTGCTTACCCATAGCGGATATCTTGCCGTTATCCATAACTATTATGAGGTCTGCATCCTCTACCGAAGCGATACGCTGAGCGATAATTATCTTTGTTGTTTCGGGAATGTATGACTTAAATCCCATTCTTATGAGCATATCCGTTTTGGTATCTACCGCGCTTGTAGAGTCATCCAGAATAAGTATCTTGGGCTTTTTGAGAAGCGCGCGGGCAATACAAAGTCTCTGCTTTTGACCGCCCGATACGTTAGTACCGCCCTGCTCTATCATAGTATCGTAACCGTCGGGGAAGGACGTAACAAATTCGTGTGCTTGCGCGAGCTTGCACGCCTCGATAAGCTCATCATCGGTAGCGTCAGGGTTACCCCAACGGAGATTTTCCTTGATAGTACCCGAGAAGAGCAGATTTTTCTGAAGCACCATAGCAACGGAATCGCGAAGTGCGTTTATATCATAATCACGAACATCGACCCCACCAACGCAAACGGTACCCTCGGAAGCATCATAAAGACGCGGTATAAGCTGTACCAGGCTGGATTTACTCGATCCTGTACCGCCGATTATTCCGACAGTCATTCCCGACTCTATCGTCAGGTCAATATCTGCAAGCGCATATTTTTTTGCCTTTTCGGAATATTTGAAGCTTACGTTATCAAACTTTATTGAACCGTCTTTAACCTCTGTAACGGGCTGCTCCGCCATCTCGATTGACGGTACTTCGTTGAGAACCTCACATATTCTTCTCGCGGATTCGACCGACATAGTTATCATAACATATATCATCGATATCATCATAAGTGCCGTCAGCACCTGCATACCGTAGGTAAGCATAGCGGACATTTGACCGACATCGATGGTCGCACCTTTGTTCTGAACTATGGTTTTTGAACCGATAATAAGAACGAATGTAGTATTGAAATACATACATATCTGCATCAGAGGATTGTTTAGGGCTACTATACGCTCCGCCTTGGTAAAATCGCGACGAATACTCTCGGCTTCTCTGCCGAATTTTTCCTTTTCGTACTCTTCACGCGAAAATCCCTTAACTACTCGCATACCGCGAACATTTTCCTCAATGGACTCATTCAGCTTATCGTATTTTTTGAACACCGCGCGGAATGCGGGCATTGCTTTATGTCCGACAAAAAAGAGTCCAAACGCAAGGAACGGGATGATAATAACAAACGCCATAGCAAGCGGTCCACCCATAATATACGCCATTACGCAGGAGAATATAAGCATAAGCGGACTGCGGATCGCGGTACGTATGATCATCATAAATGACATTTGAACGTTTCCGACGTCCGTGGTAAGCCTCGTAACGAGCGAGGATGACGAAAATTTATCGATATTGTGAAATGTGAAGGTCTGTATCTTCTCAAAAATGTCGTGGCGGAGATTTTTGGCAAAACCGGACGATGCCTTGGCACAGGTAAATCCGGCAATACCGCCGCAGCAAAGAGATATAACTGCCATAAGAGCGAGCAAAAGTCCGGTCGATATCACATTTTCAATAGCCTCGCCTCTTTTGATCCTGTTTACAAGATCCGCGGTAATGAATGGAATAAGACATTCTATGACCGCCTCGGCTACTATAAAGATCAGTGTAAGAAGTGCCGGAGTTTTGTACTCTCTTATGCTCTTAGCAAGTCGTTTTAGCATTGTTTTCCTTTCCGTCACTGAGCAATACTCAGAGACTGCATTGTAATTTTATAACTTTTTAATTATAACCGTGTTTTGCGAAAAAGTCAATACGACAAAGTGTTAATTTTTATCTTTTTTATATCGAGCGCACTGTTTCTCAATATAAGATATTTTTGCGGTTTTGCTATTGATTTGTGGAGCTTTTTTTGCTATAATAAATCAGTATAAATATAAATTTGACCGCCGCGGCGGTACGGAGAAAAAATGACTGTTATTTCAATGAATGATATTACCGTCAGGTTTGGAACATTCACCCTGCTTGACAAGGTCTGCTTTGCACTTGAAGAAAATGACAAGGTCGGAATAGTCGGTATAAACGGTGCCGGAAAATCAACTCTCTTCCGTATCATTATGGGTGAACAGCAAGCCGAAGAAGGCAGTATCTATATTTCAAAAGATAAAAAAATAGGAATATTGCGCCAGGATGACGCATTCGATCTGCCCGACGGCGAGGATCTCGGCACTACCGTCATCGAGCATATGTATTCCGCGTTTCCCGAATTGATCTCCGCCGAGCAACGACTTCGAGAGCTTGAAAATACGCTTTCAGACAAAGGTACCTTTCTTGTTGATGAATCTCTAAAAGAGTCGTACGCCAATGAATTTGCCTCACTTCAAGACAGGTTTGTTCGTGAGGGCGGGCTCGAATTCAGAGGAAGATGTGCGTCGGTGCTTGCGCGTATGGAATTTACCGAAGAGGAGATGCGCAAGCCCTCTTCCCTTCTCAGCGGCGGACAAAGAACGCGCCTTGCGCTGTGCCGCCAATTGTGCCGAGAGCCGGACATTCTCTTGCTGGACGAGCCTACGAACCATCTCGACATAGAAACGCTTCAATGGCTCGAAAACTTTTTGATATCATATAAAAAATGCGTTATCGTCATCTCGCACGACAGGTATTTCTTGGATCGCATAACCAATAAGACCTTGCAAATAGAATTTCATAAGGCAAAGCTCTACAACGGAAATTACACGGCAAGCCTTGAAAAACGTGACTTTGACCGTGCTGTGGCTGAAAAGCATTACAAGGAGCAACAAGCGGAGATCGCTCGCCAGGAGGCGTATATCGCCCAACAACGTGCGTGGAATCGCGAAAGAAACATAATCGCCGCCGAGAGCCGTCAAAAGCTGCTTGATAAGATGGTAAAACTCGAAAAGCCGGAGAATGAGGAAAGATCGATACGCTTTTCATTTAAACAAGGGATACAGAGCGGAAACGAAGTAATAACCGCCAAAAATCTTACTATGGGATTTGGTGACAAGACCTTATTTTCCGATATCTCGTTTATGATACAACGCGGAGAAAAAGTTTTTATTCTCGGACCAAACGGATGCGGAAAATCAACGCTCGTCAAGCTTATGCTCGGCGCTTATCTTCCGAAAAAAGGTTCGATCGAACAAGGCTATCATCTCGAGATAGGATATTACGATCAGACCAACCGCGGACTTTCAAATGAAAAGACTGTGCTTGACGAATTATGGGATACTTATCCGAGAATGACCGAGACCGAGGTGCGAAACACGCTCGGCTCATTCAAATTTTTCGGAGAAGATGTATTTAAACCCGTAAGTATATTGAGCGGCGGCGAAAAGGCTCGCCTTACGCTTGCCAAGATGATACTGTCACCTGCAAATATGCTTATTCTTGACGAGCCAACCAACCATCTTGATATTGCCTCGCGAGAGGTGCTTGAGAAGGCGCTTGAAGATTACGACGGTACGGTAGTTGTGATCTCTCACGACCGTTATCTGATCAACAGGCTTGCCACGAGGATACTGCTTCTTTGCCCTTCGGACCAAAAATACGGCGATCTTCAAGACTATTCCGTTATCCGACAAGGAAACGGCTATTCGGAGATCAGCAAGCTGATGTTTTCAAGAGATCGTTCGGACGCACCAACCGCCGTAGCCCCTCAGAATTCAACTTCAAAGGAGCAATTTTTGCAAAATAAAAAGACCCTGTCGGATGCAAGAAAGGCACAAAGAAGACGCGAGCTGCTTCAAAAAGAGCAGGACGAGCTTGAGAAAGAGCTTGACACTTGCAATAAAGAGCTTTACGGAGATGCGGCTTCAGATTATATCAGGGCAGCCGAGCTTGAAGCTCGAATAAATGAGATAGAAGAGAGACTTCTTGAAATTTACGAAGAGCTTGAAGCTTAACAATAAGATCGAATATTTATTTTATATAAACCAAATCAGCAGAAGCGGAGGTAAAAAATATGCTTCACAAACAATTTGTCCTTGACGAAAGATACCCGGATTGCACACTTACCACATATGTGAGCGATGATACTCCGGAGCTTAGAGTTCCACCGAGACGAGCTATGATAGTTTGCCCGGGTGGCGGATACCGATTTCTTTCCGACCGTGAAAATGAGCCGATAGCAAAGTTCTATTTCAACGCCGGTATGAATGTTTTCGTATTAAGATACTCCGTCGGCGATAACGCAACAAACTATGCTCCTCTCATTCAAGCATCTCTTGCCATAAAGCACGTACGTGAGCACGCGGAAGAATATAACATTGATCCCGACTACGTGTTTATATGCGGATTTTCGGCGGGTGGACATCTCGCCGCGTCCTCGGGAATACTTTGGAACATACCCGAGGTAAAAGCGGCACTCGGCGACTGCCCCGAAGGTATAAACCGCCCCACGGGTATGGTTCTCTCCTATCCCGTCATCACAGCAGGTCCGAAGGCACATAAGGGTTCGATAGACCGTCTTTGCGGTGATGTAAACGCATCCGAAGACGAGAGAAAGAAATATTCTCTCGAGCTTTATGTAAACGAAACAACTCCCCCCGCATTCATTTGGCATACATTCAGTGACAAGACCGTCCCTGTTGAAAATTCACTCTTGCTTGTTGACGCTATGACAAGGCACAAGATCCCATTTGAGCTTCACATATTCCCCGAAGGAGTACACGGACTTTCACTTGCAAACGAAGAGACCTGGAGTCAAAACGAAAGCAAATTAGTTCCGCACGTTCAGTGCTGGGCTGAGCTTTCCGTTAAGTGGATAAAGGCTCTTTCGACCAAGTAATTCAAGTCATATTCGAAAAGTATGAAATCACGCAGATCTCGTCATCGTGCACCTTGTCGTTTAACGGCAAAGAGCATTGATCGTTTATCTGCGTGATTTTTATGTCATAATATTGGTCCGATCATATTTTATCTACGTCACTTTTTCCAAAGCTGACAGGCAAAAGCTCGCGAAGCGTGTAGCTTTGATATTCGTCGCTTGCCGTACCGAGATAGACTGTAAAATCGTCAAGCGAGCAAAATTCAGTCATAACCTGACGACAAACTCCGCAGGGTGGAAATATCCCCTCAATCACACCATTTTTCCCTCCGACCACGGCTATCGCGACAAATTCTCTTTCTCCCTCGCTGACCGCTTTAAATATTGCCGTACGCTCGGCGCAGACCGTGGGGGTAAACGATGCGTTTTCTATATTGCAGCCTGTGTAGATCGCCCCCGTTGCCGTAAGAAGTGCCGCTCCGACCTTGTATTCGGAATACGGTGCATATGCCCTTTTCATAGCTTCCTTAGCGGCATCGATAATCGTTTTTGGATCATATTTCATTTTCATCAGCCTCCGTGTATTTGTATTATGCTTTCGGCGTCAACAACGCAACGCGGTCATTTTCGCCGTAATCTTTATATATTTCACAGTCATAACCGTTTTCGTTCGCTATCTGCTCGATCGCCTTCCCCTGATCGTAGCCTATCTCAAACGCAAAGCGACCACCCTCCGAAAGATATTTCTTATATTCCATCACTATAAATCTGTAAAAATCAAGGCCGTCCTCCCCACCGTCAAGAGCTATTCTCGGCTCAATATGAAGCTCAGGCTCAAGAGCATCGATCTCCGATGACGGAATATATGGGGGATTCGATATTATCATATCAAACGGCGAAAATTCGGCGATCCCGGCGGGATCAAACACATCCGCGGTCATAAAAGTGACTCTGTCGGATACCGAATTAAGACGTGCGTTTTCGGAAGCTATTGCGATTGCCTTATCACTTATATCTGTTGCCAGAGCAGACGTACCTTTGCTTGACATCAATACCGATATAGCCACGCATCCGCTTCCGGTGCAAAGGTCAAGATATCTACCACCATTCTTCGCAAAACGCAGAGCGGTCTCAACCAGCAGCTCGGTATCCTCGCGAGGTATCAGGGTATCTTCCGTAACTTTAAAAATCCCACGGTGGAACCCTGCCTCTCCCATCAAATACTGTATGGGGTATCTTTCAGCGCGTTTCTTTACAAGTTCGTCAAGACGCGGCGAGTCGTATATACGGCAAGGCTCGGCTATAATCGAAGCGTGCGACACCCCGCAAGCCAACAAAAGTATCTCTCTTGCTTCAAAATCGTAATCGATTATTCCGCTTTTTCTGAATGTCTCCGCTATTTCTTTATATGAGTATGGCATTTGATCTCTCCATTTAAATCGTATCTCACTGTTAAGTATAGCATAAATATCGCTTATTTTCAATAGATAACTTGATTTCCGTCAAATACTTTTTAATTTTGATTGATTTTTTTACGCCTTTTATACCAAAATTAAAATTTTCGTTTAAACCTATTGCATTTTCTCAAAAATGTGGTATACTAATAATGTGAAGTTTATAATCTAAATCAAGGAGGAAGAATTATGTTCAGCTTATTCCAGAAGAAAAAAGAGACAAACTACGGAAAGATCGTTGCTATAACGGTAGCCGCTGTCGCAGGCGTTTGTGCTGCCGCTTTCGTTCTTTTCAAGCTTTATCAGAAATACATCGCTTGCAAGCTCGTTCTTGACGAGGACGATTGCCTTTGCGATTGCGATTGTGATTGTGATTGCGATTGCGACAACTGCGAGCTTTTTGATGACGAGACCGAGGCAGAGGATGCTGCTGAGGAGACAGAGGAGAACTGATCCGCTGTTTTTTACGGCTGACGTGTATTAAGCGTCGGCCTTTTTTATTTTTCGCGTCTCAATACGGATAGCAAATAGGACTCACGGCACATCGGCTATGAGTCCTATCCGCTTGTTTTTTATTCGTCCGTATTACCGAAAATTAATCCTTTTTCTTGAGTACCACGAACGCGGCAGCTGCCATAACGATTACTGCGGTACCGCTGACAACAACGCTCTTACAGCCATTGTTTTCTGCGGGCTTGTCGGTTCCGCCAGGCTCTTGTGTCTGAACGGGAGCCTCTGTTTGATCGGGAACCTCTGCTTGATCCGGGGTACTCGTCTGATCGGGCTCATTGTTTTGATCGGAATCCGCCGGCGGTGCAACGGTATCTTTTTCGTCAGCGGCGGGCGTTTCATCAACCAAGGTCTCAAATTCTTTATAAGACTTATTAAAAAGCTTATCCACGCATACTGCAAACGCAGTCGAGTTTTCAGCCGACAAAGCTAACGGCATACCTCCGAGAACATCGGTTTCCACAAGTATCGTAGAGTTATCGATAGAATACTCCGCAAGCAACTTTTCTGCAATATATTCGTATACGTTCTTACCTTCAAGAGCGGCATTGACCTTGGCAACATTGTCATCGTTAAATTTCGATGAGTACCAATTAACCGATGCTTCGACTATACCGGCAGCCGCTTTCAGAGCTGTATCCGGGATCTTGGTTTCAATAAAGACGTCGAAACCGTAAAGAACCGAGTCGGTAATCTTTATTGCGCCTTCCTCCGGGAAGCTTTCCGTGGAATCCTCGCCGATAAGAGGCTCTTTTACGGAATAATTGCTGTACGCGTTTATAATATCCTTGATATAGCCGAACAAGCTTCCGGCTCTCTTGTCTATCGCATTCTCGGTTCCGTTCTCATAAGTATAGACATCGGCATCTGCGTAGTTACCAAATGCCAAGCCTCCCATAACATGACCGACACGACCGACTATACCGCCCGCATAGCCTTTTGCTGTATCGGCGCTTTCGTATGCTACTATCTTTCCCACAGAAGAATTGAGTAACAATATTACTTCACCGTCACTTGCACCCATACATCCGAGAATACCGCCGACGCAGCATATATTGGATGATGCCTGTGCTGTAACATTACCCGTATTGCGACAACCGATCATGACAGTTGAGCCCGCTACACCGGCTATGCCGCCGATAAATGAGTTTTTAACGATGCTATCTGTCGCTTTTCCGACAGTGGAGTTGGATGTACAGTTAACGATCAAATTGTAATCTCCGTCGTTGTTTGTCTTTTCGCAACGTCCAACGATTCCTCCGAGACCGGTACTTGCGCTCGTCTTTGCGTTTGTAGCCGTGATGAGCTCTACATTCGAACTGCAATTGATCAAAGAAGAACTGTTACATACAAGTCCTGCGATAGCACCCGAATAGTTTGCCGAATTTACAAGACTGCCTTCAACCGTAAGGTTTTTGATCGTCGCACCGGATGCTTTTCCGAACAATCCGGCATGACCTTCGGTAGTATCTACGTGAAGTCCTTTGACAGTGTGACCGTCACCATCAAAATAACCTCCGAAAGGAGTACTGCTGTTACCGATAGGAGTCCAATCAAGGTTTGCAAGATCGATATCGTCGGTAAGCTTAAAATATTTTCCCGTGCAAGCAGATTCATTTTCTCTGCTCAACTTAGCAAGATATGCGAGCTGATTTGCGGAAGCGATAAGGTACGGATCTGCCTCTGTACCCGTTCCACCCTCAAACGACGAGGAAGCACCTCCGCTCCACGTTGAAACCGCACTTGCCGAAAACGGAATAAGCGCCATCACCATAACCGCAACGATAGTCATTGCCATAATTCTTTTGAAGCTTTTCATAAATACCTCCATTTATGTATATTTAATGATCCAAAACTTTTTGAGATCATTTCGCCAAAGAGATCAAGTAGTTACCCGTTTCAAGAAGAAGCTTTGCCATATAATCCTTCAGCTCGTCCGGCAAGCGCTTCATAACGGCTACCTCATAGTTAAATGCCCCCTCGTAGTTTATCTCTTTGAGAAGCGGCATTATCTTGTTCCACTTTATATTACCGAGAAACGGCATAGTGTGAAGATCGTCGGTTCCCACGTTGTCATCAACGTGTGTAGCCTTAAGGTATCCTTCGAGCTTAGCTATCTGAAAATGCTGATTGTTAGAGGAGCGATTACCATGTCCAAAGTCCCAACATACGCCGACCTTGGCACCCGCATAGGAGTCTACCAACGCTTTGAGTTCCTCAGCGGTTACTCCGAATCTTCTGCGTCCCTCTCTATCTACCATATTTTCGAACGCTATACCTACACCGTGCTTTGTGGCATACTCCACGTGTCTGTCGTAGATAAAGTGATTATAGGCTATATCCGCATCACGGCAAAACTCATCTGTCTCGGTATTTTGAACGGGATGTGCCACCGTCCATTTTACACCGAGCATAGCGCTTATGCGCACGGCTCTTTCCGTCATCGCTACAAAATACTCGTTTTGCTCGCACCCTTCATCGAACGGAGTCTTGCGCTTAAAGTTCGGCTTCGGATAAGGTATATGTGACTGTGCGAACTCAACTCCGAGCTTTGCGGACTCGTTGGCAATATCGTAAACGAGCGACTCCCAATCATCTCCGTTAAGCTCGGTCTCGCCTCTCTGCATAGGGCACATACAAAAATCCAGAGTCTTAAATCCGATCTCGTTCAATTTTCTTATCGAATTTATAAAGCCTTTTTTATCCGGCGAATTTGTATAGTACAAATTCGTCATAGTTGAAAGTTCCATATGAAGCAGATCCTCCGCAATTATGAGATATCGCACGAGAACACGTGTATCTCATCTATTCCGTTCGTATCCTTGAATTTGACGGTTACTCGTCTTCCCTTTATTCCGTCAAGCGGAATTCTTACGAGAGCGGTATAGTTATTGTCCGTCTCATATACCATATTGCCGTCAACACAGACCTCAAAGCTCTTTACGAGAGTCGAGGCTACTTTGACGGGTGAGAAATCAAGACCGAGGTTGCATCTCTGCGTAAACACACGCATCTTTTTGTTCTTTGATATCGACATTCTCGAAAAGTCGCGATCAAACATTACGCGAAGCTCGTGAAGCTCTTCTTCTTTTCCGAGGTCATATTCTATCTCGGAGTTGAGAGGAAGCGTTATATAGTTTATCGTACCCGCTTCATCGGGTCTTTCGAGTCCGTTAAAGAGAAGTGCCTTTTGTTCATCGGAAAGGTTTACATCGGCATTGAGAGTCAGAGCAGGTATCTCTCTTGCTCTCTCAGGCAGATAACAACCCGCATCAAGAAGCTTCTTCTGGAGCGTTCTTATTTCCTTTGTGTATACTTCCTCGGGAGTAATTCCTTTGTTTATGCAGATCGAAGCCGCCGTACCCACCGCTTGCCCCATAAGCGAGCAGGTAGCCATAACTCTCGTGGAGCTTATTGCCGCGTGTGTTGCGCTTATATTTCTGCCGGCAAAGAAAAGATTCTTTACGTCGTTCGTATAGAGAACTCTGTAAGGTATACCGTACGGTGACGGAGCGGGATGCAAAAGAGATGCGGGCTGTCCGGGCTTAGAATTAAAGCCCGCAGGGTTATGGTCATCCATAGTCCAACCGCCGAATGCGACGACATCATCGAATTTTCCGCCGCCTTCAATATCGCCCTGCGTGAGTACGTGAGCACCTATATATCTGCGACTCTCGCGCTTGCCGGGCAGGAAGCCTACCCATTCAAGCTCCCAATTGTCTGCGCCGTGATCTCCTCTGTTCTTTATGTGATCCCATATACCGAAAGCGATCTTTAACAATTCATCACGAAGCATTTCGGTATCGTGTATGCTGTCGTGTTCTCCGCCGAGCTCCATCCACCAGAAATTCTGACCCGATGTAGCGAGGGTATGTTTTCTTGTGCACATTTTAGCCTTTGCCTTGGCATCCTTTGTACAGGGCTCAAAATCCGCGTCCTCGACGATCTTTGCGTGCTCTTTTACCGTATTATCAAAGTCCTCGTCGTTTTCGTAAACATACGCCCAGGAAGGAGCAACAAATTTTACGGGATGATCGGTCTCTCTTGCCTGCATAAGGCAAGACATACCCATAGTTTTAAGGTCTGCCTCAACGGGACCTATCGTCTCATTGTACTCTGCGTGACCCTCTCTGCCTACGCGGTACTTAGCCCCCACTATCGGAGCCAGGACGGAATCACCCGAGCAGTCGGCAAAATATTTCGCATACACCGTGTGCCAGGTGTAAGTGGTCAATTGCCAGCCCTTTACGCATTTGATCTCGCCGTCCTCGGTATCGGCATCAACGCAAGAGCAGTTGAGCAGAAGCTCGATATTCTTCTCGGCTTTGACCTTGCCCCAAAGAACACCATCCCATACAGCATAGGTAAGATTAGGGTTTCTGTATATATTTTCTTCCTCGAGCTCGCTTATAACGCCGGTCTCCCTGTTATGCAATCCCGCCGCGCCTCTGACCCACATACGTATCTCGCTTGATGCGTTGCCACCGAGCACGGGTCTGTCCTGCATAAGCACGACCTTTACGCCTTCACGTGCGGCGCTGATCGCCGCGATCATTCCCGCAAGACCTCCGCCGACAATGCAAAGATCCGCTTTGTGTTCAATATGACGCATAGCGTCGGTCTTAATTACCATTGTTGATTTCTCCTTTTTTATCATAGGTTTGATATCAATATTATGATTCTTCTCTCGGTTCAAAATCAAAATTCAAGAGCATCCCATCCTCTGCTATCACGGTATTGGGGAATATCTCGGTTGCATAGCTTAAATATTCCTCGGGATTGGGCAATGAGGGACTGAAATGTGTAAGTATGAGTCTTTCCGACGCGCTGTCACGGGCAAGCGTTGCCGCCTCGGAAAACATCATATGCCCCGTCAGCTCGGCTCTTGCGAGCTTTTCGGGATCGGCAAACATTCCTTCACACACAAGGATATCCGAGCCGTTTGCAAACCTTGAAAGGCTTTCGCTCGGTCTCGAGTCCGTAATATACGTAAACTTCAAGCCCTTGCGTTCCTCTCCCATAACGTCAGATGCGTTATATGTCCTACCGTCCAATGTTGCTGTCCCGTCGCGGCGCAAAATATTCCAAAGTGCTTGAGGAACTTCGTTCCTTTGCGCTTTTTCCACGTCAAACCTGCCGTTTCTGCGAATTCTTACCGAGAATGAAATACACGGAACAGAATGTGTCGCTTCCGAAACGTATAACGAAGCGTCATCGGTTATTTTGACCGAAAATGACGGATCTCCATCGTATTCCCTTACCAAAAGCTGAAACGGTATGTCCGGTGCTATGACGGTCAATGCCTTGATGACCTGTGCACCACCGGGCGGAGTAATGATCGTGATCGGGGCTTCACGCCCCTCGTTTCCCATCGTAAGTAAAAGTCCCGCAAGGCCGCTTATATGATCGGCGTGAAAATGAGAGATACATATAACGTCGATAGGCTTAAAGTTCAAGCCCGCCTTTTTTATTGCTATCTGAGTTCCCTCGCCGCAGTCAAACAGCACGCTGTGACCTTGATGGCGGAGCAGAACCGAGGCAAGATGCCTTTCGGGCTTCGGTAACGTACCGCCCGTGCCGAGTATGCAAATATCCGCCATCTCAATCATCCTTTCCAGAAAAATTTACGTCAATATTATTTCAGTCCTCAGCTACGAATGTTACCTTCGTGTAGAACTCTTTTCTGTCTCTCATCATCTCAAGTGCTTCGTTGCAATCCTTGAGAGCATATCTATGTGTAATGAGGGACTCATAGTCAACGGTTCCGTCTTCCATAGCCTTTACGGTTGCCGTCCAATCGTTGATGACCTGGTTGTAAGACGAATTCCAAGTACCCGTCATAACTATCTCTTTACGAAGCACCTGCGAATATACGGACTGCTTTATGGTCATATCTCTTGCGGGATTGCCCATAAGTACGAGTCTGCCGTGTGATTTAAGTGCCATAATAGCATTGTTAAGTGCTGCGGACGCACCTGTACCCTCGATAGCACAGTCAGCCGGTCCGTCCTTTTCGGGATCATAAAGCTCAAAGCCGTAGCGCTTTGCAAACTCGATCTTCTCTTCACTGATATCAACTATCTTAACACATCCCGCACCGGATACTCTTGCCCACTGTGCCGCGATAAGTCCTATAGGACCTGCGCCGTAAACCACAACGAGATCTCCAAGCTCGACCTTAAGTCTTCTTACAGCCGCTCTTGCAACCGCACCGGGCTCTACAAGAGATGCGCAAGCGTAAGATATGGAATCGGGAACAAGTATAAGGTTTCTCTTATCAACTGCTATGTATTCGGCAAAGCCACCGTCTCTTCTCGAGCCATAGTAATCGTAATTGTGACAGTTTGCGTATTCGCCTACCTGACAAGGAGCACATTTGCGGCAAGGAAGAAGCGGGAAGATAGCGGCTTTTCTGCCTACAAGACTTGCATCATCCGCCTCAACTATAAGACCCGCAAATTCGTGACCGGGGATCGTCGGGAAGTGATATGTTCCCTTTTCAAACACACGCGGAATATCCGAACCGCATACACCGCAAGCCATTACCTTAAGAAGCACCTCGCCCTCATGCACCTCGGGCATCGGAACATCCTCGTATCTGAGATCACCTACCGCGTGAAGTACTGCGGCTTTCATTGTTTTTTCTGACATAATTAAATCCTCACTTTGTATTATTTTTTATATTTATTTTATTTTGCAAACATAATGCTTTCGCTGTCAAACATCTTCTTCAGAATATAGACCGCAATGGCGGTATACACAATATTGGCTACCACCGTAATCACAAGGTTGACAGAGCTCAGGCTAAACGAAAACACACCCGAAAGACACTGTACGCTGTTGTATATCGGTATAAGATACATCAACGAAGATGTCTGCGCACCACCGCCAAACATCGCGCTGACTCCCGCTACCATTACAACTATCATAAGCGGCGTAACAAGAGTACCGGCTTCCTTTACGCTTTTGGCAAACGCCGAAATTATGGATATCACCGACACGAAGAAAAGCACAGTCGATAAAACGATGAAAAGCAAGCTTATGTAATCTCCGACTTCGTAAACGTTGGCGGTAATTCCCATATCTTCAGCGTCACCGCCCATAAGCTTAGGCAACGACGCCATAGTACCCACAAAGCTCGAAATACCGCACAAAAGTGAAATACAACTCAAAGAAATTATCTTACCAATGGCTATTTCACTACGCTTAACGGGTGTGACCAATAGTGCGGCGACAGTTCCGCGCTCCTTTTCTCCCGCGATGGATTCGGGCGCTACCGACATACATCCGCTGAAGATAAACATTATAAGCAAAAGCGGCATAAGCATCGCAAATATCATTCCCGTCGTATCTTCTTCTGTCGCGACGTCGTAGATCTTTCCGTCGGAATTCACGTCATAAATGTTAGCCACCGATGACTCTATCGCGTCCAAAACATATGAAAGTGTACTGTATGCGGCAGAAGAGTCGGCATTTGTGCTATCGTAATATATTCCGATAGCAAAAGGCTCATTCACGCCGGGGACGAAGCTTGACACGCGCTCGTCAAAATCTTTTGGAAACTCAACGTAGATATCCGCATCAAGATCGTGTATCTTTTGCTTTATCTCTTCATCCGATAGTTCCTCGGTATCCGTGATATTTATGTCGGATGTGCTTTGAGAAAGTGCCACTCTTACTGTATTCGGCATATTGACCGCATATATCTCCATCGGCTCATCGTCCGAGGGGGAGAATACCGACTCCATACCGCTTCCCATAAAGCTGTATATCACGTATATGAGAAGTCCCGGCAATATCAGCGTCGTGATCACAAGCCTCTTATCGCCGAAAAATCGTGCAAATTCCTTTCGCATTATAGTAAAAATATTGCTTCTCGTTTTCATACAAGCTTCCCTCCCTCTCTTTCATAGATCTCAAAGAACCTATCTTCAAGGGACATTCCGTTGCACACATTTTCAAGCGTATCACACACAGTCATTTTACCGTTGATAACTATGCCAACACGGTCACAAAGCTTTTCAACAAGCGAAAATATATGAGTTGAAAGAATAAGTGTTTTTCCCTCGCGTTTAAGATCGACAAGATAATCCGTAATAAGCTTCGACGTTATAACGTCCAGACCATTCGTCGGCTCATCGAATATTATGATATCCGGATCGTGGGCGAGCGATATCGCGAGAGACGCCTTTTGCTTCATACCCGTGGAAAGGTTTGCTACCTTAACCTCGGCAAACTCATCGACGCCGAAACGTTCAAAAAGGGCCTGACGCCGCTCATTTCTCTCGCTTTGAGGAATACCTCTCAGATCCGAGAAAAAATCAAAGAGATAATTGGGGGTAAAGAAATCCTCAAGCTTCAACTCGCTTGTCAAAAATCCGATCGATGCACGCACCTTTTCCGGCTCTCGGCATACACTGTATCCCTTGACGATCGCATCTCCCTCATCCGGCTTGATAAGGGTGGAGATCATTCGGAGCGTGGTCGTTTTTCCCGCTCCGTTAGGGCCCAGCAAACCGAATATTTCTCCTTCGTATGCGGAAAAAGATATCCCGTCAACAGCGACCTTTTGCTTCGCACCGTCGGGTTCAAGCTTTTGTTGCTTTTTTGATAGTTTGAAGGTCTTTTTCAGATCTTTTACAGTCAGTATTTCAGTCATTGTATCCTTTCTGCGTCGGCAAGAAACCACAGGGCTTCGGATCAAGCCGATCAAGCTGTCTCTCCCTCAAATTTTAAGCCGATCACGATCACATACATAATTATACATATTAATTATATCACTTTTCAACCGACAATGCAATAGTTTTTTGAATTATTATAGCAAAACAGCGCAAGAAACGTTCCAAAGCCGGGACTTTTCTTGCGCTTTATATATTTGTATTGTGTTCGATCAGTGCGTCTTTTTAAGCTCTGCCAAGGTCTCAACAAACTTTTCAAAAGGAGCTTTCTCAAGGAAGAGGTCATAGAAGGTCTTAATGAGAGCTACATCAGCCTTATCGGTGATCTCGCTGTACTTTGCAAGAGCCGCCTCGATGCCGTTCTCCTTTGCATATGTCGATACCTCAACTGCGATCGGATCTGCGGGATCGTCAAAGAGATAGCCTGCCGCGATACCTACCGCGATGTGAGCGGGAACGCCGCCGCTCTCTCTTACACAGTTAAAGGCGCCGACGAGACGGTCATTTTTACCGAGCTTTCTCTTTGTATCCTTACCGACACGTACAAGAGAATCGACAAGAAGCTTATTTTCAAATCTTACCATAAGATCCTCGACGAACTGAAGCGTGTCGTCAAGCGGCGCGCCGTGACGCTTAGCAAGTCCTCTTGCGGATTCTATAAGTGCTCTTGTAAGTATGTACTTGATCTCTCCGTCGCAAGCAGCTTCAAAGATATAGTTATAGCCCTTCTGGTATGCAAGATAAGCCATAAGCGCGTGACCCATATTGTGTATCAAAAGCTTTCTCTCAATAAAGAAGCTAAAGGGTGTAAATGCTACAAGACCTTCGATCTTAGGAAGCTCTACGTTGTCCGAAACGGGTCGGAAGCCCGCAAGATCTACGGGAAGCTCGCTGTAAGGCTCTGCGCATACTGCCAAAGGATACTGATCAAGGAATTGCTGAGGCGTGGGGGGAACCGTTCTTCCGACAGAAACGCATACAAAACCGATCTTTTCGTCAAAATATTCCTTTACGTGCTCGGGAATATATTTTTCAACAAGCCCGTGAAGATACTCATTCGATCCGATAAGATTTTCGCAAATAAGAATGTTGAGAGGTCTTGCATCCTTGTTCATTCTTGCCTCAATAGCCTTGGCGATGAGAGGTGCTACAAATGGAAGGATGTTTACGCCGAGTGCCGTCGCCATAATATCCGTCTCGGAGATAGTCTTTACTACCGCATCCTCGTCTCTGCCGTTTACGGCGTCAAGATTTTCTACCCACTCGGGAATATATTCGGTTCCGCGCGTTACGAATATAGGGTATTTTCCCTCTTTGTTAAGTTCGTTTACTACCTTTTCGTTTACATCGATAAAGGTCGTGTGATAGCCGGAAACATAAAGTCTTTGACCTATAAAGCCTCTGCCTATGTTTCCCGCTCCGTACATTACTGCTTTCATTTTTTATGGTCCTTTCAGATTAAAAATTTATGTTTTTATTTTAAAACTTCATTTAAGAAGCTTTTTCCCGCAGTCTCTGTTTTGACCCCGAATATATCTGCGACAGTTGCCGAAATATCCGAAAAGCCGTTGCGAGTTCCGAGATCGGTGTTTTTAATGCTTGCTCCGTACATAAGAAGAGGCGTGTATTCGCGAGAATGATCGGTGCTCGGAGTAGCCGGATCGCAACCGTGATCGGCAGTTATCATAAGGACGTCATCCTCGTTCATATGCTCTAAAAATCCGCCGAGCCAAAGGTCGAACTCGGATAGTGCATTTGCGTAGCCCTCAACGTTGTTTCTGTGTCCGTAAGATGAATCAAAGTCAACGAGATTGACAAAGCAAAGCCCGCAAAAATCCTTATCAAGGTAATTCTGCGTGATCTCCATCCCCTCGGCATTTGAATGTGTATAGGTATATTCTGTAATACCTCTGCCGTCAAATATATCGTTTATTTTTCCGACGGAAATTACGTCATACCCGTTTGCCTTTAGTTCGTCAAGCACCGTCACGCTCGGAGGCTCAAGTGAAAAGTCGTGGCGGTTCGCAGTCCTTGTGAAGTTGGGATATTCTCCCGTAAACGGGCGCGCGATGACTCTTCCGACCGAATGTTCACCGGTGAGGATCTTTCTCGCAATACGGCAATATTCATAAAGTGTTTCGGTATCGACTACATCCTCGTGAGCCGCGATCTGGAAAACGCTGTCCGCGGACGTATAAACGATAAGCTTGCCCGTCTCCATATGCTCCTTGCCGAAGTCTCTGATAACATCGGTTCCGGAATAAGGAAGATTGCAAAGCACTCCTCTGCCCGTTTCCTTTTCAAAACGCTCCAGCACCTCGCTCGGAAAGCCGTTCGGATACGTGGGAAGCGGACTGTTTGACACGATACCCGCAATTTCCCAATGACCTATCGTAGTATCCTTGCCTCTCGAACGCTCGGACATTCTGGCGTGTGCGGCAAGCGGATCGCCGTCCTTGCCGATATATGAAACGCCCTCGATGCTTCCGAGTCCGAGCTTCTTTAAGTTCGGGACAAAAAACTTATCCGAAAGTGAGATTGAGTGCATAGTATTACTGCCGACGTCTCCGTAGAGCTCGGCGTCCGGCATCTCTCCGATACCTACGCTGTCAAGTACTATCAGAAAAACTCTTTTGATCTTTTTCATATTTCTGCTCTTTTTACTCTTTCTTATTTGTTGTACATCTTTACGGCAACCGTCAGCGCAAGCTCCATCATCTCGGTGAAAGTATTTTGTCTTTCCTCGGCCGTAAGATATTCCTGCTTTATTATATGGTCGGATATGGTGCATATTGCAAGTGCGCGTTTGCCCGCTCTTGCGGCATTCAGGTAAAGCGCCGCGGCTTCCATCTCGACCGCAAGCACGCCCATCTTGAGCCATGCGTCGTTAGCGTGCGGATCGTCATTATAGAACGTATCTGATGAGAGCAAATTTCCCACGTGGAAATTGAGCTTCATATCCTCGGCAGTCTCGACGGCCGAACGTAAGAGCTCGTAATTTGCAATTGCGGAAAGCGTACCGTGTGCTCCGAACTGCTTTGCATACGCCGAGTTTGTTGAAGCGCCCATTCCGAATACTATATCACGGACATTTACATTATCCTGCAATGCGCCCGCCGAGCCTATGCGTATAATATTGTCAACCCCGAATGCGTTGTACAGCTCATAGCTGTATATACCTATCGAAGGCATTCCCATTCCGCTCGCCATAACCGATACGGGTACTCCCTTGTATGTGCCTGTATAACCCTGTATTCCTCTTACGTTATTGAAGAGAACGGGATTCTCAAGAAAGTTTTCGGCGATAAACTTGGATCTCAAAGGATCTCCGGGCATAAGCACGGTCTTTGCAATATCCGAAGGCTTTGCGTTAATGTGTGGTGTTGGGTACGAAAGTGCCATTTCAATTTCCTTCCTTCTTCGTTATATGCTCAATATTTTTATTGCTTTTTAATATACGCTTTGATTATCTCGCAGATATATGTGCGGTGAAAATCCTTGTTCGGATAATTTTTCTCCGCTACCGATTTATCAACGAAATTTTCATACTTCAAATAATCGTGATAAAGCTTTCTGCAAACCAATATGAGACCCGATTGCACGATAACGGGTGCATCACCGACCAATGCGGCGCAAAGCCCCGTTTTGGCAAGCTTATCGGTGTCTCTGCCGCTTTCTCTGCCGCAAACGACAAGCGCATCTCTGTATTTCTCTCCGAGAAAGCAGAGAGAGAAGGTCTCGGAGCTCTCGGTAAGACCGAATGTATAGCGTTGGGGTCTTACATAGCAGATCGCAACGGGTCTGTTCCAAAGCTCGCCGAGCGTTCCCCAGCTTGCGGTCATAGCATTTACCTTACCGTTCTTTTCTTTTGATGTTATAAGCATCCAATCCTTGCCGACTTTTTTAAACGGATTCAGATCGTTGATATCATAAGGCGATATCTCCTCAAACCCATACGCCGAAGGATCAAATTCCGCATACATAGCATTATTGTTTTCCATATAACAAATCTCCTTTTACGGTTATATCATATGTAATATCACGACTATATTATGCTCGAGCACGTCAAACCGCTACATCTGTTATTATTTTATCACACTTACGGCTTTTTTGCAAGTACCTTAATGTATTTTATTTAAAAGTTGCGCAGAAAAAGGAGCCGTCTCACCGCGAAATGAGACAACTCCTCTTTTATGTTTAGAATTCTAATTCTCTACGCTAAGAGTCTTAGCCCTGAAGTGCTGCAAAGCTCTTGGACAATTTCTCAAGTACCTTAGAGAGGGAATTTACCTTAAGCGCACCGTCTCTGGACCAGTTGGAATTGTTGCAAGCTGCCTTAGACCAAACCTCGCTCATATTGCTGAGGTCTGTGGAGAATACTCTTCCGAGGTCGGATGTAAGCGTTCTTCTGCATATATCAAACATCTCTGCGTCAACAGAATCCTGAGAATATCTGAGCTGCATGATTACTTCGAAGAGAGCGGGAGTTGTGAGGCGGTAGCTTTCACTGGACCAGCACTCGATAACCGCGCTGAGCATATCAACCGTGTCTGCAGACTTCTTCTTCGCACCTACGGAGATGCTGTAAAGTGTGAATGGGTTACCTGCGCAGGTGATGTAGTCCTCTTGTTTTTCATCAAGCATAGGTGTAGGAAGAACGCCGTACTTAAAGTCAACGCCTTCGCCACCGTTCTGACCGAGCAGATAGTTCTCTGCAAGGTAGCAACGCTCCTGGCAGAAGAGTGCCGTACCGTTTACAAAAGGTGTTCTCCAAACGCCACTGCTGGTCATACCGACAGTAGTGTTTTCGGATGTAAGCCAAGCACCGAGCTTCTTAACCAAGTTTACGGAAGCCTCGCTGACGAAGTCGGAAGAAACGGTCAAAAGCTTATCGCCCGTTCCGTTGCTCTCTACGAGTTTAAAGCCCGAACCGGTATAGAAAGCGTCAACACCATAGTAGATGGTGCAGAAACCGTACTGGTCATCTACGTCGTTGTCAGCCGCTCCATTATCGTCACCGTCGAGGTTAGCATATGTATTCTGTGTGAGCTCGATAAGCTTGTCGATCGTCCAAGTTTTGTTTTGAACATAACCGTAAAGTTCGTTGGGATCGATCTTGAATGTTTCTTCAGCAATATTCTTGTTGAAGTATATGGTGTACATCAAGTAAAGCGTATTTACGGATGCGTCACCGGATACAAAGTAAAGCGCATCGCCAACCTTAAGGTTGTTGATAAGCTTGTCGGGGTAGTATGCCTTAGTCGTGTCGATATACTTGGAACCCGTGAGGTTTACAAGACATCCGTTGCTTGCCAAGCTACCGCCTGTACGGCTGTATGCGGCAAATATGTCGTATATCGGGCTTGCGCTCGCGATATCTGTCTTAGCCTTGTCAACAAAGCTCTTAACGTTGTTTGCGTTACCGGGGGTACCTTCAAAATTAAGTTTAATATTGAGTCTTGACTGTACCGATTCATTTCTGGTATAAAGAGCCTTCTGAACGGTATCGGACATATCCCATTCAGCCTCATCCTTCGGAACGAACTCAACCTTTTCAACGTCGCTCCAATAAAGCATAGTTACTGTCTTACCGTTGTAATTCAGATCGGGAAGGCTGTCGGTGCCATCGGTCGTCTCTTCATCTTTCTTAGTCTCCGAATCGCTGTCGGAAGGACCTGCGGTCGCCTCGGGTCCCTTACTCTCGGAATCGGACGATGACTCGTCGCCATTATCAGGCTGCTTTACACAAGCTACTATAGAAAAGCAGAACACGAGAACGAGAATGAGCGAAATAACTTTTACAAATGTGTTTTTCATCGCGTTTTTCTCTCTTACGAGATTTCCTCCTTAAAAAAATATAATATTTTCGCAAAATCGGCAGACAAACAACACCTACCGATGATAAGCTGGTATCATTATAGCAAAACTTTCAGACTAAGTCAATAGTTTTTTTCGTTTTTTTACGAATAGTACAAATTCTAAACCACTATTTTGTAATTTTTGTTTGTCCCAATCATACGTTTCCCGAGGAATATTATGTCGTCGGACGCGGCACTATTTCTTGCTGTGAGATCTGTTCTTCTTTTTGACCGCGGAAAATCCGAAGCTTCCGAGCTTTTTGCCGAGAGCATAATATTCTCCGTGAGCGTATGCCGCAAGGTGTGCTCTTTCTATGCAGAGCTTGCCGTTTTTATCAAGCATACCGTCGTCAACGTGCACGGCGACTATATCGGCAATAAACATATCGTGCGTTCCGAGGGGAACTATATCCGCAACCTTACATTCGATGGATATCGGACTTTGCGCTATCATCGGACATTTATTTTCGCTTCCCTCTTCCTTCGTAAGTGCGCACCGCGCAAACTTATCGACCTTTCTGCCTGTATACATTCCGCAAAAGTCTGCCGCGGGCACAAGGCTCTCGCTCGTAAGATTTATTGTAAACTCGCCGCTACTTTTTATCATATCGTAAGAATGACGCTTGGGTCTTACCGATATATAAGTCTTTGGAGGTATCGTGTTTATGATTCCCGTCCAGGCTACCGTAATTATATTTGAGTTATCCATATCTCCGCAGCTGACCATCACTGCGGGAAGCGGTGCAATAAGTGCTCCGCCACGCCATTTTATCTTTCCCATTCGTCCTTCCTCCATTCCGCTAACAGACATCACTTGAAATTAAAGTATGTAAACTTTTCCTTAATATAGACAATTACTTTTTCATCTTGCTTGACAAAACAAGTCGTTACTGATATAATTAATTTGTTTGTCACATTTTTATGTTATTTTATCACATATTTTCCGATACGTCAAGCGCGTAGAGGATCAAAGGAGAAAATTATTAATGAAAACTGTAAAAGCACAAAAGAGGAAAAAGACAGAACGGATATTCACTGAAGTCAAAAGCATGAAGCATTTCATCGAAAAGTTTGCTTTGAACGGTGACAGAATAATCTATAAATACTTTGATAAAGACAAAAAGCTTACGGAAATGACTTACGCCGAATTTTCAAAGCTGATCGAAAAAGAGGCGGCGGGTCTCGATGCACTCGGTCTTAAGGGCAAAAGAGTCGCCATTATCGGCGAGACCTCCCCGTTCTGGGTAGCAACTTACATTGCAACGGTAGCTATGGGCAGCGTCGCGATACCTATGGATAAAGAGCTTGACATCAATGAGATCGAAGGATTTCTTGAATTTGCAGAGGCGGATGCCGTTGTATTTTCAAAAATGTTCAATCAAAAATTCGATAATGCCGCAAGAAAGCACCCGACAGTAAAGCATTTTATATCTGTCGATCCCACCGAATGCACCTTCACGGATACGGAGAAATTCATAACCTATGACAATGTATTGGAGCTCGGCGAAAAGGCGCTTGAAAACGGATACACCGTCCCCGACCCCGAGGATATGGAGAAAATGGCTGTTATGCTGTTCACATCCGGTACGACGGGGTCAAGCAAGTGCGTTATGCTCTCCGAAAAGAATGTATGTGCCGCAATCAATTCCGCTTGCGCATGCGTTGAATTTTCGCCCGACGACAGGATAGTTTCCGTTCTTCCGATACATCACACGTATGAGCTTTGCTGTATGCTCGGCGGCGCAAACTACGGTATGGAGATATGTATCAACGACAGTCTGCGCAAGGTGCTCAAAAATTTTGCGCTTTTCCAACCCACCGGTCTTGTGCTCGTGCCTCTGTTTGTAAACACTATGTACAAGAAAATCATCGATACAGCCAAAAAGCAGAATCAATACGGCAAGCTCAAAAAGGGTATGGTACTGTCGCGCGCTATGCGTAAGGTCGGCATAGACGTAAGAAGAAAGCTCTTTTCAAGCGTAAACGACGCGTTCGGAGGCAGGCTTATCAAGATCGTTTGCGGAGGTGCGCCCCTTAACCCTCAGATGGTCAAGGAATTTGAGGAATTCGGAATATACATAACAGAGGGATACGGTATTACCGAGTGTTCTCCTCTTGTTGCGGCTAACCCATACTTTGCATCAAAGCCCGGATCGGTAGGTCCTGCGGTAAACTGCTGTACGGCAAGGATCGATCCCAACGGATACATCAACGATGACGGCAATCTCGAAGGCGAGATACAAGTCAAGGGTGACAATGTAATGATCGGATACTACAAAAATCCCGAGGAAACCGCCGCGGCATTCACCGAGGACGGCTACTTCAGAACGGGGGATATCGGTTACATAGATGCGGACGGATATATTTTCATAACCGGAAGAAGCAAATTTGTTATCGTGCTTGAAAACGGCAAAAACGTATTCCCCGAGGAGATCGAGGAATATCTCGGAAGGATCGATGAGATCGCAGAGTCCGTCGTCCTCGGAAGGAAAGCCGAAGACGGCGAATCCATAATCCTTACCGCCGTTTGCTACCCCAATTACGATGCCTTGAACGGCGAGACCGATCCCGAGAAGGTAAAGGAGATCATAGAAAGCAAGATCGCTATACTTAACAAGAAGCTCGTCGGATACAAGCGCATACGCAAGGTGGAGATACACGAGACTGAATTCGAAAAGACCACATCGAAGAAAATAAAGAGAAACCTTGTACAGTAAAATCCCATATGCTTTGCGGGGGCTTGTCTTACCAAATGATCCCCCGCTTTTAAAATTTTTATTTCAAAACTAAAAAATAACAAGGAGACAGATAATATGAATACCAATATATCGTCAAAAGCCGACAAACTGTTAAGCCTGATGACGCTCGAACAGAGAGTCGGACAGATGTTTATTGCAAGATGCCCTCAAGACGGAAGCGCACTTGAGGCTGTGCAGAAATACAAGATCGGCGGCTTTACCCTTTACGCTGTTGATTTTGAGGGAAAGACACCGGATACGGTAAAACACACTTTTGAGGAGTATCAAAGTCTTTCCGATATTCCGTTGCTGTTGGCGGTTGACGAGGAAGGCGGAAGGGTCGTCAGGGTAAGCAAATACCCCGAATTTCGTCCCGAGCCGTTCAAATATCCGTCCGAGCTTTATGCAGAGGGGGGCATAGAGAGGATTCTTTCCGATGTTGAGGAAAAGAACGCTCTGCTTAAGTCACTCGGCATCAATTTCAACTACGCGCCCGTATGTGATATGGCAAGCGACGAAAACAACTTCATATACCATCGCACACTCGGAAAAGACGTAGATACGACCTGTGAATATATTTCCGCCGTTGTCCGTAAGATGAACGAGCTCTCTCTTGTGGGCTCTCTCAAGCATTTCCCAGGTTACGGAGACAATGTAGACACTCATACGCTCATAGCACACGACTCAAGAAGACTTGAAGAATTTACGGATCACGACCTGCTTCCGTTCAAAAGCGGAATAGATGCGGGGGCTCCGATAGTAATGGTGGCGCATAACATTGTAGAGTGTCTTGATCCCGACTGCCCCGCTTCCCTTTCTCCGAAGGTAAACGAATTTTTGCGCAAGAATATGAACTTTGGCGGAATAATTATGACCGACTCTCTCGATATGAACGCTATCACGCTGTATACACAAGATAAAAAGTCGGCAGTTGCCGCCGTGCTTGCGGGCAACGATCTCCTTTGTTGCTCATCCTACGCCGATCAGATCGAAGCCGTGCTCGATGCGATATCCGATGGCACAATCACCGAAGAAAGGATCAATACATCCGTAAAGAAGTTGCTTGAGCTCAAAATAAAATTCGGAATCATCCAATAATCGCCTTATTCTCTTCCATATCTTGCTTTTTGAGTCTTAAACTGCTAAAAGCGACTTTAATTACCACGAACGATGTGACTTTTTTCTGTTTACAAACGATCAGGAAATATGTTATACTATATGTGTCTTCCGGAAAGACCTATTATGTCGTATGATACCAACAACGGTTATAAACGGCAAAGCAGATCACGAAAGGATAATACATATTATGAAACTTCATAAAGCTAAGCCGATGCACCGCTTGGTATCGGCGGCATTAACGATCGCCATATTTGCCGCCGTGTTCTCATTCGGGGCATCGGCTTTGACGCCCACGCAAAAAACATCGGACAAGTACAAAACAAGCAAATATTATAAAAATCTGACGAATATAGAGCTTACGTCCGATGAACCGACGAATGTGCTTATGATAGCTATGTCCCAGCTCGGATATCACGAGGGTAACAGCACAGCCGACTTTGACGGTATGAACCAAAGCGGCAGTGGCAATTATGTCGAATACAACTACCTGTATGGCAAAGTTGACGGTGACGGAGACGGAACGTCCGAATACGGATACGCTTGGTGCGCCGCATTCGTTTCCTGGTGCATAAGGCAAGCCGGAATATCGACCGACACGGTCAAATCGTATGTCAGCTGTACAAATTGGGTAGCGTGGTTCAAGCAGAATTCCACCTACAAAGCCCGATCAAGCGGATATATTCCCTCCCCCGGAGATATAATATTTTTCAAAAGTGCATATGTCACAAGGACATCAAATCACGTGGGACTCGTACTTTACGTTAAGGACGGGAATGTATATACCATTGAGGGAAACAGCAGCGAAAAGGTATCGCTCCGAAGCTATTCCCTCAGTGACGGCTACATAATCGGATACGGCGTTCCGAGTTACAAGAAAAATTCAAGCGTCAGCACGGACTTTTCGGAACAATGCAAGGGGACTTACATAATCAACACATCCGCGCTGAATGTACGCTCGTCTCCGAGCACATCTCAAGGCTCGATCCTCGGGAAGCTCTCTCTCGGAGATACAGTGGAAGTAAATACGATCAGTCAAGGATGGGGCAAAATCTCTTATTATGGAAAAGAGGGTTGGATCTCGATGTCATACGCGCATCTGGTTTCGGAAGATATGACACGGCTCGCAGCCTTCAGTGACAAAAACGGTCAAGCGGTTGCAGATACCGTTCGTTTCAGAATCGGAGATACTTTGACACTGCCAAGCCCATCGGTTGAAATAAAAGGATATTCGTTTGAAGGTTGGGCATCAAACGCCAACGCCGTGTCGGCTGAATACGATATCGGAGACGAGATATATCTTACAGATGATATAACGCTCTATGCCGTGTGGAAACCGCTGACATACACGGTGGCATTTCGCGACTACGACGGAAGCCTCATCGAAGAAAGGCAGTATGCACATTTTGAGCTTATAGAGTTTCCGTCGGAACTACCTATACGAGAATCCGACGGAAGATACATATACACCTTCCAAGGCTGGGATCACACAAGCATTGCGGCAACCTCGAACGACACCTACTACGCGGTCTATGACCTGACCCCTATCCCGGAGACTAATGAGAACGGCACGGAAAGTGACATATATTCCGACGGCATCCACACGTCTGAGCCGGAGATCGATAATACTCAAAATGACGGCAACACCGACGACAACGTTGAAACGGATAACGGATCTGCTGACCGATCCGTCGGATGCCGAGAGGCGATCGGCGGTGTATTTGTACTGCTTGTATCGATACTGATATTCGCCGCGGTCTTCGCTAAAAAAAAGCCTCTGCAAAGCTGAAAAGCCGAGCGACGAAAAACAGAGCTTACAGTGTTTTTGCCGTAGGCTCTGTTCTATATTCCGATCTCTTAGATCATTTGTTTGTATCACTCTCGTTTTCGGGAACGTACGGCTCATAGCCTTCGTACTCGTCATCATCCGAAACGGTCTGCTTTTTTTCCTTTTCCTTCTTCGGAGATATTATTTCAAATCCGATCTTATCAACGCTGAATTCACCCTTTACGTGCTCATAATCCGAAAGAAGCACAACTGCGTCTCCGCTTTTTTTGTCAAAAGCAAAGAAAGACGCAAACGCCCCCGTAGAGCCGTTATGCCAAGCGATGCCGTTGGAAGAACGAATAATAAATCCGTATCCGAAATCGTCAACATCGTCATATTCCGAACGAGGCTCAAGGCAGTCGTCGAGCCATTTATGCTCGCCCGACATACATATCTCCGCGTATTTCAGCATATCCGCGGCGCAAGAGGTAAGACAGTCGGAACCCGCCATAGCGTCCTTGTCCGTCCATACCCAACAGCCGACTCTCTCATTCTTGGTCGAATAGCCTCCGTCGCATTTTCCTTCGGGCATACCGAAGAAGGTATTGTCAAGTTTGAGATCGTTACGAACAAATTCCTCGATAATGGCTTTGTATCCTCTTCCGTCCACCTTGCCGAGCACATATCCGAGCGCACCGAAGCCGTAATGCGTATACTGCGTAGGATAGTCGGTAGGTTCAAGATTGAGTCCTATAAGAGCCTTTTCCATCTTCTTTCCGTCAAAGCCCGAATATATATTACTGAGTCTTCCCTTGCCCGTAATGGCTTTAAAAAGCAAGGATGTCGTAGATATAGGCGCTCTTCCAAGTCCGGACGTATGTGTGGCAAGCCTATCGAATGTCGGATAGCATCTACCGTTATCCTTAGCACCTATATACGGACCTATCGAGGCGTGTGCCTCTATCTTTCCGTCAGATACCATTTTAGAAAAGAGTGCCGCGGTAAAGGTTTTTGTTACAGAGCCTATTTCATAAAGCCGTTTGCCGTCTCCATCGGCATCGGCAAGCTCACCGTTACCGTTATAAGTAAGATAGCTCTTCTCTCCGTTTTTAAGCACACCTATCGTAAGCGTCACATGGGGCTTATCGGTGCAATATTTTTTAATCAATTTTTCAACATTTTCATTTGGAATATATGCCATTTTGTACCCCTTATTTAAAAATATCTGTACTCGCTGTTTTCTTTAACGGTGTTATCGTTCTCGACTATAAGTAACTTTGCGTCGCAGCTCACAAGCACCTGATGCCAAACGCCCGCTTTAACGTTATACATCTTATGCGCATCCATTTTAACACGCTCAAGCGTCTCGCCTATCACAAGTGTTGCTTGACCCTCAAGAAGCACAAAGACTTCATCCGTCTCAAGATGTCTCTCTATCATATTGAAATTGCTCTCATCAAATCGCGGTGCATAGTTCAAAAAAGCTACGCGCCACGCACCAAAACTCATAGTCGGATCGTATCCTTCTCCCGTAAAATCAAATATTTCAAGCTTCTTATTATCCAACATTCGATATATCCTCCCTTTTCAGTTAACATCTGCTTTCTGACATAGTATACCACATTTACGCGGATAAATCAACGGTATTTTTATCATTTCAAACATAAATGCCCAAATTGTTGACATACTTAAAAAACGAGCGGCAGCAAATTGACCTTTTGCACACCGCTCATTTATGATTTTTATCGGATCGACTCTATCAGATCATCCGTATATTATTTTTGACTCTGAGTATCTTACAAGACCTTTAAAGATCCCTTCGGCAGCATTTTTTCTGAATTCCTCGGTCGCCATAATTCTGTCCTCTTCCGCGTTGCTCATAAAGCCCATTTCCACTATTGTCACGGGTACCTGACACCAATTTATTCCCGTCATAGTATCAGTTTCGGTAATTCCCCTATTTCCGAGCCCCGTTTCGGAGCAAAACTCATCGATAATGAATTTGGAGAGTGCGTAGGAATCATCGTACAAAGCACCGTTATATTCATTGTTCTTAGACTGACACATAGTAAGTGCACCTTTGGCACTCGTGTTTGAAGCACTGTTAGCGTGTATCCTTACAAACGCGTCAACGCCGTATTTGTTGGCAATTTCGGCTCTTTCTGCGTTGCTTATGGTAACGTTTCCGCTCTCCCTTATCATAACTACGCTGTACCCGGCATCAAGCAAAAGAGTTTTTAGTCTCATAGCCACGTCAAGATTAAGCTCGTGCTCCCAAATGTTTGTCACAGTGCCGATAGTTCCCGAGGATACCTTAGCTTTCATAATCGTAGAGCCGGGACCGAGCGGCTCTGTATCGTTCATTCCAAAGTTTTGATGTCCCGCATCTATCGCGATGACAAAATTTTTGTTCTCTCCGCTACCCTCGTAATATATTCCCGTGGGACCATCCTGCGGCTCGTCCTTAACGAGATAATGTGAACGAACGTAATAGACCTTTCCATTATAACCGATACGGCACCATTCTCCGGCAGTACCGATAAGCTCCACCGATTGACGAGCTTTGATCGCACACGCACGGGCAGCTGTTTCAAGCGACGGATAATTTCTGATATATACCTGACTTTTGGATACCATCTTTTCTCTTACGTTCTCAAATTTCAATCCAAGCGAAAGCTCGGTCGCGGTGTCCACCTTATACCCGAAGATTTCGTTCGGCTCGCTCGGTTCGGTAACGATATCAGTGACCGTCTCCTTAGGTTCTTCGGACTCGTGAGCTGTTTCCTTTTCGGTAACGCTCTCCGTGGGTACCTCTGTTATTTTCTCGGTCTGAGAATCGGTGACCTTATCCGTCGGCTCATCTGTCAGAGCTCCGCTTTCGGATCCTATCGGCTCGTCATCGGATGGCACTGGCTCTTTATCGGTGTTGTTACCCGACACTTCTGCATTTGCAGAGTCATCCGTCGGCTCATTTGTTGCACTTTGACTCTCGCTTAACGAGTCTCCCTCATTTTTATCCATCCAATTTGATATTATGTCACAAGAAGCAAGCGAAAGTGCGACAGAAAATACGACCGCACAAGCCGATATTATCTTTATTGTAGAAGCCAATACATTTGTTTTGAATGTACCGCTGTATGTATTGTTATTCAATTTATATTATTCCTCTCGATTTATTTTAAAGTAACGAATAAATGATATCACATATCTCTCGATCTTTCAAGCGTAAAATATCGGTATATATGTAAACAATAAACAACGGCACGGACACTTTTCGATCCGACGCCGTTATATATTCATCTGCTCATTCAGTTGTCACCGCACGGTAAACGCTCTCGGCAGTATCCTCAGCCGACCGCTCGGTATCCACTATCACGATATTATCGGTATCGGCAAGCATACGGAACACCTCGAAATATCTGTTTCGGAATGTCGTAAGTCTCTCCTCCTGCTCATATATCTCTTTTACCGCACGATCCTTGCCTATTCTACGCAAACATTCCGCAGGTGAAGCATCGAGAAAAATACAAACATCCGGCGTCAATATCTCGGGACAGCCGATATTCATATTTTTGACCCATTCAAAATCCGTTTCGCTCCCCTGATACGCAAGCGATGAATAATAATATCTATCGCAGATAACGTCATATCCATCGTTAAGCATTTTAATTATACCGTGAGAAGTATTGACATTATGAAATATACGGTCTATGACAAAAAGAGCCGCCATCTCGCAAGCTGTACGATTTGAAATACCACCGAGAGCGTCACGCAAAAGTCCGCCCGTGACCGAATTGGTCGGCTCCGCGGTCGTATATATGCGTCTGCCATCTCGACGAAGTCTATCTGCAAGCATATTTATCTGCGTAGTTTTTCCCGATCCGTCTATACCTTCAAATACTATAAATTTTCCCCGTTCCTTATTAAGCTTAACGCTGCAAGAGTCGCTCATTACAAATTCCTTTCACACTCGTCACGTTTTTTCATTCCGATTTTTCTCATTTTCTCTGACATTATATCATACACAGTCCGAATTGTCAACAATCAAAACTTGAGCTTGCGATGCTAATTTAAGTATATTAAGATAAATTTTATTATAAAATTCACTATCGTTTACTTATCATTCATATTGACAACGATTATTTTGAAATTGGCTTAACATTATTGGATTATAATATTCAAAGAAGCAATTATGACTTGACAATTCAGGAGGTAAAATATGTTTAATATTATGGTAGTAGAGGACGATGCGCACGCTCGAAAGCTTATGGAAACGGTGCTCAGTCGATACGGCTATAACCCCATCTCCGCGCAAGACGGAGTTGAAGCGCTCGAGATAATGGATCACAACCACGTCGATCTCATCGTACTCGACATAATGATGCCGAGAATGGACGGCTATGAGTTTACCAACACGCTAAGGACAAGCGGATGCAATATTCCGATACTTATGGTCACCGCAAGAGAAACTCCTGCCGATAAGCACCGCGGATTTTTGATCGGAACCGACGACTATATGACAAAGCCGGTCGATGAGGAAGAAATGGTATTGAGGATCGCCGCACTTCTCCGACGCTCTAAAATTGCAAACGAACGTAAATTAGTCATAGGTCAGACGACGTTATCTTACGACTCTCTTTGCGTAACGACAAACGAAGGCACGTTTGAATTGCCGCAAAAAGAGTTCCTTCTTCTTTACAAACTGCTTTCATACCAAAACAAGATATTTACCAGACGTCAGCTGATGGATGAGATCTGGGATATGGACAGTGAATCCGATGAAAGAACCGTTGACGTTCACGTAAGCAGACTTCGCGACCGCTTCAGAAACAATCCCGATTTTGATATTCTTACCGTTCGCGGACTCGGATATAAGGCGGTACCAAAGAGATGAAAAAACGTTACAGTGCGTATAAATCTCTGCGTTTCATTTTAACATCCGTCATATTTGCGATAATGCTCTCGGCGGGAACGATAGCTACACTGTCGGTCTTCATCCTAAAAGAGATCGGAATGATACGACCGTTACAGCCGATCAAGCTTGTCATCACAGCGTTTGCATTCAGTTTGATACTCGGAACCTTCATCTCTATGGTCGTAAGCTACTTTTACGTGAAGCCGACAAAAGAGCTCATAGCCGCGACAAAAGAAATATCGAAAGGAAATTTTGATATCAAAGTCGAAGTAAACGATGAATCCGGCACAGAATTCTCCGAGCTCCAACGTTCCTTCAACAAGATGGCGGAAGAACTGAGCGGAATAGAAATGTTCAAAAACGGATTTATCAACGATTTTTCGCACGAATTCAAGACGCCGATAGTTTCGATAAAAGGCTTCGCCAATCAACTAAAAGACGATAAACTGACCCCCGAACAACGTACGGAATATATTGATATAATAATCGCGGAGTCAGACAGGCTCGCCAAAATGTCTGCCAACGTACTCCTGCTTTCAAAGCTCGAAAATCAGCAGATAATAAGTAATCGTACTGATTTTTTGCTCGACGAGCAGCTGCGTCAATCCGTACTTCTTCTTGAAAAGCAATGGGAAAGCAAAAACATCGATCTTGATATCGACCTTGACCCCATATCAGTAAACGCAAACGCAGAAATGACCTCGCATATATGGATAAATCTCATCTCTAACGCCATAAAATTTTCGCCCGAGAACGGCACGGTATCTCTCAGCTGCAAAAATATCGACGGGAAAGCCGTAGTTTGCATAAGAGATCACGGATGCGGAATGACACAGGATGAGATAACGCATATATTCGATAAATTTTATCAAGCGGATTCATCAAGAAAAGCCGAAGGAAACGGGCTCGGTCTTTCAATAGTGGGTAGGATCGTAAGCCTTTATGACGGCAGAATAGATGTAAAAAGCACTCCCGGCAAGGGGTCTGAATTTACAGTAACGCTTGATATAATATTAACAAATGCCGATTGAACCTTTAGACACCATATACCGAATGTTTTTATGATATTACGATACGAACGAGGCTTTGAAAATGGCAAATATTAATGACTATATTACCTGGCGCGGCGACCTTTCGTTTAACCAAGCCCCATTCAATGATGTTGACAACCTTATTTTTACCGAATTTTGTTATCTGAACTTTGATAAAATAGTACCTCAAAACTATTCCGACGGATATGTGCTTCTCTCGGATGCGGTCGTTGAATATTTCAACACAAACGAGGACACCCAACACAGTCTCGGATATATTATTCCGGACGATATAAAAGCCATGGCAAAAATGATGGCAAAATGTCCTCGTTTTGCATCATTGAAATTGACCGCTTTTCAAAGTATAACAAATACGGAAACGCAGATGCAATTCTGCGCGCTGACGATACTTCTTCCGGACGGCACTGCATTCGTTGCATTTCGCGGAACCGACGACACTATCGTCGGCTGGCGCGAGGATTTCAATATGATGTATACCTTTCCCGTGCCATCACAGGTATGTTCCGAAGCTTATTTATGCTCACTTATGGCACAATTCTCGGGAAACCTGCGCATAGGCGGTCACAGCAAAGGCGGAAACCTTGCGTTGTATGCCGCGGCGCGCTGCCCTCACGATCAAAGAAACCGTATCATAAGAGTGTACAACAACGACGGACCGGGATTTGACAGTCAAATGATATCATCCGAAGGATACTGTGCAATTAAAGATAAGATCACACGCATAGTTCCTCAGACTTCGGTAGTGGGAATGCTCTTTGAACACGAGGACACATATCGCATAGTAAAAAGTCGGGCAAAGGGAATCTTCCAACACAATGGATTTTCGTGGGAGGTGCTCGGCACAGAGTTCGTTCCGTTTGATTCACTTACCCGCGACAGTCTCATAGTTGACAAAAGTGTGCACGCTTTTCTTTCCCAGATGGACGAAGAAGAGAGCAGAATATTTGTTGACGCGATGTTTGAGATACTCGGAGCCTCAAATGCCGAAACGCTTACCGATCTGATGAAAAACAAAAACGCATTTTTGAAAGCGCTAAAGACCGTTCCGCCCGAAGCAAGAAGCACCGTAATCCGCACTATGATGAAGATAGCCGCGGAAAGCGGTCACGTATGGCTGTCAACGGTAAGATCCAAGTCGGACAACGATAAAAGTGAACAGAAAAACAGACGTTCAAAAAATGCTAAAGAGCCACGAAAAGCAAAATAAAAAAGAAAGTATTCCCTTTACAATTCAAAACCCGATAAAAAATCTTTTTTCTTCAAAAGAAAAATAATATCAGAAAAGACCGTCATCGGCTCGCTTTGCGAAATTGCTCGACAAAGCCAAACCGAAAAACGGTCTTTTTTTTATTTAAGTGCCGGTATCATATGCACCAATTCACGGCATAAGGCACACGTCCGTAAGACGCTTGACGATTTGAGCTAACGACGCATCGTCATCGCAAGACACGAGCACGGGTAAAAGCGTGATCGAGCCGTCTGAGCCTTTTTTGACGCCCGAGCGTTCAAATATTCGCGCAAGCTCGCGCTTAAGTGCATCGTTGCACAGCTCATCCAATGTCCTTTTCTCAAGCTCCGCTGTACGAGATATCAATTTTTCGTCAAAGCAAGAGCTCTTGTATGCCGCGCCATATGCCGAAATCTCCGTCATAATAACGAGAACCTTCATATCACATTCAAAAGCCAAATATTCCGCGGCGGTCATAGCCATATGCGAAATCAAAAGCCTTTCGCCTGCCGGATCGGAAGATCTGTTAATAAATGCGACCGTTCTGTCTGCCACCCCCATACGCTTCAGTTCCGAAAGGTAAATATTCTCCTCTTCGAGCGTAATGCCCATTGCCGCAAGCACTATGGCAAATTCCGAACCGCGACATTCTTTTGAGCATTTCTCCGCTATACTCAAAGCAAGCTCTACATATGATCCTTCGGGCTGAGATGTGATCGCTACGCTCTGTCCCACGGAGAATGAATATTGCTTGCCGGATACCGAAATCTCGACTTTGGCGGTCTTGTCGGGAAGCACTTTTGATGCAGATCCGTCAACCTTGCCGTAAATTTCCGACTTGTTCTCCGAAATGATCCTCACACCTCCATCTGCCGGCTTGCCCATACCGTCAAAAATTCTGCCGAGCATATCGCGAGACAATGACATATCAAATTTTTTGCCTTTGAAGCGCACTTTGGTCCCGGATATATCCATCCCCTCCACGCCGTCAAACACCTGCACACGCGTGCCGTTGCCGTCTGCGGATATGACGCTGCCGTATCGTACCTCTCCGTTGGGCAATAATATCTCGGCTTGCTCCCCACAGGTAACACCGTAAACCTGTTGTACAAGTATCGAAGCATCGGAGATCTGTTTTATCGTTTTGTATTCTTTGATCATCAAAAATTCCCCTTCAAAATGATATTCTGAATATCGCTTTCAAAAAGCTCAAATACGCCGCGGCTTTTCCTTATATTTTGAATACGATCTGTCCTCGTCTATTGCAAAGGAATCGAGAGTGCAAAATGTTCCGACATATCTTTTAACCGCTTGCAATACAGGATCACCAGCGTCATCTGCCGAAACGATAGTTGTAAGTACACCGCATCTATGATCGCTTCCGATGTCAGACACACTTCCGCAACGAGATAAAAGCTCCGAGATCTGCGCGTCTATATCGGCAGGATAGAGATCAAATTCGCGGTCAAGCTCAAACGCCTTTTCACGTACCGCCTTTGCCCACTCGGTTATCGAATCGATTATCAGCAGAACAGAATAGCCCATATCTCTGTAATATTCCCCAACGGTTGCGCCGAGATATACCGCCTTTTCCCTTGCCGCCGCGCTCGTGTTGGTCATACCGGATATAATAACCGTGCGCTCGGTCAGAGCTCTGCCAAATTTGACGTCCTTCTTATCGGACAGCTCGGCAAAAAGCTCGTATATCTCCTTGGAACGCGACGATGCGGAAACATATACAACGATATCGACATCGGCATTTTTTGCCATATTGTGCAAAAGCGACGTCCTGCCGCTTGCTCCCCGACCCGAAATACACGCGGCACTCCCCTTCGCTATCGGAAAGTGTTTGTCGATCTCGTCTATACCTGTAATGAGCTTTTCATACGACGGACGTTTCAAAGCCTCGGAGCCTTGAGGATGAACGCCGTATCCGATCGCAAGAGTAATATCCTCGATAGTTCCATCCAACCTTTTGATCTTGCCGATCCTGTCGGAAACGCTATAATCACCCGAGCGAAGCTCAACTATACTTCCGCTTACGCCGTACGGCACCGTGATCTTATGTATGATCAGACCGTTTTCTCTTACCGTGCCGTAAGCGTCACCGCCATTTATTCTGTCACCGAATTTAAGCGCCGCTTCAAAATGCCATAGCTTGCTTTGATCTAAAGAGCGCCTTGATATTGACGAATGAAAAATGTCGGTGCCTTTTTTGTTACCGCAAAAGATCGGTCCTTGCAAAGCATCAAATACGTGCCCCAAAAGCCCGGGGCCGAGCTCGGCGGTAAACGGTATGTCACACGACACTACACCGTCTCCCACGCTTATTCCTTCCGCCTCTTCAAGAAAGCACAGCGTTATATCATCTCGGTCTATCTTAACGACTTCGGCGCGCACCTGTCTGTCCCCTACGAGAACGACTCCGTGCATTTTTGCTGTTCGCGGTCCCTCGGCAACCGCTACCGAGCACGATATTTTAGTTATTCTTCCGACAGTATCTGCCATCTTTGTTGCCTTTCATTAAGCCTTTGATTTAACGTTGTTCGTTTTCAAACAATATATTCGCTATCTGCCCTTCGAATTCAAAGCGTAGCTCCTCGATAAGAGCCGCCAGCGAGAAATTATAATCCACACATCCGCAGTTTAATATAAGTCCGCCGCTTATATCCGCAACCTCATCTGCTATCCTTACTTTATCTATCAGCTTGCTGTCAACTCGTCCGACGACTCTCCGGCGCAAACCGTCAATAAGAAGTCCTCCATATCGGTCTTTATCTGACTTATTAAGGTATACACGGTAAACGCCATGTTCGTCATCGTCGTCAATTATATTCAAGCGCTCTGTATGCTCTATCATCGCCTTTGATAACATCGAAACCAACATCTCAAGATATTTTTCGTGCGGAAACATCAATATATCTTTTTCGGCTCGCTCAAATGCTTCGTCAACAGCCGACACCCTCGCTTTTTGAATTATCAATGTCCTATTGATGCTCGCGGTTGATTTTGCATATTCTATTATATTCGCACATTTTTCCGCACAAGCCGCGGCGATCTCCGAGGATTCCGTTGACACTCGATCGTTATATTCACCATAAATGCGCCCGCATTCGTTATCGGCAGCTTCGGATATCTGCTTTGCCTTTTCTTCGGCGGCTTCTATTATTTTAGATATTATCCTATCAAGTCCGGTCATATGTTACTCCTTATTTTTCATTCCTCGGTGTAGAGCTCCGATGGAGTCACGGGAATAAATTCTTTTCCGCTTTGAGAATACACCTCTTTTAGTGAATTTTGGGGCTGTGCCTTGATGTACTTCAGCAATTCATTATCGTGCTTTTTTGCAAATTTACTGTTCTTGACTATAGTATAGCTCTTATCGGGATTTGAAAATTCGTAAGCACATCCGTTACTGTCCAATATCTCGTTTATCTTATCGATACAAAATGCGGGAATGACAGCTTCGATATATGCGCTCGTCTCTCCGATCGGTACTCCTCGACTTATCTCAAGGCATATCTCAAGCGTCGCAATATGATCGTAAAAAAGCTTGATATTGTCCAAGTCTTTCGAAAGGTATGCAAGCCGCTCCTCTTTTCGTATACGTTCACCTTCAATAGTTATAAGACGCTTGCGAGCGGCACTCAACGCCACGTTTGCCCTCAGATCAATATTGTCATAATCTTTTATCTTAAATTCATACTCGGATAGGAGATCAAGCACTTCATCGCAAGACTCCCTGTGTGCTATAAGGCGGACGTAATAAACGGATGTGTCCCAGCTTATGGGCTGAATACAAGCGCATAAATCGTTTAGCTTCTGAATAATCTCCTCAATATCAAAAGCTACGGGGATGGATCCGAAGAAAAAGCAAGTGCTTTCCGTCCCCTTAAAAGAAAGCGGCTCACTGTAGCTTTCCCACGGCAAAAGACGCTCAATATCAGACTCGAGCCGAGAGGTCTCGGCTGTCAAATCCTCAAGTGCTTTAGAAAGCTTGAGGGTCTCGTTGATCGTGTTACACGTACGAAGGATCTGATCGTCAGATAAGAAAAGAACCGTTTGACGCTTTATCCTCGACGTTGCAACCTTTTTTGACGGTTGTATCGAATTATCGGAATATTCCGAGAGTATCCGAATCGACGTCGTGATCTCGGATAAAGATATATTTGAATGATGTGTTGCCTCATAAAACTCTTTTAAGTAATCATAAAGCACGGGGGGATTTCTATCCGTGATCGGATCGGATCGCTTAAATTCAACACAGCCGGAAGAAATCAGCGAAAAAATAACTCGTTCGGCGTTTTCAAGCTCGGTAACCGCGAAAAGCTTTTTAAAGATCTCTATTGACATTTTTGCATAAGCTCCCATACGATTTCTTTAACCGCTGTACGCATATTGGCTTCTGCGGAATTGGTAATAGCTTCCGCTTCGGCACGTGCTTCACTATCACTTTTTCTGACGGTCTCCGCGGACCTGTCGGTTATATTTTCCGTCTCAATACGATATTTTTCACGGCACTCGGAAAGTGCTGTTTGATATTTATTGCAAGCGTCAATTCTCGCTTCTTCAACCGCTCTGTGCGCCCTGTCTTCCGCGCTATCAATAATGCTATGAGCTCTCGCTTCCGCGTCCCGAATCTTTAAAAGTGCATTATCCGACAAATTATTCACCGCCTTAGATTAACAATAAGCTTAAATCATATACTTTCTTTTATTAATTATATCATATACGCATCGACAATTCAAGAGCTCAAATGCGAAAAATAAGCGCATAACCTCATTTTGAGTTATATTCACAAGATTTTTTGCCACTGAAAAAGATCATTAATCGATACACAGCTTTCCGAGAAGACGATTTTTACCGTTTTCATATGCGTATAGCTCGTCTCGCTTTATAAACCATTCTCCACGCCGCCTTAAATAGTTATATATTTCTCTTTTGCGCTTTTTATCAGCTTCACAAAGCATATCGATCAAATGATATTGCGGCAGTACGAAGCGTTTGTCTTTTATTGAATACAGATAGGTATGACGTATCTTTTGTGTGGACCAATCCTTACGGTTTGTTGCAAATTCGGTAAAAATATCAACATAAAATATCGATTCGGATACGCTCTTCTCTTTTATTGAAAAGCTGTATTTTGCGCGCAAGCCCGTACGATTATCGGGTAACGAGAGCAGCTGATCCTTGAGCTTGCTTTTTGCATATTCGAGTACCTTATCTTTGATCAGCTCTGCGGTACCGCTTACACTGTTAAGCGGATACTCTATCCTGACTCTTATAAGATCACATCCATTATGCCTTATACCAAAGGACTCAAGAATATTTTTTTCGTCACCGACATTTGCTTCACTCAGAACGGCGTTTTCGACTTTTTTTGCCACAGCATTATCCTCCGTTTTTATTATCAATGTATGAGATATTACTTTGCAAAATAACAATTGTCGCGTCAAAATATTAAGTCAAAAATAAGGACCCCCGCCGAGGCGGAAGCCCTTATCTTATTTGATTAGCTTAGCTATAACTAAAACTACTTAGTTAGCAGAAAGTCAATTTTAATTGCCAGCTACGGTTGCTGCTTGTGCTACGTTTGCCTTAGCAACTGTAAGAGCATCGCTCATAACCTTAGCAATAGCCGTATCCTTAACAGTGTCGGTTTCGTACTCAGCTACGTCAGCCTCTGCTGTAGGAATATCTTTGAGGATCTCTTCGAACTCAGCTACGAGAACAACGAAATGCTCCTTAGCCTGTGCATCAGCCTCAGTTGCCTTATCAGCGTACGTAAATGCTCCACCGCTAAACTTCATCTCTTTGATTGCGGAGATGTATGCAAGAACTATGTTCTTAGCAGCATCCTTTGCTCTCTGAGTTGCAGGAACTACAGTAAGTTTACCGTCGATGTACTGAGCAGTGAGCTTAGCAATCGCATTGATAGCGTTCAACTTGTAAGTCTCATAATTGTCGTTCGTGTCAACAACAGCCTTAACTTCGTTGTAGCAATCAAGAATTACCTGCTTAGCAAAGTCTTCTGTAGCCTTCTCGTCTACATAAGCCTTGAGCAGTGCATTCAGTTCGCTCTGGATAGCTTCGGAGGTCTTATCCTTACCGTTATCATCCTTAGTAGGTATCGTACTCTTGAGCTTAGCAACCTGCTGGAGGTAGTAAACGAAGCCGTTTACATCATAGTCAACATATGATGTAGCTGTCTTGTTTGCATTTACGACCAAGTCAAGATGCTTTATAGCATAATTCCACTTATCGTTGAGATTGTCACCGGCATACTCGTTGTTTGTATCTGCCTGATAGAATGCGTTCTTCCAAGCAAGCTCTGCCTCCATTACATCAGCGAAGAGAGTACCGAGCTTTGTGATCTGTGCCTTGTAAGCTTCATTATCAGTAGCCAGGCTCTGCATTGCATTAAGAACAGACTTGATAGCCTCTGTCTTGAGCGTATTGTAGTTATCCTCATAAGCAACCTCAAGCCACTTTTCAAGGACGGGAGCGAAGTAAACAACATACTCATCATCAGCAGTCTTGGAAACGCCGTTGTTCTTATATTGCTTGTCAATAGCCTTAACGCCGTCCTTGTCAGCTGTCTTGACTTCCTTAAGCTCTACCTCAGTGGGTTCGTACTTTGTACCAACAAAAGTTACATAATCAGTGTAGAGATCCTTAAGTTCAGTAAGTCTGGAAGCATAAATCTTCTTAACAACATCATCGCTCAGAGCCTTTGCGAGGTTTATAGCGTCAGCCTGTGCCTGGGATACAGCAGCAGTTGTAACTTTTCCGTTAGCATCCTTCACTTCATCTACTTTTTTCTGGAATGTGATACCAAGAGCCGTAAAAGCAGTCTCTATATAGTCGCGGATATCATCATTGACATCTTTGCATTCAGCCTCAAGAGCTGCTTTCTTCTCGACTGCATACTCAAGTTTACCAACGGAAATACCCTTAGCGGTTGCCTGAGCCTGAACCGTTGCATATGTTGTGCACCACTCATCATAAGCCTTCTTTGCAGCTGTGATCGCATCTGCATCAAGTGTGGTAACAGGGAAGCTGATCGCATCAATAAGTGCTGCAACCTTCTTAGCCTCGGAATCAGCCGTAGCTATTCCGTTAAGTTCTGCCTCTATGTCAGCAACAATGCTGTCAAGATCATCATCACTTACAGCTCTGTAAAGTCTGATCTTTGCTGCGTAGCAGAGGTTAAGAGCTTTCTCGTAGTCCTCTTCAGTGTAGTACTCTTTCTCTCCGAGAATCTTCTTCTCAAGAGCATCGATATCTATGCACTTTGCAATGATCTTCTCGGTTGCGTTCTTCCAAGCTTCGATATCGATCTTGCTGTTAGCAAGGTCTTTGAGCTCTGTAGCCTGGCTTGTAAGTGTGGAGCTTACGTTGGCAATAGCTGTGTCAACGAGCTTCTTTGCAACTGCTTCAACATCAGATGTCTTTGCATAGTCTGCAAGAGCGGTCTGAATGTCAGTTGTCTTAGCGTAACCTGCAAGTGCAGCCTCTATCTTAGCCGCAACTGTTTCCTCGGACACGCCTGCCTCGAGATCTTTAAGCGCGTTTTCAACAGCTGTTGTGAGCTGCTGCTGTGTAACAGCGGCATCTGCTGCCTTCTTAGCTGCTTCTGCAGCATCGCGTGCTTCCTGGTCTGTACAACCAACAAGGCACATAGCGAGAACTGTAACAAGAGCAAGAATTAAAGCTATGTTTCTTTTTGTTTTGTTTAAGTTAAGCATTTTTTGCCTCCTCAATAAGATTTGTGTTACTATTGTACACTATTTTCTTTTGTTTTTCCATACTTTTGTATGAACGGGTCATATTTGATACGAATGGGACGACTTTTCTCGATTATTTATGTAACAAGCGTCTCCGTACCGGACCGCAGTTCCTTTTGCTGTCCTTTTGGTGTCTTTTCGTCAGCAGAGAACGTTGTCGGTCTTAAAAATCAGCCCGCCAGACTTTAAGGCACCTATTATTGCCACCGCACTGTCTTAAGTTCCAAACAAGCCAATACCGTGGCAGGATATTGTCTGTCGGTCAAGCCCTCCTTTCAAACATTCCCCACAAATTCCTCGAATTTTGCCTTAGCCTCGGCATATCGATTCTTTGCTATGATTACCTTGTCGCCGTTTTTCATGGTAAATGCGTATTTGTCCATCTTTGAAACAAACTCCATATTCACAATGAAGCTACGGTGCGAGCGATAGAAACGCACGTCCCCGAGCTGCTCGAACACGTCGGTCAATGATCCGACACAGGTCTTCACATCTCCCGCGCAATGCACATCGAGTTCCGTCCTGAACACCTCTATGTACCAAATCTGCGATATATTCACAGGAACCTTTTCGCCTTCTTTTGTTTTTAATACAATAGCCGGCTGTCTTTGGTACTTCTCGGTGATATGGCGGAATACGCCGCGCATCTTCTTCTTGGTTGGCGGTTTAAGAACATATCCCGCCGGGTAGGCACCGTAGGCTTCAAGTGCGTACTCCGCAGAGGATGTGTTAAAAACGATCTCTCCCGCATATCCTATCTGCCTTACCATACGAGCAAACTCCACACCGTTCACTCCCGCAACCGAGGTCTCGAGTATCAAAAGCTGATATTCTTCGCTCTGGATCGCTTTGTAAAGAGATTTGAAGCTGCGAAAGACGTCAACTGCTGTCTCAAGCGAGATCTCTTTGGCAAGCTCTTTTATGCAACCGGAAAGCTCCGCGGAGCCCGTCTCGGAATCGTCGCAAACAGCTATTCTGAACATTCTTACATCTCCGATACGTATTTCGTTCTATTCGCGCATATTATATCACATAGCGAGCAATTATGCAATGTACAAAATGCACAAAATTGCATTTTTAGGCATACCATATAATCCCATATGCGGTTTTTTTAGGCTGATTTTGTGTTTTTTTACAAAATTCTCGGTATTTTTATGCTTTATTGGCGATATTGCCAAGAGAAGCCGATCAATATGCGCGAATCTCGTACACCGTAATCTTATCCGCTCCGTTGGTTGACAGGATATGTATCTCGGCGGTATCACACTCGGTAGGTTCGAAATCAAGGACGTTCTGCCTTTGATGATTGCCCTTTACCTCTATCTCGCGTACGATCTCGCCGTCTTTAACGAGCTTAACGGTATAGTCCTTTACGAGCTCTGCGGGAACGCCTATTCTCTGCTGACCCTGACGATTTGCCGACATCGTGACTCTGATAGGATATCTGAAGTCGGAATCAAACGTAAGTCTGAGCTGTTTGAGCGTTTTTGTTCCCTCAAGCTTCATTGTAATGGTCTCGCCGTTCTCGGAGATGCCGTCAGACACCCAAGCATTGAGATCTGCGCCGAGCTTTCTCGAAATTCCGTTTACGACGTTTGCGGGCTCTCCGCCCATGATATGCGAAGAAGCGGTAAACGATGCGCTCCTTGCCATATCCTTTTCATCCTCATTTTTAAAGCCGGGAAGGAAGCAGTCATCCTTCATAAGAATCTGCTGAAGTTCGCCGACGTGGGGCGCAAGCTCTCTCGGGTCGCAATCATACTTCTTGCAAAGTGCCGCCGCGGTACCTACTGCCTGACCGCCGATAGCGCAGCAGGCGATTATTCTCGTGCTGGCAAGTCCGAGCTTTGTTGTGCTTATGTCTCTGCCCGCCATAAAGAGGTTATCTATATTTTTGGAGTAATATGAACGATAAGGGATCGTATAAACGCCGAGGAAGTGATGACAATCGCTCGGAAGGACATCAAAATCAAGGAGTCCGTGAGGTGCGTGAAGGTCGATGCACCAACCGCCGTACGCCACGGCATCATCAAATATCTTATGATCGAGAATATCGCTCTCACTGAGGACGTAATCACCCATAAGTCTGCGGCTCTCTCTCATACCCGGAAGTGCGCCGACCCACTCGAGCGTATAGTTTTCCGCGCCGTGGTCTCCGCCGTTCTTAATATGATCCCAAATGCCGTATGCGTATGCCATAAGGTCGTCTCTTATGGTTTCAAAATCGGGGATGATATCGTCACCGTCTCCCATAAGCTCGAGCCACCAATAACCGTAATCGACTGCGGCACAGCTGAATGCGGAGAGTCTGAGCCATTCCTGCGGGTCGGGTGCCATACTTGAATCGACTTTCATAGTCTTTGAGTGCACTCTGTACCTGAGCTGTTCCTCGGTCAGATGCTTTGCGAAAGAAGGCGGAGTGAATTTAACGGGATGACCGACGTTTACGGCCTTCATAAGGATGGTGTTACCCATTCTCTCGTTATTGGGCTTTTCCGGAGCGTGCGGCTCGCCCGTCTGCGCCTGCGACTCGCTTCCCTGCCTGTACTCTGCGCCTGCGTAATATCCGAGCGTACCGTTACCCGTTGCATCGACAAAAATATCGGCATTGAATTTGTAACGCATTTCCGTCGTTTCCTGGAAGCAGTTTATGGAGGTAATACGGTTTCCGTCCGTCTCGCAATCGTACATAGAGGTATTTAAATATAATGTAAGATTTTTTTCCTCCTTTGCCTTTTGATGGAGGACCATATCCCAGATCGAATAGTTAAAGAAATCGTTTTGACTTTTGTTTTCAAGCATAAGCTCATAGAGAAGTCCCGTTTCTTCATAATCGGGTTGTTTCAAGCTTTGGCAAGCTCCCGAGATATGTATTCTTATCTCACTCGACGCATTTCCGCCAAGGACAGGTCTTGCGTGAACGAGCGCGGTCTTAGCTCCGTGTCTTGCCGCGGAGATTGCCGCACACAAGCCGGACATTCCGCCGCCGACTACCAAGACTTCATACGATTCTTCTCTGAATCTTTCCTGAACTCTTTTCATATCTATCTTATTTCCTTTCACGGTTTTTGCACACAATTATGCGTTGTACTGATTATATCACAAATTCAATAATAAATCAACATTTTTTCGGTAAAAAAGAAAAAGCGGACAAATGCAAACAGCGGACGGCGCGCTAAAAGGCGCCGTCCGCAAAAATACGTAAAATATGATCGATCAATTAATGGAAAAGGCAACGTAGGCTTCCTTATCCTTACATCTATATGCCGTAATATCGCCGTCGGCGGATATTTTGATCCCCATACCGAGCTTTGCTATGGAGCGCGCGGCAAGTGTTCTGCCGCCTGTTCCGCCGCCCTCGACCTTAACTATCGTTCCGACGGTTATAAATCTGCCGCTCGCGTCGATCAGCATAGCTCCATCGAACGCGGCACATTCCATTCTCAGCTTACGGTTTGTCAATACAAAATCTCTCGGCTTCTTATCGTACCATATCAAGCTCGCAAGCGCAAGCTTACGCTCCGCATCGCTGTCCGTTACTCTGCCTATGTCATCCGTTTCGATCTCGTACTTACCTGCAAGATAATCCTCGTACACGATCTTATTTTTATCTATAAGGCGTGATACTGCCGACGTATTTTTTATGATACCGAGGCATCCGCCGGTGTAGGAAAATGAAACATCTATAAGGGTCTTATATATTTCTTTTGCAAGGCGGCTGTATTCCCACATTTTCGTTCTATCCGCATCCGGATCGTCCTCAGACAGAAAAGCCGTGATATCGTCAATAACGCTTACAGGATCAAAAAAGCTCCATTCATCGTTACGCTTGCCGAATATCAGAGCCGAATCCTTTATGATGAGTATATCGCCGGACTCAAGTGAAATTATTCCGATCTTATTATCGCGGCATACAGAGGCGAAACCGGCGTATTTATAAGGCGCCAGCATTTTGTTTGCCATATTCGCGACGCTTTGCTCTGACCCGTCATCCGTGACCTCATCCGTCTTGAGATCCGGATAATCGTAATCACTGCCGTCGTACATAGTGTAGAGGCTTTTTATCAGCTTCCCGTTTTTATCAAGATAGACCGACGAAAATACTCCGTCCGAAACGAGCGCGCTGTTTCGGTTGTTCAGAAAGCCGATATAATCCATCGATCCGCATTCCAGCTCTTTATCAATTATAACGCCGAATGAAAAGTGCTTCCCCTCGTAGGTCTTTCGCGTCCAATTGTCAAGCTTGTGCAGTAGCCTGAAAATGGTAAGTCCGCAAGCATCCGTCCCGCCGAGCCAGCTCGAGAGCCCCTTTTCAAAGGCAATATCCGTTATAGATTCAAGATAGATATAGTTATCGTCAAACAGTCTGTCAAGGAGCTGAGCGTATCCGCCCGAAGCGCTCTCCTCGTATTCGTATATACTTTTAGGAGAGGTCACGGATACTATCTCGGCAAGGATCGCCTCGGTCGCTCGAAAAACGTAATTCTTGCCCGCCGGCAAAAGTATATCTACGGTAAATGCGGGATTTTTCTTCTGCGGTACTATCGTAAGCATTCCGCTCGCCTTATCATAGTTGACCAAACGATTATATTGAGACTCTTCCCTTTTTCTTGTAATATGATCCGAAAGCGCCGAGCCCTTGATTCTTATCGGCAGCAAAGGGATTATATATTTTTTCATAATAAAGCTGAATTCGCGCACTATCGCTTTATATCCATCGTCCGAAATATATATCATCTACCGTTTTCCTTTGCGTGAAATTAACACTTTTTACTGACCCTGCGTCTTGTTTTTTACGAATATAACCGCAGATTTCGGGTTTTGAGGATCCTCAACAATCTTTTTACTGTCAAAGAGGTCGAGACTCGTAATAAAGGTTATCATCTTTGAAAATCCGTAGTTTCGCTGATCAAAATCCGGATAACGCTTCCTGAGTACGTTTCCGACGTCGCTTAAAAGTATCCATCCGTCGTCATCATCCTCCGCAAGCTCATCGGCTATCATAACAATTGCGTTTTTGATGGTATCGATATCGGTAACGGAGGTTTCGTCATCGTCCAGTGAAACACCGGCAATAAGATCGTTGACAGCGTCAGATACCGTAATATGTGCCTGAGCATCCACCGCAGGCTTGGAGCCGGTTTTCTTTTCGGTCTTTTGACGAGCCTTCTCGCTTTTTTCCGCTTTTTCGTTCTTCGTATTTTTATCGTTTCTTTCGACTTTACCCGATCTTTCGGAAGGCGAATTTTTCTCGGACGCTTTCAGTATCTTATCAATGTAGATAAAACGATCACACGCCGAAACGAACGGACGCGGAGTTTTTTGCTCACCCATACCTATGACAGTCATTCCCGACTCACGGAGTCTTGAAGAAAGCCTTGTAAAGTCACTGTCGGACGAGGCGATGCAAAAACCATCGACCTTCCCCGAATAAAGTATATCCATCGCGTCTATTATCATTGCCGAATCCGTAGCGTTTTTTCCTACCGTATAGCTATATTGCTGCATAGGCGTTACGGAATGTTCCAAAAGCACCTGTTTCCAAGGAGCGAGAGTCGGAGAGGTCCAATCGCCGTATATTCTTTTATATGTTGCGACACCCTCCTTAGATATCTCGTCAAGTATTATTTTTATATATTTTGAACCGATATTGTCGGCATCTATCAGTATTGCAAATTTGAGATCGTTACCGCTTTTTGACATACGCATCTCCTTTCATTTTTAACCTTTAATGCTTCGCATATGCGACTATTTAAAAATTACCGTAATCGCCAAGGAAGTTTTTCTTTGTCTCTTCATCGGCATTTATACCCGCATCATAAAGTGCTTCAACCGCGCAACCGTAAACAGGCGGAACAGTGGACATAATCACGTTTATCTGCTCGGGGCACGCCGCTTTTACCGCCTCAACATATTCGGGAAAATGCGCGAATATACCGCCATTGAGCACCATATCAAACGGCTTTCCCATTTTTCTGTAAGCCGAAAATGCCACGTCTCCGAGCTCCTTTGCGCACAGGTTGAATATATTATTGGCAACCGTATCACCGAGCCTTCTTGCCTCGAATACACACTCGGCAAACGACGCGATATATGGTCTACCCTCGGAATATATATGTACATAATCCTCCCAAACGGTCTTACCGATCTTTTTTTCGATAAGCTCGGTAAGCACGGTAGGCTGTTCCCTTCCGTCTTGCGCACGGCAAACGGCTCTCAGCGCCATACAGCCGAGAACATATCCGCTTCCGCAGCTGTCGATGAGCGGTCCCCAGCCTCCCGTATGACTGTATTCCTCGCCTTTTCTGAAGTACAGAGCCGAACCGGTACCGCATATCATTGACGCGCCATCGACGTGTCCGAGCATACCCGAAATAAGGCAGGGGCCGTCGCCCTCGACTCTGATCTTGCCGACGTTAAGATTATCCCTAAACCATTCCGCAAGAGCATCTCCGTAGTATTCAACCGCGGCTACGGAGCCGTAAAGAGTTTCGACCGTGCCGTCCTTTGCGCTTTCGAAGAGCTCATTCAGTACTCCGAGATAATGCACCTTGGCATTGTCAAATCCGCGATCGACGGGATTGCCCCCCTTAGCCAAAATTCTCGACACTATATGACCGTCCTCGGTGACAAGCACCGCGTCAAGCTTTGATCCGCCCACGTCAAATCCCGCGTAATATTTTTTTTGCGACATATTATGAGTATTCCTTTCGATTTTAATATTCGATTTGAATTTTATTTTATCTTGATTTTGTTTTTTCGAGCGATACGCACCCGACGTAAATAAGTATCAATAAAATTATACCACATATTGAAATTATGTCAAGTAAAAAAGCCTCAAAAAGCAGATCTTGCTTGACTTTGACCCATCAATGATGTATAATATGAGCGTAATACAAACACCGATGCGGAAGGAGAGCCATATATGAAGCAGACCACATTATGCTATATTGAAAAAGACGATAAGTATCTTATGCTTCATCGAATAAAGAAAGAAAATGACGAGAACCACGACAAATGGATAGGCGTCGGCGGAAAATTTGAGGACGGCGAAAGCCCCGAAGATTGTATGCTGCGCGAGGTTCTTGAAGAGACGGGGCTTACGGTGACCGATTGGAAATATTGCGGCATCGTGACCTTTGTGTCGGATATATGCGAATGCCAGCATATGCACCTGTTTAAATGTACGGAGTTTTCGGGAGAAATACGCGAATGTGACGAGGGAGTGCTCGAGTGGATCAAAAAGAGCGAGCTGTTAAGGCTTCCTATGTGGGAGGGGGATGCTATATTTTTAAAGCTTCTCGATTCCGACCGTCCGTTCTTTTCATTGAAGCTCAGCTACCGCCGCGACACGTTAATCGGCGCCGTACTTGACGGCAAGGCGATAAAATAGGTCTATCAAAATATTTTCAAAAAGCGGGTGCGCGGTATGTATTTTCCGCGTCACCCGCTATGCTTATGCCGCAACGGCATATATTCTGTCTATCAAGGTCAGCATATCGTCAAACCTTGTATCCGTACTCTTTGACGAGAATACTCCGACGATATAAGTTCTTTCTGATATCTCGACCGAGCATATAAGACTGTAATTTCCGCGTCCGAGGGAGCCGGTTTTCAGCCCCGTTACGTATGGACTGTAATACTTGCTGTCTTTGTCGAGCATAAGATTGGTATTTTTCCAATGATTGTTATGTCCGCTCGCATACACAACATCGTCCTCGGGCATTGCGGCATACTTACGGATAATATCGTTTTCATAGGCAAGACTTGATATTATGGCAATATCCTCCACGGTCGAATAATGTCCCTCATCCGAGTATCCGTCGGGAGTCAGAAAGCGGCTTCCGCAAAGACCTATCTCCTTTGCGTAATCATTCATTCCTTCCATAAAAACATTAACCGCTTGCTCGCCGCTTATTTCTCCCTCTCCCGAATAAAGCTGTTTGCCTGCTGCCGCCGCAAGCGCATATGCGGCATCATTTCCCGACGGAATGAGCATCCCTTCGATAAGCATCTCGACCGTCAGAGTATGTGATGAATTTACATATGCAACAGATGACCCATTCGGAACCAAAGATATCTCATCCCCGGGAGTTACAAGCTCATCCGGTTCAAGCAAGGTAAGCGCATATAGTATGGTCAAGAGCTTGGTCGTGCTTGCGGGGTAAAGCACTCTGTCGGCACCTTTAAGGTAGGTAAAACCGCCCGCGTTAAGATCGTAGACGAACGCCTGCTCCGAGGATATCTCGACATATTCGTCGTTGCTTATACAGGGAATATATCCCACGGAACCGACGTCGTGCAAAACAGCTTCGGGACGCTTTTGAGTACAAGAGACAAACAGAATCGCAAGGCAAAGCATCAAGACGCAAAACGACAGACCGCTCCTCAGAAAATTAGGCTTATATTTCAATCAAAGCACCTCCGTTCGAATATGTCAGGTAGTTCAAATAGTACAGATTTATTGTATCACACTCTCAGCAATATTGCAAGTACAAATATGAAATTTTTCAAAAAATATATGAAGCCTCAGGCAATACACCGCCCATTATCCGACAAAGCTTTTGCCTCAAGTATTGACTTTTATTACATATTGTATTATAATATACGTCGGACTTTCGCCGTTTTATGCTCGCATACTTTGATATCGGGCTTTTTTGTGCGCCAAGTCTTTAAAACAGTGAGTTCGTAACCATCCTCACTCGAAACAAAACTAAGGAGAACACAAAATGAAAAGATCACACATCGCAGAAAAAACACAGTATCTGTGCCTTTGCGCGGTCATCGCCGCATTGTACGTCGTTTTGACATTGATAAGCTACGCCCTGGGACTTGCAAATCTCGCAATACAGGTAAGAATATCCGAGGCGCTGTGCGTACTCGTATGCTTCACCCCGGCGGCAATACCCGGAGTAACACTCGGATGCCTTTTATCAAATTTCATTATGGGACTGCCGTTACCCGACATCGTATTCGGAACGCTTGCAAGCTTTATCGGAGTACTCATAGGCGCCCTGCTGAAAAAGCACGCATGGGCTGTACCGATACCGATCGTACTCGCCAACGCTTTGATAATTCCCTTTGTGCTTAAATACGCATACGGACTTGACGGCACGGTCATATTTTTTATGATAACCGTCGGACTCGGAGAAATTGTGTCCGCGGGATTGTTTGGCACTGTACTTTTCAAGGCTCTCAAAAAAAGCCATATATTCGGACATAGATTAACGAAAAAGTGATACCAAAAGCACAAAAGATCGACAAGCAAATCAATGGCAAGTCGATCTTTTTTATTTTTGTCACGATTCAACGCCGCTATCCTCGGCGAAGTATACGGTTATCGAAAGCACGTAATTTTTATAATCGTAGGTGATCCTTCCGTTCATTCTGTCTGTCAGCAGCTTTGCGATCGACAGACCAAGCCCCGTGGATCTGCGCGCGGTATTAACGGTATAGAATCGGTCGAAGAGCTTTCCGACGTCAACCGACGAAAGCTCGCGCGCCGTGTTTGAGAACGTGATCTCTCCCGCATCGCTCATTGTTACCGCAAAATCCCCGTCGCTGTACTTAACTGCATTACTGACGATGTTTCCGAAAATACGTGAAAGAGTAGATCTATCAAGAGTGCGAAAGATCACGCTATCGGGTAAAGAGATGCTCGGTGTGATGTTTTTCTGTTCAAAGGCTCCGTAAAAAGAGATGAGCGTATCCTCAAGCACTCTACCCAAATTGACCTTTTCGTAGCTCAGATCGGATACCGACGAGACAACCGAGTATCTGAACAATTCCTCGGTAAGTGCTTTGAGCACTTCGGTGCGGTTTGAAATCTGCTCTACGTACCGTTTTGTGTTATCCGTCATTTCCTCGGCATCAAGCAATTCAAGATAGCCGCAGATAGCCGTCAGAGGTGTGCGCAGATCGTGGGAGATATTCGTGACGGCTTCCTTAAGCTCCCTATCTCCGTTTATGTACTGCCTACGCTGACGGCGAAGCTCGGTAAGCTGCCTTGAGATCTCGCTTGCAAGGTGCCGCACGTGCCTGTCACTTGGAGAAACCGTAATAAGCTGGTTTGTGTCAGAGGAAAGATGCTCCGAAAGACAAGAGCATATCTCGTCCATACTCTTTTGCATAACTCTTATTTTGATCAAAAGTATAAAAAGTATCACGGCAAGTATGCCGCAAAATATCCAGGGGAGCATCCCTCTCACCTCACTTCAATTCTTTTTTACGGAAGCAGAAGTATCCGAGTGCGCCGACTGCCGCCAGCACTGCTATTGTATAGATACTGTTGATTGCGGTATTGCGTATATCGTCCTCGGTAGGCATATCCGAAGACAGATGATACCTCCATTCATCGCTGTATTCGCTGAAATAACCGTACCCAAACCAACTGTACGCCATAGAATAGTATTCACAGATATGGCAATACGGCGACAGATGCTCAACCGCGATAAGCACCTGCCGAGGCGCCCCGCCAACATAATAGGGGTTCTCGACCAGACGCCTTGAATCGGGAATGGCATCGAAAGAAATATATACATTCCCATCATCATCTGTGATTTCGACCTTCTCATAGTCATATTCCACATTATATTCCGGTTGGCGCAGCAAATTGATAAGTTGATTTGAGAAAAACGCCACAGCCACCACCAGGATCACACTGACCACCAAGGCTATAAATCTATTGTTAATAAGGCAGGCAACAACTGTCACCATTGCCGCAAAAAACATATTTACGAGCAACACATCGACAAACATCCAAACAAGGATGCTCGTCGGAAGAACACCGAAGGTATAGCTGTTAAACGCGGTAAAAATGACGGCGTAGACCAAAAACATAGTGATCGCCGCGCCCTCGGCAAGTACCAGCTCGGAGAGGAACACCTCGCCCTTTGTATGTCCCACAATGATCTTATTGCGGAAGCTGCCCTCTGCGTGTTCTCTGCCGATAAGCCACGAGATGACCACGGCAAAGACAACAAATTCGATCATAATATAAAAGTCATCAAGATACCACATATATGTGTTATATGAGCAAATAAGCGCAACTGTCGCCGTGGCAAGGATGCCGAGCCAAAAGATGACGCTGTGAAGATATCTGCGCACACCGGCGTGAAGTAATTTAGTCATTGCCCTCACCTCCGATCAAGTTGATGTAATATGTCTCAAGATCCTCATCCTGCTCGTGTGAGCTTATGAGAGTACAGCCCTCCTCGGCAAGTCCCATAACGAGCTCGGACAGAACTATGCTTCCGTAAATGTTGGCTTGAGTATCCGAAACCACCTCATATTCCTTTTCCATTCTGTCAAGCACGCGCACAAGGGCCTTTATGTCACTGACCTCAACGCGAACGCATTTGCGGCAAGCCGCCTCAAGCTCCGCGGCACTGATCTCTTTTACTATATGTCCTTTTTCTATAAAGCCGTAGTGTGTAGCGAGCTTGGAAAGCTCTCCGAGAATATGGCTTGAGATCAACACGGTGATTCCGCGCTCGTGATTGAGCTTCAAGATCAGCTCTCTTATCTCGACGATACCCTGCGGGTCAAGTCCGTTGATGGGCTCATCAAGAACGATGAAGTCGGGGTTTCCGAGCAAAGCTACCGCGATGCCGAGTCTTTGCTTCATACCGAGCGAAAAATGACGGACTCTCTTTTTGCCCGCATCGCTAAGTCCCACGAGCTTCAAAAGCTCGGGAATGCTGTCATAGTTTGGCAAGCCGAGAATAAGCGCCTGCTGTTTTAGGTTGTTCTCTGCGCTCATATCAAGGTAGATCGACGGCGTTTCAACTACCGCGCCCACTCTGTGACGAGCTGTTGAAATTTTCCTATCATTGTTTGATATGCCGTAAAGTGTATATTCGCCTCCCGTCGGCTCTTGCAAGCCGCAAATTACGCGAATAAGTGTTGTCTTACCTGCGCCGTTTCTTCCCACAAAGCCGTATATAGCTCCTTTGGGGATGTGAATGTTTAAGTCCTTCAACGCTTCAAATTTACGATAAGTCTTTGACAGCGCCGAGGTCGTAAGTACGTATTCCATTTTGAATTTTAACCTCCCGAAAATTTTGATGCTGCCATTGTAATATAATACCGTAAAGATAACGGTAAAGAAAACAGTTAAGATTTAGTAAAGTTCATTTGCAAAGTCTAAAGCCGATACCCCAAACCGCTTCGATGTAGTCCTTGCCCGAAGCATCACGGAGCTTTTTGCGGAGATTACTGACGTGGATCTTCAGAGAGCTTTCCGTACAATCGGGAGTATCAAGACTGATATGGTCAAGCAGTTGCGATTTTGACACTGCTTGCGTGCTGTTGAGCATCAAGCATTTCAGTATGGCATATTCCGTTCTCGTCAGCTTCAGCTCCGCATCACCTACCGTCACGGCATAGTTCGACGTGTTCAAGGTGATCGTGTCGTAATGCAACAGCGTGGTCTGAAGATTTGTATTGCGCAGAGCCACCGCTATCCTCGCAAGAAGCTCTTTGGTATTGAATGGCTTTGTTATGTAATCCACCGCCCCGCCAAGCAACAGATCGACCTTATTATCCACGTCGATCTTGGCGCTTACGACGATTACGGGAATATTCTTTATCTTTGGCAAGAGCTCCTCACCCGACAGTCCCGGGAGCATAAGATCGAGCAATACAAGGTCGGGAGTTTTCTGCGAAAGCAGCATCAGAGCTTCCGTTCCCGAATAGGCGCGAAGTGTGCCATATCCCTCTTTTCCAAGTACTTCTTCGAGCATATTACCGATGTGTATATCGTCATCAATTATTGCGATCACTTTATTCATATCGGTCTACACCTCTTTTTCAAAGATCAGATCAAGCTGTTGGATGTGACCCGTCCCGCGTTGCTTGGTGGGAATATAACCGACATAACGCCATCCATCTGCCGCGCGTTTACTTATGACGGCACGGTAATCCTCTATCTCGTATATATTTCCCGAGCCAAATCCCCAACCGCAAATGTCACAATTTACGGTCTCGTATTCGTATTTATACATAATCATTCTAATTCCTTCCCAAATAAGGTCCTTTATCCATACTCTTATTATATCATACCGCAAAGCTTTTTTCAACAGCCATTTTTCACTGTCACGGTACAGAAAAAAGTTACCGCAAAAGTCCTTTGACCGCACGGCAGCTTTTATTCGTTTGGATTTGAAATTTGATTTACGGTATCACTTTGAAAGTATGGTCTTATCGTCGGTAAATGCGTTTCCGCTTGCTTTTTCGAAAAGTCCGAGCAACTGCTCGATAGTCAGATTCCGCTTTTCCTCGCCCGAAATATCTACAACAACGTGCCCCTCATCCATCATAATGAGGCGGTTTCCGTATGCTATGGCATCGTGCATATTGTGTGTGATCATAAGTGTGGTAAGCGAATTTTCTTTGACCAATTTATCCGTGATCTCAAGAACCTTTGCGGCGGTCTTGGGGTCAAGTGCCGCGGTGTGCTCGTCAAGCAAGAGTATCTTGGGCTTTTTAAGAGTCGCCATAAGAAGCGTAACAGCTTGGCGCTGACCGCCCGAGAGCAAGCCGACCTTGGTGGAAAGTCTGTCCTCAAGTCCGAGGTCAAGCTCCGCAAGAAGCTTTCTGTAACTTTCACGATCCTTTTTTGTGCATCCCTTTATAAGCTTGCGCTTGGTGCCTCTACGTGCGGCGATCGAAAGATTTTCGGCGATCTCCATATCTGGTGCCGTGCCCTTCATAGGATCCTGAAAGACTCTGCCGAGAAACTTTGCTCTCTTATGCTCCGGCATATTCGTAACATCGACGCCATCGATCTCTATCGTTCCGTAGTCGGGCTTCCATACTCCCGCGATAGCGTTAAGAAGTGTACTTTTCCCCGCTCCGTTTCCGCCTATTACCGTAACGAAATCTCCCTCGGCGATATGAAGATCGAATCCGCTGAGAGCAAGCTTTGAGTTTACGGTCCCGGGATTAAATGTCTTTTGAAGATCGGTTATATTAAGCATTTTTGTTACCTCCCGAAGAGTTCGTAGAAGACGGCGCAAGCTCCTTGATAGATCTGTGCTTTGTAAAATACTCCTGTCTCAAATACGGAACCGCAAGGAAGATTATAACTATCAGCGAGGACAACATCTTCAGATAATCGGTCTTAAGCCCCAGCAATATGACAAAGTTATATATGATGTAGTATACGACCCCGCCGCAAATAACGCCGATAAGGCTGACGACGAAATTCGGCTTTATTTTGAGCGACACGGAAAGTCCGATAAATATCGCCGCAAGACCTATAACTATTGCGCCTCTTCCGTCGTTGATGTTCGCGGAACCCTTATACTGAGCGAGCAAAGCTCCCGCAAAAGCCACGATGCCGTTAGATATGGCAAGTCCGAGCACTTTGTTGAATTTTACGTCAACACCCTGTGCACGACTCATATCCGGATTATCACCCGTAGACTTCAGTGTAAGTCCTATCTCGGTATAGAAGAAGAGCCAAAGAACCACTATCACAAATATTATTATGATCCCCATTGAAATTATGGCGCCGATGTTATCACTCATATGAAGCAAAAGATCGTTCTTTCTCGGATCGATAGCCATAAGGGATTTACCCCCGAGTATCGTCAGGTTAACGGAATAAAGTATAAGCTGAGTCAATATTCCCGCCAGGATCGAAGGGATACCGAGTGCCGTATGAAGGACACCCGTAAGAGTCCCCGCCAATGCCCCGGCAAGGAATGCCACGATAACGCTGAGCCACACCGGAGCACCGCCGCCTATCATAACAGCGCACACGCATCCGCCCGTGCATATCGAACCGTCAACGGTCATATCGGCGATATCAAGTATTTTGTAGGATATATATATACCGATCGCCATAAGTCCCCATATAAGACCTTCTGCTATCGCGCCCGGTAAAGAATTCAAAAAAGCCATATTTCCAAACTACCTTTATAATATTTAGTAACGCTTCGGTACGCTTTAATCCTGCGGTATCGTTATACCGAGCTCCTCGCAAAGCTCTTTATTATATGTGACCGTGGGTGTGAGCGTCTTGATCTCGATGTCGGATACGGATCTTGTTCCGAGAAGTATCTCAGCCGCCATCTTACCCGTTTCTCTGCCAAGCTCATAATAATCGATAGCAAGGCTTGCAAAGCAGATGGATCCGCCGTAGCTTGTGTAAACCGGAATCTTTTTGTCGTTGCAGATAGTACCGACTACTGAATCATTATCTGCAACAGTGTTGTCCGACGGAACATAGATCGCCTTGCAATCGTTTGCGGCGGAAGTGACCACGGTCTGAAGCTCTGTTGTATCCGAGAATGTATACGCCTTAACTACGATTCCCTCAGCCTCAAAATACGTCTTGACTGCGTTGTATTGAATAAGCGAATTGGACTCATTTGAGCAATAGATAACGCCGACTTGATCTCCCGCGGTAAGTCCGAGAAGATCTATCATCATTTTCGCTTGATCGGCAAAAGGAACGGCATCCGACGTACCGGAAACGTTGGAAGGAATGCTTCCGGAGAATGTATCGGAATAGTCGGTAACGGATGTACCGAGCACGGGAATGGATGTCGTGGCGTTAGCCGCGGCAAGCAAAGACGGAGTTGCGTTACCCATAATAAGGTCAACCTTTTTTGCAGTGAAGGCGTTGACGACCGTGGCGCAAAGATTGGATTCGCCCGCCACCTGAACGTCGATATTAACGGTCTTACCCGCCTTTTCGAGCTCTTCTTTGAGCGCATCAATAAAGCCCTCGGTCGCTTGGTCAAGAGACTCGTGTGCCATAAGCTGACAAACGCCTACGGTGAAATCATATTCTTTTTTCTCGCAGGAAGCGAGGGAAAGGCACGTGCCTATACAAAGCACCGCGATAAGCATAATAGAAAGGATCTTTTTCATTGTTTTTGTCTCCTTGTTGTATTTTATAATAACGGTGAAATTACCGTAAAAAACAAAAAAGCCTGCTCCGTCTCGAAAAACGAGAAGGATACAGGGACAGCTCACGCCGCGTTACCACTCTGCTTTACCCTTTTTTCACAAAAAGAGCCTCATTGGGTGTACCATCATACACCGTCACGATATAACGGTCGCACCCGGTAAGACCTACACAGCAAGAAGCCTTCAGCCCACAGCTAACGGAAGGAATTCGCCAAGCTCAACGTTTACCGCATCACACCAAACAGCGGCTCTCTGAAAACGCCGAAAAACGGTTACTTATTTCCGTTCAAACGCCTTTATTCTTTAACGACGAGGGTATTTTACCACAGAACAGGTAATTTGTCAAGTATTTTTTTGAAGAATTATTTTGCATTTTATTCACTAACCACAAAAAAATGATATTTTTTTGCCAATAAGTATTGACAGACAGAGCCGTTTTATGGTATAATGGCAAAGGGGCGGGAACCCGCCCCTTGCACCCGCCGCGTTTCACGCAGCGGGTGCCGGTTACCGCAAGCTTCACCGTGAATTTGTATCTGCCGACTGGTGTAGTTGACAGATTCAATATATAAAGCAACGCAAATTTTATGAATATGAGGCGCAAGGACTCTGTCTTTAATAAACGAAACTATCAAAGGAGATCAAATATCGTGAAGAAAATGAACAAAAAAGGCTTCACCATCGTGGAACTGGTAATTGTCATAGCCGTTATCGGCATTCTGGCGTCTGTTTTGATTCCCACTTTCAGTGGTGTTGTCGAAAATGCAAAAGCGTCTGCTCGTTTACAGAAAGCAAGAAACTCCTACACCGAGTATTTGGTCGCTCACCCCACAGCTGAAATTGACTATATCAAGGTTGTTGAGAATGACAAAGAGTACATTTATGACATTCATAACGATTACAAGGTGGTTAATTCCGCCTCGGATGACAAGACCGTTTTGACTGTTGGTACCGGTTTGAAAGATATCTGTGCAGCTGCTAAAGATGGTGATACAGTTTGCGGCGACTGCGGTTGGCAATTGCCTAACAACGATTAATAGTTCTACATATTCAACCAAATATTGAATAAAATGCAGGCACTTTGCACTCCTTGCGGGTGCGAAGTGCCTTTATATATTTGCAAAAAACAAGCTATGTACGAAAAAAACATCTCAAAACAGGATCAAAAGAAGCACCGTCGGGGCGGTTTCACGTTGGTAGAATTGACCATCGTGCTACTGCTGGTGGCGATCCTTTCTACCATGACGGTCAGCTTCTCCACCCTCGTCAGCGGCTATGCAAAAAACAACAGTGCCGAGTATGAATTTATGGAGCAGTGTGCCGAACTGAAAGAAGAACTGACCCTGTGGGTGTCTGAGCAAGACGGCAAAGGAGTTACCTTTACCGTTGGGAACGACAGTCTGAAAGTCGGCGGTGAAACATTCAACTATACAGATACTCAGATTGAAAGCATCGTATACACCGCTAACGGAAATCTGATCAAATGCACCGTCACCGGCACAAACGGCGGCGAACAGGCATTTGTGCTGTATCCGCGCTGCGGCAGCGTTCAAGGAGGAACCGGCAATGAATAAGAAGAAAGGCTTTTCACTGATGGAAGCGGTCATTGCCCTGACGGTCGTCGTAATAGTCAGCTTTGCTGCCTTGTCTCTGGTGCTGTCCTCTGCAACAGCAAAAGTCAATGCGGTCAACAAATCCAAAGCGCAATATTTTGCCTATGACGCGTTGGAATGCTTTAAGGCTTCCGAAAGTATTTCTGATTTTGAAAGCAATATGCTATTTGCCGCGGACATTGAAATAAAGTTGGACGAAAACGGGCAATTCACCTACCTGTCCGAAGAAAACAAATTTACGGCAGAAATTACAGTAATTGACAATACTTTCAAAATTGAAGTGTTGGATAAAAACAAAAAAGAGATCATTTCCTTTGATTACACCAAGGGAGGTAAATGATGAAAATACTCAAAAATAAAAAAGGAATGGCACTGGAAAATGCCATTTTGTTTATGTTGATCATTTTTACATTCTGTACCTTGCTGACCTCTCTGACCCTCTACGGTCACTATCAGACCGGACTTGAAAAAGTGATGATGACCAATCGAGTGGAGCTGGATCAGATCGGCGAAGAATATTTGAACTATTTGAACAACGGAAGCAATGATAATTTTCAATTTGAAAACGCGAACTATGACATCAGTACCGAAAATAACACGTTAACGGTTAAAAATAAAAACGACAAGATCATTCTGTATGTGCAAGCGAGCATCGACGGCGGTAACATCACCGTTGAAAAGTGGTGCTACGGTGAGCCGATACAGGATTGATTACATTTTGCGATACGGAGCGAAAATATGGCAAAATCAAACTATTTAACAACCATTGCAATCGATACAGAGCGTTCCACTTTCCACTTCTACTCCATGCCGGGCAGTGACAGCTCCACCATTATCCATAGTATTAAAAATTACGGCGGCGGTCATTTTGACGATGAATTTTTCGGCAAATTCAAAGACGCCGTCGCCGATTTCGTGGCAGAAAACCCTGCCGACGGTGTGCGGAAAGTGTCGGTCATTCTGCCGGATACCGCCGTGCTGACCGATACGGTGAAAATCCCCACTATGCGTGGCTTCGGTCAGACAAAAAAGGCGCTGGATATCACCTTGGGCGGACTGTATCGCAATTATGCCGATTTGCAGATCGCTTCCCGTGTAGCGGCTCAAAACAAGCAATATGCCACCTATGCCATCACGGCGGTGCAAAAACGAATTGCAACGGCGATCTACGCCGCTTGTTCGGAAAACAAACTGTTGGTAGACACCCTGACCTTTGCATCCAACGCTACCGTCGGCGGCGCGACGATCATCAATCCGAAGCTGAAAAACGCGTCCTATCTGCTGCTTGATCTGAAAGATACCTACGCACGCTTCACTTTCGTGGCTGACGGAAAAGCTGTCGGATATTATATTTTACCATTCGGGTTGGAATTTTTGCGCAAACCGAAAGTGACACGGGAAGATATGCTGTTCGACCATTCCTATGCTGAACTTTCGGTGCTGAACGCCAGAGAAAAAGCCAAATCCAAGCGGCTGACCGTCATGGCGATGGAATCCGTTTCCGAGGATGAACAGGATGCCGAGCCTGCGGAAGATGAACAGGTGGAAACCGACGAAACCGCACAAGAAGAAACTACGGAAGAAACCGCGGAAAATACGATCATACAGTCCTCGCTGAAGATGTTTACACACAAAGCACGGCGTTTGCCGAAATTTATGCAGAGAGAAATCCCCGAAACCGATGAAGGCATCCTTTACGAGAATTTTCGTGTGTTCGTCAAGTGGGCGCTGACTTTGATCGCATCCAACGAAAAACTGACAGATATCGCCAAGCCGAAGTTTGTATGCGTGAATATGCCGCAGGAGCTTGCCTCTGTTTTGGATGCCGTGAACGAAGAAAGCGAGGAAAACGGTATCTCCTTTACCGCATTGCCGATTTCAGATTATGACAGCAATGTGACTGCCAATCTGGAACTGTACGGCGGTTTGTTCCCCAAGCAATTGGCGGCGAACGGAAAGTTCTGAGGAAGTTCCGATGGATCAATATTACACGATTGTTTCGTATATCCTCATGGGAATCATTGGTCTGTGTGTGGGCAGTTTCTTGAATGTGGTCATCTACCGTCTTCCGGAGGGGATGAGCCTTACAAAGCCCAATTCTCACTGCCCCAAGTGCAAGTATGAACTGCGTTGGTATGACAATATCCCCGTGCTTTCCTATCTGATGCTGGGGGGCAGATGCAGAAAATGCAAAAACCACATTTCTTTCCGCTACACAGCAGTGGAAATTGCCAATACGGTGCTGTGGCTGTTGTGCGGATTTCTCTTTCGGGAGAAAAGCATTCCGCTCGCCTGTATTTATATGGCGGTTTGCTCTGTTTTTATTTGCATATTTTTCATCGATCTGGAACATCAGATCATTTTTGACCGTTTTCAGATTATGCTACTGTGCCTTGGCATTGCCAGCATCTTCTTTGACGACAGTTACGGTTGGCTGTCCCATGTGATCGGTGGCGTGGTCGGCTTCGGCGTGTTTTACCTCATCGGATGGAGTTTTGAAAAGCTCTGCAAAAAAGAGGGTTTGGGCGGCGGTGACATCAAATTGGCAGGTACCGTCGGACTTTTGCTCGGTTGGGAAAAACTGCTGCTGTCGCTGCTGGTTGCAACCATCCCTGCGGCGATCATCATGTTAATTGCCAAAAAGAGAAACGAAAATGAAAGCAAGCCCTATCCCTTTGCGCCGTTTTTGGTGTCGGGATTTACGGTAGCAATGTTTTTCGGCGAGCAGATCATTACATGGTATCTGGCTCTGCTTGGATTTTGAGAAAGTGAGGTGGTTTTGTGCCTACATACAAATATGTTGCGGTTAATTTGGAAAAGAAAAAGCACAAAGGTATTTTCATTGCCGAGGACGAAAAAGATCTGGCAGTGCAACTGACCAAGCAGAATCTGTATTTGGTGTCCGCAAGGGAATACAAGGCAGGAACACCCTCGGCTTTCTTTACCCTCGGTACAGGTAAGGTGAATTTGTCGGAATTGACGACTTTTTGCCGTCAGTTTGCCATTATGATCTCTACGGGAGTTATATTGATCGATTGCATAGACTGCTTAAAACAACAACCGTATTCCGCTTATTTTAAATCCATTTTGCGGGTTATCAGCGAGGATGTGAAAGGCGGTGCTATACTGTCCGAGGCGCTGGAAAAGCACAAGAAGGTCTTTCCCAATTTCTTTTGCAGTATGGTCAGAGTAGGTGAACTCAGCGGTAAGCTGGACAGTGTGTTTGTGTCCCTTGCCGACTACTATGAATCGGATGCGGCGATCAAGAGAAAAGTCAAGAGTGCCTTGGCGTATCCGATGATGCTGGCAGGCATGACCGTCGGCATCGTGATTCTGATGTTGGCGTTTATTGTTCCCACATTCCGAGATACGCTATCGACGTTGCAGGTAGAGCCTGAGGGTATTACTCTTGTCATATACAATATTTCGGATTTTATTTTGAACTACTGGTCGATTCTGGTATTAACGGTTATTTTCGTTGGCGGCGGACTGTTCCTATTTTTGAGAACGCGGACCGGCAAAAAGGTTTTTGATGTATTTAAAATCAAGTGTCCGCTCATCGGTCGTGTGCAGGTCAATCTCATAACTGCTCGATTTGCCAGAGCGTTCAGCCTGCTTCTGTCCGGCGGTATGGATCTGGCTACGGCATTGGATAATGTTTTGATTATTTTGGACAACAGTTATGTGGAAGCGAAATTCAAAGAGGCGGCAGAGGATGTGCGGCATGGTGTAACGCTGACCAATGCCTTCCAAAAGCAAAATCTTTTTCCTCAAATGCTGTTACAGATGCTCTCTATTGGCGAAAAAACGGCATCATTGGAAGAAGTACTGACCCGTTCGTGCAGATTTTTCGACGAACAGGTGGAATCTTCTCTGAATTCGGTAACTTCAAAAATTCAGCCGATCATGCTACTGATCATGGGTGTGGTCGTGGGAACGCTGTTCATTGCGGTCTACTCGCCGATGCTTTCCATTATGAACAACCTTACATGATCGGGGAGGTAGCGCATGAATATCAATCGAGAACTGTTACAGTTTTACATCTACAAGAAAATAATCAAAAAGAAGCAGGCAGATAAGATTTTAGAGGATTGTGAACGCCTCGGCGTTCCTCTCCGTGATTATATGCTTGCAAAGGAATATACCACTGAGGCGCGGGAACTGCCCGTGTTGAGCGAATATTACTGTTTGCCTTATGCGGAGATCGACCTGCTGGACATTGATAAGACCCTGTTCGATCTGTTTACCTTTGAGTTTATGAAGCGGTACAAGGTTATTCCCGTTTCCATGAGCATCGAGGGCAAACTGCTGGTAGCTACGGCAAGACCCTTGGACTGCACTGCCCTGTCCGCTATTTCAACCCGGATCATTGCTCCTGTGGATTATGTGCTTGTTTCGCCGGTGCAAATTGACCGTTATATCGACTCGGTGGCTGCCGTGATCTCTACCTCGGCGGCGTTGGACGATCTGAATACGGAGGGGGATGCGGCACTGTTCTCCGACAAAGGCGGCGAAAACTCCGATGAAATCGTGGAAAACGATGTAGTCAATAACCCTTCTGTTCGATTGGTGGACTCCATCATTAAAGAAGCCGTGCCGTATCGAGCCAGCGATATCCACATCGAGCCTTTTGAAAAGGTGGTCAAGGTGCGCTATCGTATCGACGGCGACCTACAGGAGCGTGCGGAATTCCCGATCAATTCGTATTCTGCCATCTGCGCCCGAATCAAGATCATGGCAGGCTTGGACATTGCGGAAAGAAGAATTCCGCAGGATGGTCGTATCAATATGATCGTCGGCGGCAAGGAATTTGACTTCCGTGTGTCATCCCTGCCGACGGTGTTCGGTGAAAAGTTTGTTATCCGTGTGCTTGACAAGACTTCTTTCCGCTTCACTCGTGCAGATTTGGGCTTTACGGATGAAGAAAACCTTGTGCTGGACAAAATGCTTTCCAAGCCGCATGGTATTATCCTCTTGACCGGACCCACAGGCTGCGGTAAGTCCACAACGCTGTACTCTTTTCTAAAAGAGGTCAACACATCGGCAGTGAATATCGTAACGGTCGAAGATCCCGTGGAATACATTATGGCAGGTGTCAACCAGACACAGGTTAATACCAAGGCCAATATGACGTTCTCTACGGCTTTGCGTTCCATTCTTCGCCAAGACCCGGATATTATAATGATCGGCGAGATGCGCGACGAAGAAACAGCAGAAATTGCCGTCCGAGCCGCCATAACGGGGCACTTGGTGTTTTCCACTTTGCATACCAACGATGCCACCGGTGCGATTACCCGTCTGGAAGATATGGGCGTGGCAGATTACCTTGTATCGGATGCGCTTGTGGGTGTTATCGCCCAGCGACTGGTCAAACGGCTTTGCCCCGAATGTAAAAAGCGTGGCAAGACCAATGCAAAGGAAATGGAAATTTTGGGCATTGACGAGCCGATTTCTATTTTCCGTCCACACGGTTGCCAATTCTGCAACGGAACGGGCTATAAAGGCAGAATTGCCGTCCACGAGATCATGTATATGAACGAAAATATGCGTTCCGCCGTCGTTCGGGAGCGTAACTTGGAAGTTCTTCGTGAGCTTGCCAGAGAAAACGGCATGGTCACGCTGTGGAGCTCTTGCAAAAACCTCGTGGAAAAAGGTGTAACAAGCATTCAGGAACTGATGACCTTGAATGTAGAATAACAAATGTTTAAGCGGCGGAGATATTCTCTTGACGAGTCTTTTGAATTTTTCGCTTTTGTTACGATGGCTCCGGCGTTGAAAAAGACCTTAAAAATGGTCTCTCGGATACGCCGGAGCCCTTCCGATCGCGGCCGACAGTGACGGATAATACTTAAAGTCACGGCATAATTGTTATGAAGAATGCAGAAAACTCAAAATAATTCTTCAAAAATGTAGTGTTACAATAGATGTGAGACTGAAAAGCAAAAAAAGACAGACAAAGTGACCAAGTTCCGTTAAAATAGAATCATAACAACTTTTCCAACTGAAAGAACTCGATCGCTTCATAAGTAATTATATACAAACAAACGCACTCTTTCAGTTCCGCACTCGCCTCGGGAAATATTCTGTTTCCGCTTGCGGAACGCGGTTGTTTAGACCGCGAGGAATATTTCGGAACGGCGTAATTTGATTTTCATTTTACCACTAACAGCGCACGCCGTTCAGTGGACGTTATTTTGTACGGAGAAGGAGAGATTTAAGAACTCAGCCAAGCAAGCTTGGCTCCAAGAATGTTTTTTGTATTTCAACTTTTTTACTCCCGCTTGCATTCTTGCGGACAGTTCCGCTTGACCCACGCTTCTCCGCACAAAAAAACGCCCACCTCTCGGTGGACGTTATTTTGTACGGAGAAGGAGAGATTTGAACTCTCGCGCCGGTTAGCCCGACCTACACCCTTAGCAGGGGCGCCTCTTCGGCCTCTTGAGTACTTCTCCAAAAATACTTGTAGGCGACCGTTGCATTGACCTACAAGCGATATTATACCTCAAAACAAATGATTTGTCAATGCCTAAATCAAAGTTTGAAGAGCAAAGATGTAAAAAAAATATGAACTCGGCAACTTTCAAAAAGCGATCGTCGCCGAGTATACCAAATTAAAGGTCTGCAATTCAAGAGATCTTACTCTCATCGTTTTTCAATGTATCGCCAAGACGCGGCGAGCTTTGAATATTCGGTCTTGTACAGTGCTTGATTATATCAGCCCTCGTTACTATACCAATAAACGCGCCTCTGTCATCGGTAACAGGTATAAAATTTTGATGGAGTGCCCTTTGCAGTAAAACATCCATACTTACATCGATCTTTACCGCCGGATTATAATCGTATCTGATGATATCCTTTATCTTATATTGTTCCTGAGATCTCATACTGCCGTCGCCCGTTGCTATTATATGCCATAGAAAGTCACCCTCGCTCACGCATCCGACATAAATGCCTTCATCGGATATCACAGGAACTGCCGTGTATCCGTATATTCTCATTTTTTCAAGACCCTGACGCAAGGTATTGCTATCATAAATATAGCACACGCTGCTCTTACGCAAAAGAAGCTTTATCACGTTCATATCAATCTCCCTTCCGCCGCCCACGGCGGCAAAATAATAGTTGGAAACACATATTGAGCGACATCCGCCGTCATATATATTCTAACATAAACCAAAGCTTTTTGCAACAGAAAAAGCGCGAAAATCGGCGTTCGCAAGTTAATTTACAATATGTAAATCAAAGCAAAATAAATTTAATTTCGCCTTTAATTTCATTAAATTAAAAAACGGACTGCCGTAAAAAAGCAGTCCGCAAATATAAAATCTCTTAATTACTTTGTGGGATATCCGCTTGCCGTAACGTACCAGGCAGCATATGATCCCGTAGGAGCTTCAACAAGCGCAACAACGCTGTCCTCGCTCTCCTGTAAGCTTCCAAATGCAAACTCACCGATAGCTTCTATATTTTCGGTAAGCTTAACACTTGCGAGCTTACTGCAAGCCCAAAATACCTGCTTACCCAAAATCTTTACTTTTGAGGGGATCTCAACGGATGTAATACCTGTGCAGCCCCAGAAAGCATAATCGCCGATGTTTTCGAGCGATTTGGGAAGTTCAAGAGTGCTTATCGACGTACAGCCATAGAAGGCGCCGTCACCGATCGAGGTAACGGTTGAAGGAAGCGGAAAGCTTGCAAGCTTTGCACAGTAAGCAAAAGCATATTTGCCTACTTCCGTAACTGTCTCCGGAACCTTTACCGATGTAAGAAGCTTGCAGCTTGCAAAGGCATAATCGCCTATTGACTTAACCGTATCGGGAAGTTCAACCGAAGTTATCGAATTGTTGCCGTAGAAAGCCTTTTCTCCGATAGCGACTACCTCTCTGTCGTCAATCATATCGGGTACCTTTACTTCGTGAAGGCCGTATGAGATATCATCTCCCGTATAACCTGTAATAATCGCCGTATCGCCTGCTCCGATCTCGTACGTAAAATCGGTCATCTCGGCAACACTACCGGTCTCGTCTTCATTGCCCTGATCTGTGTCATCACCTTTATCGTCTTTGTTACAAGAAAGCAAAGTAAAAATCATCATAGCCGCAAGAATAAGGGCTAAAAACTTTTTCATAATTAACCTCCGAAAAGTATTGATACTGCAAATTGATCGCAATAATTCATTGTTACCTATATATTATACTTATTTATTGCTCGATTGTCAATAGGATACTTATCGTCTATTGTTAATAATTTGCAAAATAATCACAATTATGCCGAATTTATCAGTGCACTTTGGATTTTGTTGCCGAATATCAGCCGAGTATCGAATCGATCACCTCTGCCTCTGCCTCGGCAAGCTTTTCAAGGCACTCCGAGCTTTGGAGGAAAGCCGAATCCTCGGGATTGGTATGGAAGCCGTGCTCTACAAGGATCGAGCGCTTGCATCCGGACGCAACACTGTTTCTGATAACACTGTAGAAATCCACGCCGGGATTGTCGGGATATGCACGGGTCTTGATACCTCTGTTTTCCGTGTGCATAACCTCGGCGATCTTATTTACAAGTGCCTCGGCAAGCGGAACATTAAGCTCGGGCTGAGTAAGCGTATAGTACGCGCAAACGCCTCTTACAAGCGGATATCTTTCGGGCGGTGTTGCGGTTCCGGGGGCGTTGGAATGAAGGGAGAGGAAAAGCTCTGCACCGTTATTCCCCGCCATATATCCTCTATCCTCAAGGGACGGATCGTCGTCAAGCTCGGGTCTTGTCGTAAGCACCTGAAAGCCTCTTTTTTCGAGCGCTTTTTTCAGGAAGCAGGAAAGAATATAGTTCTGCGTCCCCTCATAAAAGCCTTCTTTTGTGGTATGTGGATTGTTGTATCTTCCGTGACCCGGATCGATAACTATGAGACATTTGGACATTTTCGGTTCTCCTTTGTTTTAAGTTATATATTTATATTTGGACGGATCAGCTTATGGAACGCGGATCTATCCTGAAAAGCTCTGTTATCTCGGCGTAAAGCTCGGGGTATTTTCCGAGCGAGGGATCTTCTTCTATGAGTTGCTTTGCGTCGTTTACGGCACTCTCAAAAAGTCCCGTATCGTCACACATATCGGCAAGTTTAAGTTTAATCCCGCCGCTCTGCCTTATTTCAGACCCGGAGGCATTTGCCAAGAAATCGCCGGGACCGCGAAGGCTGAGATCCTTTTCGGCTATAACGTAGCCGTCATAGATGTTTTTCATTGTGTTCAAGCGTTCGGAAGCCGTCGAAGGCGCCGCTCCGTTCGCCCGCTCTTCTCCGTTAACGAGAATGCAGTATGACTTACGCTTGCCGCGTCCGACTCTGCCTCTGAGCTGATGCAATTGCGAAAGTCCGAAGCGCTCGGCGTTTTCGACTATCATAAGGCAAGCGTTCGGAACATTGACTCCGACCTCGATCACAGTGGTCGAGACCAAAACTTGAATATCTCCGTTTGAAAACGACTTCATTATCAAGTCCTTCTCCGTGCCCTTCATCTTTCCGTGAACGAACGCCACGGAAATTCCGCAAAGCTCCTCGGCAAGCTCGGAAGCAAATTGTACCGCCGACTTCATTTTAGGCTTTTTGTGTCCATTTTGAAACACAGAAATATCCTCAAAAGAAATCTCATCATCCGCCGCCTCGTCCTCGCTGTCAACAGCGGGGCAAACGACATAAGCCTGTCCGCCCTCGCCCACGAGCTTACGGATAAACGCGTTAAGGCGAGCTCTGTAACTTTCATCCACCACGAATGTATCGACCCGTTGCCTTCCGGGAGGCATATCTGATATCTTTGAGATATCGAGATCTCCGTACATAACAAGTGCCAACGACCGTGGAATGGGTGTCGCGCTCATAACCAAAAGATGCGCGCCGTCGTTTTTATCGGACAGCGCCGCCCTTTGTCGAACGCCAAATCTGTGCTGTTCGTCGGTGACGACTATCCCGGGACGGGCGAACTCCACGCCGTCCGAAAGAAGTGCCTGTGTTCCTATAACCACATCTATTCTTTCTTTTGAATCCGAGCAAGCGAGTCCTGCGTATATTCTTCTCTTGTTTGCAGGCGTCACCGCCCCCGTCAGAAGCTCACATCTTATTCCGAGCTTTGCAAAGAGGCAAGACAGATCGCTGTAATGTTGATTTGCGAGTATCTCGGTAGGCACCATAAGCGCCGCCTGTCTGCCGTTTTTAACGGCTATGTACATAGCCGCCGCGGCACAGACCGTCTTGCCGCATCCGACGTCTCCGACAACAATACGGCTCATTTTATAAGGAGAGGACATATCCTTTTTTATGGCTTCTATCGCAGACCGCTGACCGTTGGTAAGGCTAAATTCAAGTAAAGACTCAAGCTCCGACGTATCCGTATCCGCGCAAGCAAAGGCAGGCTCACGTTCGTGCTTTTCGTGCGTCATCCTCATACCGAGTGCGAAGGTCAACAGCTCGTCGTACATAAGACGTCGTTTCGCCTTGGCAAGCGACTCATAAGAATCGGGAGAATGTATGGTTTTTAACGCATACATAAGCGTCGGAAGACCGTTTTTTATCATCAATTCATCGGGAAGCGTATCCTTGAGAGAAAGCGACGCCATAGAAAGCGCACTCTTTATATCCTTTTGAATTTGAGTACCGCCAAGTCCCTCCGTAAGTCGATAAACGGGATAAAGCTCAGGCAGAGGAGTCATTTCATCATACGGCTCAGCCACGGGACTCGCCATAAAAAAAGCTCTTCCCTTTTTTTCTACCTTTCCCCAAAATCTGAAGGTCTCACCGGGGACAAATTTGTCTGCATAATACGGCTGATTGAAATATGTTATCTCGCAGCTGTCAGCCCCATCAAAAGCACGGAATTTGGTAAGATACATCCGTCCTCGAATTCTGGCTGTCCTCGGCACGGTCGCAACAGTCAATATGACCGAGCACCTGACGTCGGTGGGCGCCGTATTTAACGTGACTATATGCCCTCGATTTTCATATGCCCTTGGAAAATGACGCAAAAGATCCCAGACCGTGTATATGCCAAGCTTTGCATACTGCGAGGCTCTGACTTTGCCGACACCGTGAAGCGTACTTATCGACGCCGAATATATATCGGGCGAATATGTATCCTGCACGGTCCTCACCGCCTTTCCCCAAAATATCAACAGTAGGCAAGCTGAATTTCAAGACAAGTATATCACAAATCCGCTTCTTTTGCAAGTGCCTAAAATGGGAATTTGCACGAATTTCGGCTATTTTTTAAGCTCTCTCTTGACATTGAGAAATAATCACAGTATAATAATTACAATTAATTCGGGGTATCTTTAATTCCCCGCAATTCTTGAAAAACGCAAAGGAGACAAAAATATGGAACTCAAGAGCAGAAACGAGATGGATCCCAAATATATGTGGGACCTGTCACAGATGTACGCAAGCATTGAAGAATACGAAAAAGCATTTGATGAAGTTGAGAAAAATGTACCGCGCATTCAGTCGATTATGGGAACACTCGGCGCATCGGCAGAATCTCTCAAAAACGGTCTTGACACATTATACTCCGTGCTTGAAAAAGCCGAGCCTGTCTACATTTATACTATGCTGAGAAAATCCGGAGACAGCAGCGATCCGGAAAACCTTGAACTCAACGGAAAGGCTATGAGACTTCTCGTAACTATCAGATCGATGACATCATTCATCGAACCCGAAATACTTGCTATACCCGAGGATAAGATAGCTGAATACCTCAAGGATCCGTCACTTGAAAAGTATCGTTTTATGATCGAAAACATTCTCAGAGGTCGTACTCATATTCTCGACGCAGAAAAAGAGAAAATGCTCGCTATGCTTATGGACGTTTCGAACGCCCCGAGCGACGCTTTCGATATGCTTACGAATGTTGATATGGAATTCCCCGTTATTGAGGACGAAAGCGGAAACGAAGTAAGACTCACAAACGGTAATTTTTCGGTATACAGAGCAAGTACCGATCGCAAAGTAAGAGAAGACGCATTTAACGGTTATTTCGGAACTCATAAGAAATATATCAACACGCTCGCAGAGCTTTATGCCGGCTCGGTAAAGTTTGATACTTATTTTGCCGACGTACACAATTTTGCTTCCGCACGCGAGCGCGCTCTCTTCGCAAGCAACGCTCCTCTCTCGGTCTACGATAGCCTCATCGAAGCAATACACTCGGCACTTCCCACTATGAGACGATATCTCGAGCTTCGCAAAAAGCTGCTCGGGCTTGAAAAGATAGATATGTTCGACCTTTATACACCTATTATAGATGATGTCGATTATCCTATGCCCTACGAAGAGGGCAAAAAGCTCGTCAAGGAAGCGCTCAAACCGCTCGGAGAGGAATACGGCAAGCTGCTTGACAAGGCATATGAAAACGGCTGGATAGACGTTTACGAAAACAAAGGCAAACGTTCCGGCGCGTTCTCCTGCGGCGTATACGGTACGCACCCCTATGTAATGCTTAACTATACCGACACTCTCGATGATGCCTTCACACTCGCTCACGAGCTCGGTCACGCTATGCACTCCTACAAGTCCTCACAAGCTCAGGAGTACGTAAACAGCGATTATACGATAATGGTCGCAGAGGTCGCATCAACCGTAAACGAAGTCTTTATGACAAAGCATCTGCTTAAGACCGAGACGGATAAAAAACGCCGCGCATTCATTCTCAACAACTTTCTTGAAGGCTTCCGCACGACGGTATTCAGACAAACACTGTTTGCGGAGTTTGAGAAGGAATCTCACGAAATGTACAAAAACGGCGTAACACTTACCGCAAAGTCTCTCAGCGATACTTATCACGCGCTTATAAGCAAATATTATGAGGGCGCGGAGATACCCGAGGTTATGTCGTATGAGTGGTCATATATTCCGCATTTCTACAACGCATTTTACGTATATCAGTACGCAACAGGCTTCTGCTCCGCAGTCGCCATCGCTTCAAAGATACTTGAAACGGGAGATACATCGGGATATCTCAAGTTCTTGACCCTCGGAGGAAGCGATCATCCTATTGAGGAGCTTAAAGTCGCGGGAATTGATCTTACAAAGCCCGACGCCGTAGCAAATGCGATGAAAGTGTTTGAAGATACGGTAACCGAGCTTGAAACGCTTGTCGCAGATATTTAAGGAAAGATAAACAAACAGCAACGGACTGCCATTGCACGATGTGCCCCCTATCTACTCGAAAGGGGGCACATCGCTATGTTTTGACAGTCCGTTTTTGCTGTAAATTATACTTTTTCCTGCTCTTCGACGGCGACCTTTTCGAGCACGGTCACCTCGTTTATCTCCGCGCGATGCTCGTTTATCTTAAGCACCTCTATATGCAGATCTTCGGTATCAACGCTTATCGTCGTGCCGTCATCGGGGACGGTTCCGTAAATGCCGAAGACATAACCGCCGAAGGTATCAAATTCATCGGCAGGAAGCTTGACTCCGATTGTCTCCGACACCTCGTCGAGCTCGGCGGAGCCGAGTATTCTGAAACGACGATCGCCGAGCTTTTTGATCTCTTCATCTTCAACGATCTCGCCGTCCTCTGTGTCATCGTCCGGGAAGTCGCCGACGATCTGCTCTATAAGATTCGTAAGAGTGACGATACCGCTCATTCCGCCGTATTCATCAAGTGCCACAGCGAAATAGTTGCCCGTTTTCTTCATCTGTTCAAAAAGCACATCGGCACTCAATGTCTCCGGTACAAAGTAAGGGGATCTTACCGCGCCTTCGATAATGGCTTCCTTGGTCGAGCGATCCTTGAGTCTGAAATAATCGTTAGCGTAAAGCACACCCGTAACATCATCCACCGTTTCACCGCATATGGGGTAGCAAGCATGAGGATTTTCACATATTGTTTCGTGCCATACATCGACACCGTCCTCTTCATAGAGGTAAACGATATCCGTCCTGTGCGTCAAGAATTTATCTATCGTAAGATCATCAAATTCAAATACGTTCTGAATCATTTCCTTTTCGGAATCATCGATAACTCCCTTTTCGCTTCCGACATCTACCATCATACGAATATCCTGCTCGGTAACCTCCTCGTCATCCGCGTTGGGATCGATCCCCATAAGACGGAGCACACCGTTCGTCGAAACAGTAAGGAGCCAAACTATGGGAGCAAAGAGAACGGAAACAAATGAGATGAGTCCGGATACACCGAGCGCTATACTCTCTGCCTTTTTCATAGCCACACGCTTGGGAACAAGCTCGCCGAATACAAGCGTTATGTATGAAAGTATTATCGTGATTAGCACAACGCATATAGTGTTGAGCACGGAGTCCGATATCGGAATGTTAAGCTTTTTGAGCGGGATCATAAGCAGATCCGCAAAGTTTTGTGACGCAAACGCACTTCCGAGAAATCCCGAAAGAGTTATCGCCACTTGTATGGTTGAAAGAAAGCGCGCGGGCTTATTTTTAAGCTTTGCAAGTCTTATCGCCTTCTTGTTTCCCTCTGCCGCAAGCTTGGCAAGCTTTGCATCATTGACAGAAATGACTGCGATCTCTATACAAGCAAATATCGCATTTATCGCTATAAGTATAAGCTGAAGAAGTATTTGTCCTATAATATCTGTGTTCATTTTACTGTTAAAAATTCCTTTCCCTATAATTCTTTAAAATCTCGATCAGCCGAGATCGGTCTGAAAATAAGTGCAAAAAAACCGCTCTGTACGATATCGGCTCAAAAAGACAAGCTGAAAGCCGAGGACCGCAGAACGCGCAATGTCAGCATATTAAAATTTTGTACTTGCTCGATTTTAAAGAATCGCAGGTGACCATACTGCATCGATCAGTGTCACTTGTGTCTGATTCCATAATAGATATTTATCCACCTTTCTTGAATGATTGCCACGATTATATCATAACTTTTTGTTTTTGTCAATAGAAAATAGCAAAATATCGATATTTCACAAAAAATTTCGTTGTCAGATTGTCGCGCGACACTTAAATATATGCCGCAACGCATATTTTATTACCTTGACGTTATCACCGACGGATCAATTTCAACATTTTTATATTTACCTGTTGAAAAAAGTCTCGGCTGATGTTATAATAGGATAGGTAGATGTTTATATGGGTAAAAACCCCACCAAAAAGCAGAAAGGAACGTGCGTTTATGGAACTTAATTACAGTATTCCTCTTTCAAAAGTGGCGGATCATTTCAATCTTGAAAAAATATGTATTCCCGACAATTATGCCGAAATAATGGTAAACACCCCAGAGGTAAACCGTCCGGGGTTGGCGCTTACGGGCTATTACGAACTCTTTGATCCGTCGCGCATACAGATGATAGGCAAAGCCGAGCACAGATATCTTAAGGAATGTGACACCGAAACACGCACAAAAAGAATACGTACCTTCATAGACTACCGTCCCGTTGCCGTTATCGTAACGACAGGTCTTGACATTTTTGATGAGCTTTCCGCAGAAGCAAAAAAGGTAGGTGTTCCTTTGTTCAGAACAGCACAGACTACAAGCCCTATGATGGCTGCACTCATCGCATTTTTAAATGTTGAGCTCGCACCCCGGGTCACGCGCCACGGTGTGCTTGTTGAGGTCTACGGTGAGGGATTGCTCTTGCTCGGAGACAGCGGAGTCGGAAAGAGCGAGACGGCTATCGAGCTTGTCAAGCGCGGACATAGGCTTATCGCTGATGACGCGGTTGAGATCAAAAAGGTCTCCGCCATCACCTTAGTCGGAAGTGCGCCCGAGATTATCCGTCACTATATCGAGCTTCGCGGCATCGGAATAATAGATGTGCGTCGTCTTTTCGGTATGGGCGCAGTAAAAGACACTCAAAGCATCGATCTTGTTATAAATTTAGAGAATTGGATACAAGGAAAGATGTATGACAGACTCGGAATAGACGAGGAGACGATAAGTATTTTGGATATCGACGTTCCCGCTATAACTATCCCCGTCAAGCCGGGACGAAATCTTGCGATAATAATTGAGATTGCGGCAATGAACAACCGTCTGAAAAAGACAGGCTACAACACCGCCGAGGAGTTCAACCGCAAATTGATGGCACAAATGGGACTTGACGTCTGAGGTTCGCTTATGGGTATCCGTTTCAAGCTCCTTCCGTTTGTCCCGAGAGAATGTGTCCTCTTTATAGCGTCGGCAGATAATATTTACGATGAAAGGCTTTGCGACGATATACCGCCTTTAAAAATAGTCGGCGCCGACGATCACATAAAAAGATACAAAAAGATCGCCGACCGAAACCGCTCGGCACTCGGCTTTGCGGCACTTCAAAAGTGTCTCGAATATTTTGATATCACCCCAAGCACCGCAAGTCTTTTCGTGCTTGACGGCGGCAAGCCCGTGCTGAATGTCGGAATAGAGTTCAACATATCACATTCCGACAATGTTGCCGTGTGCGTCGCGCACCGCAAATTGGCGGTCGGCGTTGACATCGAACGGATAGAATATAAAGATCCCGGTATGGAAACGCGCCGCAGGATCGCAAAACGATTTTTTTCGGACAATGAGCAACGAAGGATAGCGGAATGTGACTCTCCCGAGGTGGAATTTACACGTATATGGACTCTGCGCGAGGCGGTGGGCAAATATTTCGGCGTCGGATTTTTTCAGGGAGATATCGAAAAATACACATTCGAAAATCGATTTATGCTGAGGCATCTCTATCTGTCGTCGGACTCGGAAGCAATATGCGAAAATTTATTTGACGGCGCGTCATATGTATTGACGCTGTGCGTCGGAACGGAGAACGGAGATCGTGACAAATAGCAAAACTCTTTTCAAAAGCAAAAAAGCACTTTACATCGTAACCTCGGTCGTGTGCGCCTGCATACTTATGGCACTGGTCGATGGTCTGTGGCAACCCGGCTATCTCATAAAATCCATATGTAAGGTTATGCTGTTCCTCGGCGTAATGCTAATCTTCGCACTGATCCACAAAAATGAGCTGAATGGTATAAAGAAAATATTCATTCCCTCAAAAAAAGGCGTGCTCGTTTCCCTTTTACTCGGAGTCGGAGTTTTTACCGTTATTCTCGGTGCATATTTTACATTGCGTGGCTTTTACGATTTTTCCTCGATCGCGGGACTTATTGAGGACATAGGGGTCAACGGCAACAACTTCGTTTATGTTGCGATATACATTTCCTTTATGAATTCTTTTCTTGAAGAAGTATTCTTCCGCGGATTTGCTTTTCTAATTCTGAAAAAACATTCAAGCCGTGCTTTCGCATACATTTTCAGCGCTCTTTCATTTGCCGCGTATCACGTCGCGATAATGAACGGGTGGTTCAATATTCCCCTGTTTTTGCTCGCTATGCTCGGACTTTTCGCGGGTGGAATAATATTTAATTTTCTCAACGAAAAGTTCAACTGTATCTACCTTTCCTGGACGGTACATATGTTCGCGAATTTCGGGATAAACACGATAGGCTTTATAATTCTGGGGATCATCTGATCTTTTTGATAATATCTCCCGTGCGTTTGGCGTGTTATCCTTGACGGAGAACACGCCGGTTCTATTCGCCTTTGGCGAGTTATATTGCTTCGCAGTGATATTCGCTACGCGAGTTTTAGCGGCTAATACATAACACTTTTGCATATCAACAAAATCACCTGTTTTTTACGGGTGATTTTTTGATCTTTCGGATTTTTTTCAAAAAGATGTGTTTTCCCTATTGACAGATACGCAGTGCTGTGTTATAATACAAATAGTACAGATGATACAAATATTACAGTCAAGGAGGGGTAGCGGATGCGATATAATTTTTCGGGAAAGCGCGAGCTCTATCTTGAAATCGCCGACAAGTACGAGAGCTACATCACGCTCGGCGTCTTAAAGGTCGGCGACAAGCTGCCGTCAATAAGATCCGCGGCGACGGAATTCGGAGTAAACCCGAACACGATGGCGCACGCCTATTCGGCACTTGAAGAACGCGGACTGATACAAAGCATTCCAAAGAAAGGCATTTATGTCACCGCAAAAGGCTCGAAAGACGTAAAGGCGGATCCGATCTCGGAGGAATGTATGCGGCTGCTTGCGGCTAACAAAGAACTGCTTTTCACACTCAAGGAAAAAGGAATAAAAAAGCAGGTCTTATCGGCACAGTTAGAGGAGGTGTTTTCGGAAAATGATCAAAATTAACATCAATTATCACACGCTCGGACAGACAACGATACTTACGAACGTCGATCTCGAAATCCCGAGCGGAAAGATCGTCGGACTCGTGGGCACGAACGGCGCAGGCAAAAGCACCCTGCTCCGAATTATGTCGGGCGTTTATAAAGCCGACGACGGCACGGTAGAATACGACGGAGAGTCGATACTCAAAGAGGAAACAAGGAAAAGAGTCTTCTTCCTGCCCGATGACCCGTATTTCAATATGCAGACCACAGCGATGAGTATGGTAAAAATGTACCGAGTATTTTATCCGGATTTCGATATGTCGGCATATAAAACACTCGTGGAAAAGTTCGGCATAAACGAAAAAAAGCCGCTCCGCAACTGTTCAAAAGGAATGCGCAGGCAGATATATATCGCCGTAGCGCTTGCGGTCAAGCCGCAATACCTTTTGCTCGACGAGGCATTCGACGGACTCGACCCGCTCTCAAGAAAGATCTTTAAGGAAAGCATAATCTCTCTTGTTGAGGAAAACGGAACCACCGTTGTCATCTCAAGCCACGCGCTCCGCGAAATAGAGGACTTCTGCGACACATACGTATTTATAGATAACAAGACCGTATCAAGCTACGGAGATATGGATCAAAAGATAGCCAAATATTCAAAATTTCAGCTCGCCTTCAAGGATGAGATATCCGAGGAGCGTTTTGCGTACCTTCCCGTCGTAAAGCTATCGATCAGCGGAAGATTTGTTACGCTCGTGCTCGAGGGAGACTCCGAGGAGCTGTTCGCAAGGCTCGGCGAGCTTGAGCCCGCCGTTATAGAGCAGCTTCCAATAGATTTTGAAGAGGTATTCGTCAACGAAGCGCAGAAAGGAGGCAAACAATGAAAAAACTTTCCGTATCTTCCGAACTTTTCAAAAACTTTTTCAGATATTTCTCCTATCGCTTTCGCGATACTTGGATTAGAATACCCGTGATAACCGTTATAGCCATACTTTTCGTCCCGTCGATAATAAACACCGGAATAGAGAGTTATGTGGATCTTTACCTTGTTGACGGCAAATATGCCGTGGAGGGCTTTTCAAGCGCTTGCCCGAGCAACTTGTTTATCCTTCTCGTGCTCGTTTCGGTGCTCGGATTTATTATGCCTATCATGGAGCTCTCGCCGCTCAACAACAGAAAAAACCTCGATACTCTCTACTCTCTCCCCGTCAGCAAAGTCTCGATCGCGCTGGCGCATTACTTAAACGGACTCATACACATCGTTATCCCCTACACCGCAAGCTTTTTGTCCGCCTTGGCTATATGGGGCAAATACGCATCGCTGTTCAGAATGAAGTATTTTATCGGCTTCTATTTTGCGGCGCTTGCCGTCGGTGTCCTGACGTATACTTTTTTCTCGTTTACATTTTCAGTGGCAAATACGACCGTAGACGGCACGGTAATAAGTCTGCTTTGGATATTTGCTATGTGCGTCCCGTTCCTTTGGCTGGCAAGGGAGTATAACGCGGAATATATTTATACGCTCGCGGCAAACCTTATTGCATTTTCTCCCGCGTTTTTCGTCGGATATTATTTTGACGATGCCACGAGCAGATTCCCGTCACCGTCATTTAACGATTATGAGCTGTTGGGCGAACTCCGTGTGAGACTCGTCAGATCGATGATAATTTGGTCCGTCATCGCGATCTTGTGTCTTATAGGCTTTTACCTCCGGTACAGATCGAGGCGCACCGAAACGGCAGGTGAGGTGTCCACGTCCCCGTTCGGATATTCGACGCTTATCCCTCTGTACGGCGTTGGGATCCAGTTGTGGATCGGCATACATTCGGCTATAATTAACGCATTTATGATCGCCCTTATGATAATAGGATATGTGGTCTTCCGCCGCGGCTTTAAATTCAAAAAGTCGGATCTCATAGTCCTCGGAGTCTGCTCTGCCTTCCTCATATTCGGCGGGATCTTTTAAAAAACAATATAAAAACAAACACCGAGCCAATTGCTTTTTTAAGCGCTTGACTCGGTATTTTTTTGCGGAACTAAAACTTCGCTGTTTTTTATTTGCTTATGTCACCGTCGGTACAGTGAATGGTGTATGAGCCGGTGTAGTCGTTCCAATTATAACCCTTGGTTATTGTTTCCCACTGTTCTTTAGTTCCCTTGAACGTGATGCTCGTAAGGCTTGTGCATTTGCCGAACGCATAATTACCTATGTATAAAAGAAACAAAAGCGCAGCTGTTTATGAAAATCGCCGCCGCGTTCCGAAAAACGCGGCGGCGGGATATTATGTTTGATTTAATACATTATTCCTGGGATTTTTTATACTCTTCGACGATCTTTGCCGAGATGTTACCGGGAACTACGTCGTAACCCGTTACCTTGTAGTCGAAGAACGCGCGTCCCTGCGACATAGCACGGAGAGCTATCGGGTAGTCGGCAAGCTCGGACTTCGGAGCCGTTGCGTGAACGACGGTATAGCCCTTCTTTGTCTCACTGGGATCCATACCCATAACAGCACCGCGTCTCTTGTTGAGATCGCCCATTACGTCACCGACAAGATCCGAGGGGACTGTAACGTCAAGGTCGCCCACAGGCTCAAGAAGAACGGGAGCCGCAAGCTCAAGGCACTTCTTGTATGCGATGCTTGCCGCGGTTCTGAAGGAAACCTCGTCGGAGTCAACTGCGTGGTATGAGCCGTCATAAAGGTCGGCTTTGAGCTGAACGAGCGGGAAGCCCGCAACGCCCTTCTGCATAGCGTCAAGAAGTCCTTTTTCTACTGCGGGGTTAAAGTTCTTCGGAACCGTACCGCCGACAACGGATACGATGAAGGTAAGTCCTTCCTCCTCGCCGGGAGCAAATCTGATCTTAACGTGACCGTACTGACCCGAGCCGCCGTTCTGCTTCTTATGTTTACCCTCAACGTCAACGCTCTTTGTAATTCTTTCACGATAAGGGATCTTGACCTTGTCGTACTTTACGTTTACGCCAAAGCGAGCCTTGAGTTTAGCGGCGAGAACTGCGAGGTGCATATCTCCGAGACCGTAAACGACCATCTGCTTTGTTTCGGAATCATTGTCGTATTTGATCGTAAGATCCTCTTCAAGCATCTTTGCGATAGCCTGCGAGATCTTGCTCTCGTCCACTGCCGAAACAGGTACCATAGCCTGAGCCATATAAGGCGTAGGATAGGTAATATGTGCGTACGATACCGTGCTCGACTCGGCAAGTGTATCGTTTGTATTTGTATTTGTAAGCTTTGCTATCATACCGATATCGCCGCAGGCAAGCTCTTCGACTTCGTTCTGCTTCTTGCCCTTAACGGTATAGATATGAGCCATCTTCTCGGCTGTACCTGTGGTAAGGTTCTTGAGCGTCATATCGCGCTTTACCGTACCGTTCATTACCTTGAAGAAGGACATTTTTCCGACAAACGGGTCGGCGACGGTCTTGAATACGAATATAGCGGGAGAGCCCTCGATCTCGATAGCGACGTCTTTTCCGTAAACATCCTTCTCGACCTTCTTAGCCGTGTGTCTCGGGAAGGACTCTGCGATAGCGTCAAGCACTGCGATAACGCCCCACATATTGACAGCGGATCCGCAGTATACGGGAGTGATGGTTCCCTCAAAGATACCCTGGTGAAGTGCCTCGGCAGCCTCTTCCTTTGTGATCTCCTCGCCGTCGAAGTATTTCATCATAAGCTCGTCGCTCGTTCCCGCAACAGCCTCGTTAAATGCTTCCTTGTAATCGGCCGCGACCGCCTCAAGCTCGGGAGTCATGGGTGTTTCGGATCTCTTGCCCTTGGAATCATAGATGAACGCCTTCATCTCGATGAGGTCTATCATCGTTACGTTCTTGCCGTCCTTGATCGGTACGAATACGGGGCACACGGATGTTCCGAAGGTGCTGTGAAGCTGATTGAATACGGTATCAAAATGAGCGTCAACGTCGTCGCACTTGTTTATGAAGAACGCCTTGGGGAGACCAGCCGATGTAGCGTTATCCCATGCAAGCTCCGTACCTACCTCAACGCCCGCCTTGGCGTCAACGCAGATAAGCGCGCTGTCCGCAACACGGAGGGATTGATTTACCTCGCCCACAAAATCAAGATAACCGGGAGTATCGAATATATTTACTTTAATATTTTTCCACATAACGGGAGCAAAAGAAGCGGATATTGAGAAGCCTCTCTTGATCTCTTCGGGATCGTAGTCACAGGTAGTATTTCCGTCGGGAGTCTTACCCATACGGTCTATGCTTCCGGTCAAATAGAGCATAGCCTCCGCTAAAGATGTTTTTCCGCACCCACCGTGTCCGAGAAGGGCTACGTTTCTGATCGATTTGGTGTCAACTGTTGCCATTGGTTTTCCTCCATCCTACGCCCGCAGATCTTGATCACGGGCATACATTTATTTAAAAATAAGATTCAACAAATATATGTACGGTCGCACATCCGAAAATTCATCCCGATGCACAATCACATCTGTTATTATACTATAAAATTCAGCATAATGCAATACCTATATCTAAAAAAAATCGATTTTCATATACAGATTGTCAGTAATGCACATTTTTAAAAAATGTTTTTTGGCGAAAATTCACAACAATATTGTGCTATTGAAAAGGATCAGACTTCCGACGTTATGCCGAAAAGCTCGCAAGCGTTGCGATAAGTCGTTTTTATCAGCTCGCAAGCATCCACACCCTTGATCTCGGCGAGCATTTTTGCCGTTTCCACAGCGAGCCCGGAGTGGTTCAGTTTTCCTCTGTACGGAGTCGGTGCAAGGTACGGGCAGTCCGTTTCAAGCAACATCCGTTCGAGAGGGACTGCGGAGGCTGATTCGACCGTTTTTCTTGCGTTTTTGAAGGTGACCGTTCCGCCGAAGGAAATATAAAATCCCTTTTTGACCAGCTCTTTTGCCATCTCGGCACTTCCGCTGTAACAATGATAGACGCCTCGGAGTGCGGGATAATGACGCGAGGTCATTTCAAAGCAGTCTCCGTGCGCTTCCCTGTCGTGAATGATGACGGGCAGGTCGTGTTTTATCGCAAGCTCAAGCTGTGCCTCAAAAAAGGCTTTTTGATCGGGCTTCTTTACGGGTTCCCAATAATAATCAAGTCCGATCTCACCGACGGCGCGTATCTTGTTCGCATCCTTTTGAAGCAGCATACTTTCGAGCAGCTGCATTTGCTCATCGAGCGGCAAAGGCAGATCATCGATGTCCGACGGATGTATGCCGACCGCGGCGTACATATTCGGATATTTTTTAGCCATTTTTATCACCTCGACAGAATTTGCCGTACAGGTCGATACGTTTAATATGCCCCCAACTCTCCCACTCGAAAAAAGCTCCGAAAGCAATGCGTCGGCACCGCCCTCGTATTCGGAGTCAAATCTTTCGTCCGTATAATGCGCATGCGAGTCAAAAAGCGGCGGAAGCTTTGACATAGTGTTTCCCATTTTTATATTATCCTCTCTCGAAAGCCCTCAGCCCCCGTAAATGTTTTTAAATTCCGTTGTTTCTTTCAATTTTTCATAATCGGAATAATATATACCGTATACAGCCGTGTCGCAAAGCCCCGAATTATTGACGGATGAAGCTCTGCGAGTTCGCTCGAGCTCCATTCCGCATTTTTGCATTACCTTGCCGGAGGCAACGTTTTTGACGTCGTGCTCACATTCGATATACAGAAGTCCGACATTCTCAAAAAGGAACCTTATTACCCGTGAAAGTGCTTCCGTCATATACCCGTTTCCCCAAAATCGGCTTCCTATGTAATATCCGACGCGTGCCTTTTCGCTTTTGGAGTCAAGCTTTGTGACAAGTATGCTTCCTATCGCCTCGCCTAACGTTCTGAGCTCGATACACCAAATATACGACTCGGGATATACGCTGTCGGCAATCGCCCGTTCGATCGTATTTTTAGTTATATACGTATTCTTATGCGCACCCCAATTTAAAAATTTCACGGCATCCGGGTCGCTCGCCATATTACGGTAGAACGGCTCGATATCGCTTATTTTGAATTTTCTCAATATAAGATGCTCTGTTTCGAGCGTCACGGTTCCGAGATGCTTCATCGTTCTGAATGTTCCTTTCCTCTGAATTATGTCAGCTTATTTCAAATTCTTTTACTTATTTTTAAGAGCCGAGACCGCAAGATCCCGACTCTTACTTGTAAATATTATAGTGCGTCTTTTTATCTTACTCTTTCGCCGAGAGGCGTTTCGGGATCAAGGAATACTACTCTTACCTTGTCCTCACCGGATGCCAATATCATACCGTTGGACTCAATGCCGCAAAGCGTTGCGGGCTTCAAGTTTGCCACCACTATGATCTTTTTGCCTACAAGATATTCGGGAGCATAAAATTTTGCAATTCCCGAAACGACCTGTCTTTGCTCATATCCGAGGTCTATCTGAAGTTTGAGCAGTTTCTTAGCTTTCGGAACCTTTTCGCAAGCCGTTATCTCGGCGGTCCTCAGCTCGACGTTCATAAAGTCCTCGATGCCTATGAGGGCACATCCCTCGGGCTTTTCGGGAGCCTGCGTCGCCTTTGCCTTTTCTTCGGCTTCTTTGATAAGCTTCTGTCGCTCGGCTTCAAACTCTGCAAGCTTTTTTGCCTCGTCAACGCGTGCAAAGAGCACCTTGGAGTCTCCGACCTCGGAGCCCGGGGTAAGTCTTACCGTTTCATCGTCAGCCAAGAATTTTTCAAAAGAAAGATATCTTTTTCCCTCCGATTTTTCCGCGGAGTCAAGTGCTTCGATCGCATTCACGGCATTGAGCTCGCGGAACACTTCTTCCGACGTCGAGGGGATAAACGGCATAAGCATAACAGCGGCACGTCTTATCACTTCGAGAAGATTATAAAGTACCGTTCCGAGACGCTCCTTTTTGCTCTCGTCCTTAGCGAGCACCCACGGAGCCGTTTCGTCAATATATTTATTTGCGCGGCTAAGCATATCGAAAACGCTTTCAAGCGCATCCGAAACGTGATAGCTGTCCATATTCTTCACAAGCTCACGATATGCCTTGTCGCAAGCACCGAAAAGCTCTGCGTCAAGCTCCTCGATAGCGGTAGGCGCCTGTACTATCTTATCAAAATATTTTTTCTGCATATCGAGAGTGCGCTTTACGAGATTGCCGAAATTGTTTACAAGATCGGTGTTATAACGCTTTATAACATTCTCGTACGTGATGCTTCCGTCCGAAGCGTAGGGCATTTCGGAAAGTGCATAATAACGCACGCCGTCGATGCCGAAATGCTCGGCAAGCTTGTCGGCATATATAACGTTGCCCTTAGACTTTGACATCTTATCCTCTCCGAAATTAAACCACGGATGAGCAAAGACCTTTTTGGGCAGCTCGATGCCGAGTGCCATAAGGAATATAGGCCAATATATCGTATGGAATCTTATGATATCCTTACCGATTATATGGACATCGGCAGGCCAATTCTTTTTAAATCTCTCGGGCTGTTCTTCAAGATCGGGGTCGTAGCCGAGTGCGGTAATATAGTTGGTAAGCGCGTCAAGCCAAACGTAGATCACGTGTTTTTCGTCTACTCCCGTGGGAATACCCCATTTAAATGAGGTTCTTGATACGCAAAGATCCTGAAGTCCGGGCTTCAAAAAGTTATTTATTATCTCTCTTTTGCGAGACTCGGGTTCGATAAATTCGGGATGCTCGTCAATATACTTCATAAGTTTGTCGGCATATGCGCTCATTTTAAAGAAATAAGCCTCTTCCTTTGCCTCGTGAACGGGTCTGCCGCAATCGGGACATTTGCCGTCAACTACTTGAGTATCCGTAAAGAATGATTCGCATGGAGTACAATACCAGCCTTCATAGTGTCCTTTGTATATATCCCCTTGCTCATAGAATTTCTTGAATATCTTCTGCACGGTCGCTTCGTGATTTTCGTCCGTTGTTCTTACGAAATAATCGTAGCTTGCGCCCATAAGATCCCACATTTTTTTGATCTCTCCCGCAACGCCGTCAACGTACTGCTTGGGTGTAATACCTTTTTGATTTGCAAGGTTCTCGATCTTTTGTCCGTGCTCATCGGTTCCCGTGCAGAAATATACGTCATAGCCCATAGCTCTCTTGTAACGCGCAAAAGCGTCCGAGAAGATAACCTCATAGGTGTTGCCGAAATGCGGCTTACTAGATGCGTAAGCAATAGCGGTAGTCATATAAAATTTGGGTTTATTGTTATTTTCCATTTTAAAGTCCATTCCTTTTCATTTTGATATATGTTAGATTTTATTTATAACTTACAATTAATGTTCAACGTCCGACGCTTGGCTTTGGTAATCACCGTGATCTGCGATCAGAATATCCGCGCTTACAGCGTAAGCTACGCAAATTCCCGGCATAAAGAATATGGGAATAAGCACTCCCACGCTGAGAACCGAGATCAGCGCGCAGGCAAGCCACCTGAGAAAAAGTCTGCCGAGATCCTTTTCCCTTCCCTTTGAGATCAATGCCGAAGCGATAAAGATATCGGATATTTTGTCATCCGGGCATCGGCGAATAAGTTCAAACACGCAGAAAACCTTAATAAGCAGATATATCGAAAATACGATCAAGGTTAAGATCAACGGGAAGGATGACACAATTACGCTTATATTGCCGAACTCGCCGTAATACCCCGATACAAGCACGGAAAGCATACCCGTACCGTAAAGAAGCATCACAAAACACATAACTACGGCACTCAGCAAAACCGATAATATCAATGCCGCCTTGAAATATTTTCCACGTCTCGCATCCGTGAAGGAAAAGAAAATGTCATAAACGTGCACCGACTGCCCGTTCTTCATTTTTCGTGCGGTGTCAAGCATACCGAACCAAAGCATCACACCGACCACGACGACCGCAAACATAAGGATTGAGAGCAACACGGCACTCACGGTTCTTGATACGTTATCCCCGACTGCGAAAAACCAATCGGAAGCAAAATACAAAAGATATAGTGCGTATGCCGTTCCCGCGGTAAAAAGTATAAATATAACAGATTGAAAGACAAGACACATTCGGTCAGATGATCTTTTGATCAGACCGGAAGAAAGCTCCGCTGTTTGACGACAAAGAGTCTTCTTTCCCTCAAAATATTCGCCTTTGATCCTTTGCACAAGCGACGGCTCGTGCGCGTCCGGTTCCGACAGCACCGGAGGTTTATAGAGTGAACTCTGTTCCTCTTTTGACACATTTGACACGTCAGAACCGAGTTCGTTTTCATTAATGCCGTTTTCGTTCATAGTACCTTCCTTATGATATTTCCGAGCCGAATACTCTCGCGTCACAGCTCGACGAATTTTCCTTTATGTATTATGGCGTCAATGCAATAATCTTCGCCGAGCACGACGGCATCGGCATTCTTGCCGACCTCCAGCGAGCCTATATCTCCGTACATACCGATAGCCTTTGAAGGCATCGCCGTAGCGCAAAGCACGGCTTTTTCAAACGGTATCTCGCAGAAGCGAGATAGATTTTTTACGGCATCAAGCAACGACAGTGTGCTTCCCGCAAGTGCGCCTTCCGACGTGAGAGCCCGCCCGTTTTTGACTATTACGGGCATACCTGCTATCGTGTAGTTCCCGTCGGGACATCCCGTAGCCTCCATTGAGTCGGTGACAAGCACAAGGCGGTCGATACCCGTACATCTGTATATAAGCCTTATAACCTCGGGATTTACGTGAACGCCGTCACATATGAGCTCGCAAAATTTGTCTCCCGTAAGTGCGGCGCAGACCGCTCCGCCGTCCCTATGATGCAGAGGCGGCATAGCATTCATAAGATGCGAATAAACACCGACTCCGTTTCTTTCCGCCGTACGCGCCTCATCATAGGTAGCGCAGGTATGCGCAAGCGCAAGCGTTGCCCCCATAGACAAGGCTTTTTGGGCAAAGCTTCCGTCCGAATCAAGCTCAAATGCCGCGCTGATATGAGGATGTCCGTACATATGCGAAATGATCTCTTCTATCTCTTCGGCGTTCGGCGGTGCCAAAAGTGAAATATTATGTGCGCCTCTCTTCTGAGGATTAAGATAACGTCCCTCAAGATGCGTCCCGACAAACGACGCACCGCATCCTTTTGAAGCCGCGGCTCCGATCCTGTCGCAAGCCGTCAAAAGAGCACTGTACTCGGCGGATGCAAGCGTGGGCATAAGAGAAGTCACACCCGATCTCAAGTACGAATCCGCCATTATACACATTCCGTCAATATCCGCATAATTGAAATCATACCCGGCTCTGCCGTGTGTATGGATATCAACAAGTCCGGGGATCAGCAATCTACCGTTCATATCAAAGGTACCATCTGCCGAGGCACGAGAGGTTCCGACCGAGATGATCCGTCCGCTCTCGGTGTCGCAACAAAGGCTGCCGAAAACGGTATCTCCCGTAGAAGTCAGTATGTTGGCGTTTTTCAATTCCAATATCACGTTAATACCCCCTTATATTTGACCTTTATCTTGCCGATAATGCTCATTAATTTCCTTCGAGCACGGGATCGCGTGGCACAGACACCGACGGTCTTGCCCGCTTTGCACGCTTTTCCAATCGTTTTTCATTCGCAAAAAAGTATATCTCCTCCGTAGCAAAGCTGAGCTTTGTTATGGCATCTCTCTTTGAAAGATAGCACCAGAAGCTGTCATCGGGAACAGATATATCCACGCAATCTCCGCCGCCGAGATAATCGTACTCTATATGAACGCTATCCAGCGTAAGCGGCGGCTTTTCAAGGACGAAATCCTCGCCGTAATAATTGCACTCGATACGTGTCCCGTCCGCGGTTTGGATAAGCCTTCCTTCTCCTTGATCATAGAACCTGCGTGCATTTGGCAATGTCCTAACCTTTACCGTATCTTCAAAGTGATATGTGCCGTTCCGTATCTCCTCGCGTACGCAGGCTCTCTCCCAATCCGACCAATCGGGAATATGCGGAAACTCGGTCTCGCCCTCTTCGGCGCTGAGTCTGCCGTATTCGTCCATCTGCCATACCTTACCGCACTCATTGCACCAAAGGCGTGTCCCCTTGCTGTCCGTCTTACCCTCCGCTCCGCAGTGCGGACATTTGTAGAGAAGGCAGTGCAGCCCGTCAGCTCTGTCGGGATCGTCAATTTTTATCTTATTTTCGTATTGCCAGCTAAAATCATCGTACTCAAATCCGTCTTTGATCCTTTGATTTATCTCGGATGCCGAAAGTGCTCCGATCTCGGAAGGCTTCAGCACGGGAAAAAGCTCGGCTTCGACATAGGTACCTTTGTTTTTCTTGTTCCATTGAGGACAGGTAACAAAGTTTCCGTGTATACGAAGCACCGCGACGGGTACTTTCAGCATTCTAACAAGAGAACCGAGAGACTCGGGCAGATATGAGGTCTTTCCGTCAAGTGAATATCTCGCCTCGGGAAAAAGGACAAATACAGTCTTAAGTGTCTCAAGACAGTACCGCATATTCCGAATAAGATAAAGATCGCTTATAAATTTTCTTTTTCCGAGCACCCCGAGCGCACGCATAAGCGGCTCGGTATAGGTCTTAAAGCCTTCAAGAGTCATTACATTGTTTACGGGATAAGGATGCGTCGCTTTGAGCATAAGGTTGAAATCGACCATAGAGGAATGAGTCACCAAAAGAAGGTACGGCTTGCCCTCAAGCTCGTCCATATCCGTCTTTTTTATGACCGCGCCTCTTTTCTTAAGATCCGGCCAACTGATGATCCCCTTGGCAAGCGACATAAGAAATGTCGGCTTGTGCGGCTTTTTTGCAAAGTCAAAGCGTTTGATCCTTTTGTTTTGTTCTGTCATTTCAGTGCTCCGCAGTTTTGATATTTGGCTATACTATCCTTTTGGTATTTGAACTCATTCAATCGAACAGCTTAACACCTCTACCCGTAAGGACACTTTGTATTTCGGATGCTCCGACCTCTCTTACTGTCCTGTCGCTCTTGGCAGCAAGAGTTGCGGCAACGCCCGCCGCTTCTCCCGTCGCCATACATATCGCCATTACACGGTAAGACGCATGTGCGCGATGTGTGCCGGAAATACATCTTCCCGATGTAAGCAGGTTATCAACTCCCAAAGGAAGCAAACACCTGTACGGAATATCGTAAGGCTGCGCCATTTTGGAGTGTCCCTCCGCTTGACCGCCTCCCGCGGGATTATGTATATCAATGAGGAACCACGCCTTATGCACGACAACGTCGTCAAATCGCGCGCCGTCCTCGACATCCCTGTCGCAAAGGACGTACTCACCCATAATTCGCCTTGTTTCTCTTACTCCGAGAACCGAAGCGGATGATTTTATACGACAGTTTTCATATCCGGGAACATACTTTCGCAAGAATTTGACAACAGAATCGATCTGTGCGCGAAGTTCGACCTCGGAATCCGCAAGTACCTTTCCGTCGAGTGGATCTATGCCGTTCAGCTGTGTTGCGTTTACGGAGCGCTCGCCGTCGTAAAACGTGCGATGAAGTCTTACGATAGTTACGTTTTTGGGGAGCTCCCCTTCGGCATTTTTCTGCTTACAAAGCTCGCGATATTCCTGTCCCGACGGAAGCTTTACAAGATCGGAACCGCCCCACGCCGAGATAGCCACAGACTCATCAACACCGTCAACAAGAAATTCAAGAGTACAGGGCTGCGTTTTTCCGTCATCGTCTCTCCCGACTTTATATTCGGCACCCGCAAGGAAAGCCGCGTGACCGTCGCCGGATGCGTCTATGACGACCTTTGCGGAAACTGCGCAAAGTCCCGACGGCGTATTGAGCACAAGTCCCGTTACTTTGGTACCATCCTTTATTACATCGACCACGGATGTGCAGAGCATAAACTCAGCTCCGCTTTCTTTCACGAACGAGGCAAGTATTCCCTTCGCCTCTTCAAAATCGATATGTATCTCGCGTCCGTTACGCGTCATTACCTGCTTGGCATCCTTGTGATCCTTCTCAAGCATATGCTCGATCTCCGAGTACATAGTTCCCTCGGATACCGCGCCTAATATGGGGCTTACGTGACCGAGCGTCAAATTTCCGCCAAGTATTCCGTGACGCTCTATAAGAAGCACGCGAGCTCCCATCCTTGCCGCGGAAACAGCCGCGCATATACCGGCAGGACCGCCTCCGACCACCGCCACATCATATTTCCCGACGACCTCGATCGTCTTTGTGTAATTATAGTTGCTCATAATTCTCCTCCGAACATCACTGCTTATTCTCACACAAAAGCTCGGCTTTTCTCGCGTCGTATATTGACACGAGGTATCTTCCGATAGACAAAACATATCTCGCGTGCTCTTTTCGGCACGCCTCGGGAACATTCGCTGTATTGATCTCAAAATTCAAGTCTCCGCAATATCCCACATCAGCCAAGGATGTCATAAGCTCCTTCCAATTGATGTTTCCCGAAAACGGAGGCTGATGAGCGTCTCTGTCGCCGTAGTTATCGTGGATATGCAGCATTTTTATGCGTTTTCCCATCATACGAACCGCTTCCGCGGGAACACAGCCTGCGTAATTGGCGTGACCGACGTCAAGGCAAATACCGACTCGGTACCCCTCAGAGCTCAAAATATCCACCGCTTCGCAAAGCGCCTCTATCGTCGCCCTCGGAGTATTTTCGACGGCTATTCCTATATTTCGTTCGGTTGCATATTTGCAAATGGGTCTCAGATATTCGAGTGCGGCATCCATATCCGCCATAAAATGCGCAACCGTCCACTTTGTTCCGAGAATGACGTTTGCGTCAAGGCAACGGTAGGACATATCCATATTATAGTCAAGATCCACGGTATTTTTACCGTCATACTTAAAGAACGGCAAATGAGAGAGCTCCGTGGGAAGCCCATATTGCTCCGCGCGCTTTTTCACCTCGGCAATATTAGCTTGCCAATCTCCGTCCAAAATGGGCTCTCTGACCTTGTTCTTCAATTTACCGGACGTTCTCGAATCTCCGTATATGGTCGCGCAAAGATTTATGTCAACCGCATCAAAGCCGACCTCGTAAAAAAAGTCAACAGCCTCAAGCATACTGTATCTCGTTTTATTATCGGGTCTTGCACTGTAAAGTCCCGAATTCACTGAAACACGCATTTTTTACCTCGCATTCGTCATTTTGACAACACAGGCGCAAACACCCTATATTATCTCAAGGTATATTTTATCACATATGTCGGTTTAATTCAAGTGCTTTTTTCAGTTTTTAATTAAAGAAGTGCAGTGGTCAGATTAAAATTTCAACCGCTCAGCAAAAAAATATTTGTTTTTTTAAAAAAAGGTATTGACAAGACAAATCTGTTGTGGTATAATTCTATACGTTGTCAAGGATACGGTCTCGGAGACGACAAAAATGTGCTGGTGTGGCTCAATGGCAGAGCAGCTGATTTGTAATCAGCAGGTTGATGGTTCGACTCCGTTCACCAGCTCCATATGGGGGAATTCCCGAGCGGCCAAAGGGGGCAGACTGTAAATCTGTTGTCACTGACTTCGGTGGTCCGAATCCACCTTCCCCCATTTAAAAAGAACGTTTACCGTTAAGGTAAGCGTTCTTTTTTGCTTTCAAATTTTAACTATACCATAATGACAACACGGAGCCGTCACTCATAAGATCCGGCTCCGTGTACGTTTATCAAGATTATCAAAATAATATCAGAAAGCTGTCGTCTCACACGCGATCTCTTTTCCTCCGAGATCCGCGCTCACACGAAGCTTCTCGACAAGTGCGACGGTAGCCGCAGCGCTTTCGGGCGTATTGGTCTCATTTACAAACGAAGCGTCCTCAATACTGCGGGCAAGATATCTTATCTCTTCTGCCATCCTGTTCTTTTTCGGAAGCTCGAGAACATACGGCGCTCCGTCATTGAGTGTCTTATCCATCGGATACACGGTAACGACTCCTCCGTCAAGAACGACCTCAGCCTTTTCAAATCCGACTCTGTAAGTCATCTCAAAGCGCTTCTTGTAGCCCTCGAACCAGCTTCCCGTAGCGACAACAACGGGAACATCCTTGTACTTAAAAGTACTGTGTATAAGCTGCTTCGGCGTAACTCCGGATTGCGTAACGGCGCTAACCGATTCGGGCTCACCCAACAGAAACCTGATCATATCGACATCGTGTATATGCAGGTCGAGCGGGCAATCGCCGCTTCTCTTTTCGTCTCTGTACCAGCCTTCAAATCCCCACCCGGGAAGTCCGCTGAGGCGGTCAAAGAACATATACTTTACCGCTCCGAGCTCTCCGCTGTCTATGTAATCCTTAAGGCAAGTATAAAGCGGCTCGAACCTCAAGCATTGACCGATCATAAGCTTTTTACCCGTCTCCTTTGAAGTGGCTATCATTTTCCGACAGTCTTCGGACGAAAGTGACATAGGCTTTTCGCACAGAACGTGCTTTCCCGCCTTCATCATTTTCACGGCATACTCGGCGTGAAGATACGTCGGCAAACAAATATCTATCATATCAAGCTCTTCGTTTGCGAGCATATCGTCAACGTTCGTATAAAGCTTTTGGCGGCTGAGGTCATACTTTCCCTTCCCCGTATCGAGGTTGATAGCCTCTGCCTTTTTGAATTGCTCCGGATCTATATCACAGATAGCAACAAGCTCTATACTTTCATTTTCCCTTGCAAGTTGCTCATATCCTCTGAAATGTGATTTCGATATTCCTCCAAATCCGAGAAGTCCGACTTTTACGCTCATATGATCTTACCATCCTTTATTTTAGATATGTTTCAAATCTTTTACAGAAGCTCGCGCTTCAATATGAATATATCACAAAGCCTCAAAAAAGTCAATAGTAAATCCAAATTTCTTTAACTGCTTTATATTCAATTTCCCTCGAATCCGACTACAAATCCGTCGCGATCCGCCGAGCAGATATCTCCGCCGATCACGCGGTTGCGGTAAACGAGTATATTGGCATAAACGGTGCCGTCGTAGCCCTTATAATTCGTTACCTCGTATGTATATCTTTTGACGGTCTTCTTCTTATATTTTGCCAGATCAAGCCCCTGAGCGCGTTGTATCTCGTTATAACCGCCGAAGATCTTGTCGAACTGTTCGGGAATGGTCACATCACGCACCTCGCACGGCTCATCGCTCGTTTCCCAGCCGAACTGCTTTAAAAAATCGCGTCTGTCATCGTTATCCTTGATCTTGTCATAATTGATAGAGACCTCCGTGCCGCCCGCATTGGTGGTTATGGAATCATCATATTCGGGAACGAAGGCTATCAAGGTTATCAGCGCTACAAGCGCCACGCACAAAACGCCGAAAAATTTCACCGTGCTCGCACGAAGAGAGTAAACAAACATAAAAAAATACCTCCGCTGTTTTATAATGCAATTAAATTATACGAGTATCTACTGCATTATATTACGTTTGGAGGTATTTTATTACATATCGATCTCTACATTCGAGCGTTGTTTGAAACACGTCACTTCGGAAGTGCAAGATCGTAATTTTTCTTGTTTCTGTGCGAATATACGCTGTGCGCCATCGCCATAATGATATTTATCGCAAGTATCGACGATCCCCCCGCGCTCAAAAACGGCAAGGTTATTCCTATAACGGGAAGCATAGCAAGGCACATTCCTATATTTTCGGTCGCCTGCACTATTACCATTGCCGCGATACCGATACAAATATAAGTTCCGTAATCCTTTGACGCCATATGAGCTATCATAATGAGTCGGATGACCATTATCACCAGAAGAGAGATTAAAACGAATGCGCCGACAAAGCCGAATTTTTCGCAAAAAGTAGCGAAAAAGAAATCGGATTCGGAAACGGGAAGCTCGCGATATATGCTTCCGCCGTTGAGCCCTGCGCCGAAAAATCCGCCGCTTTGGATCGCTTTTTTGCTGAGAAGCGGCTGAAAACCCTTATCGAGCGGATCAAGCTCGGGTCTGAAGCCGACTATGATCCTGTCCTGCTGATACGGCTTGAGCAGTGGCCATATGTACGGCACCGCTATTCCTATTACCAACAGTCCTCCCGCAAAGTACAATGGCGACAGACCTGCACAAAAAAGCATAACGAGCATAATTCCGGCGTAAACGAGAGCCACGCCAAGGTCGCCCGAAAGCACGATGAGTCCTATTACCGACATAGCGTGAAGTCCGAGCAAAAGCAGAGTCAGCGGATGATTTATCTTGCTCTTGACTCGGTGCAAATGATATGAAAATGTCACGATAAACGAAGCCTTAACAAATTCCGAGGGCTGAACGGTAAGTCCGCCGAGAAATTTGAATTCTATCCAACTTTTGTTGCTTCCGACCTCGGAGCCGAACAGCAAAACGGCGGCAAGAAGACCGTATGAAAGCAGCAAAAACATAGGCCAGAGCTTTTCCACAAGAAATTGATACTCGAGATTGGCGATGATAAGCGTAGCAACAAGACCCGCAACCGTCATAGCCGCCTGCATCACAAACGCTCTCGAACCAAAATCATCCCTACCGCCGTAAAGCGTAAGAACACTGATAGCAGAGAGCGAGAGCGTGCAACCGAGCAATATGGGGTCAAGATGCTTGAACATATTAAAAACAAACTCTGTTAGTTTCTTCATCCTTCGCTCTTTCTTCCTTTTATACCCTATACTTACCGTCAAAGCGTCGCGAACCGTATAGTTCAATCAAAAAGCATCGACACTTACTACAATATGATTATATCACTCAAGGTAATGTTTGTCAAGATAGCTTATTGGCAATACAATGATATTTTCTTCTGTGCCCCATCGGAAAGATAAATAAAAGATTACGTGGAGAATACACGCCGTAGCGAGCACAAGCCTTTTGTGAAAAATGCACATTTTCAACAATCCAAGGCAGGCTTTTGACGACATTATTACAGAAAATGATAAAATTTAATCAAAGTACTTGTTTTTTCTCGGAAAATAAGGTAAAATATATCGTGGAGATGAATGGGCTTACCATACACTCCCGCTTTTTTGACCAAAAAATAAAAGAAAATCAAAAAATAATTAAATAAACGGAGGATTTTTACTATGTCAGTAAAAGTTGCTATTAACGGCTTTGGCCGTATCGGCCGTCTTGCATTCAGACAGATGTTTGGTGCAGAGGGCTACGAAATCGTTGCTATCAACGACCTTACAAGCCCTGCTATGCTTGCTCACCTTCTCAAGTACGACTCTGCACAGGGCAGATACGCTCTCGCAGATACAGTAGTTGCAGGCGAGGACAGCATCACGGTAAACGGCAAGACCATCAAGATCTATGCTGAAAAAGACGCTAACAACTGCCCTTGGGCTGCTCTCGATGTTGACGTTGTTCTCGAGTGCACAGGCTTCTATACTTCCAAAGAGAAGGCTCAGGCTCACATCAATGCAGGCGCAAAGAAGGTAGTTATCTCCGCTCCCGCAGGCAAAGACCTTCCCACTATCGTTTACAGCGTAAACGAGAAGACACTTACAGCTGAGGACACTATCATCTCCGCTGCTTCCTGCACAACAAACTGCCTCGCTCCTATGGCAAAGGCTCTCAACGATTACGCTCCCATTCAGAGCGGTATCATGACAACAGTTCACGCTTACACAGGCGACCAGATGGTTCTTGACGGTCCTCACAGAAAGGGTGACCTCCGCCGTGCACGTGCTGCTGCCGCTAACATCGTTCCTAACTCCACAGGCGCTGCTAAGGCTATCGGTCTCGTTATTCCCGAGCTCAACGGTAAGCTTATCGGTTCCGCTCAGAGAGTTCCCGTTCCGACAGGCTCCACAACTATCCTTGTAGCTGTTGTTAAGGGTAACGACGTTTCCGTTGAAGGCATCAACGCCGCTATGAAGGCTGCATCCTCCGCTTCCTTCGGTTACACAGAAGAGCCCCTCGTTTCCAGCGATATCATCGGTATCACATACGGCTCGCTCTTCGATGCTACACAGACCATGGTAACAAAGATCTCCGACGACACATATCAGGTACAGGTAGTTTCGTGGTACGACAACGAGAACAGCTACACAAGCCAGATGGTTCGTACGATCAAGTACTTTGCAGAGCTTAACTAATCACAAATAACGCTCGAAGCTTTATAAATTGATATAAGCCGCCTTGAATGCTTTTTAGTTTGCATTCAAGGCGGCTCTTTAAAGTTCTTGGAGTTCTCAGAACCTTCTTTCAAGAAGGTTCTGAGCGGGCACGGGCAGAGCCCGAATATCTTCAAAAGATCTAATATCCTAACCTTTCTTTATCCTGTCGCCATTGGAGCCGTACGGTCCCCAGAAGTAATCCGAGATAAAGGATTCATATCCCGACTGAGTCATAATGTAAAGCTTTGCGGAATCGGGCGCACCGCCGAAAAGATCGTCGCCGACCGAAACTCCCTCAGCCGATGTATAATTCATATTTATGCGTTCGAGTGCCGAGCAACCGTCAAAAATCCGATCGTAATACTGAATGATATTCGGATTTATCGTCACAGTCTTAAGCAATGCACAACCCGAAAATGCCCCCTCGCCTATTGCGATAACAGGCTTATCTTCATACTTTGTCGGAACTGTAATGTTTTTAAGAAGCTTCCCTTCATCGGTTACACCCGTGATTTTCCATCCCGAGCCAAAATCCTCATATGTAAAATATTCGGCATAGGAATTATCTCCCCCTTCGATATCGATCTCGGTGTTGCTTCTCTGCGGAGGCTCCGGAAGTTCAATATCGACGCTCTGAAGATATCCGAGCGCTTTGTACAGGTCGGTAATGAGCGTGGCGGTACGTACGGTAACGCCGCTGTCATTTAAGTGGAAATTGCTGTCGTAAAAATAATTTTCATCTATAATGTAATCGTTTATGTTGCTTATAACATCACAGTTTAGGTTACGACAAATAAAATCGTAGTATTCAAAAAGAGTATCTTCGGTCACGTCGCCCGCAACGCAAGACTCATTTATCGGTGGGAAGCTGTAATAAACGTCAGCACCCTTCTTTTCCGCCTTTTCGATAAAGACGTTAAGATAGTCTATAAATTCCTCGTCGAACATTTCGGTCGAAAAATCGACCGTCATATTCGGATCGTATCCGAGAGGCATAATGTTGGAAGGTCTTTCGTAGACGATGTCTCCGTATTCGTTAAAAGATGCGTGATTGTAGACCCCGTCCGGATTCGGCGCACCGCTGAAAAGATATCCGAGCTTTTTTGAGGCATATCCGAAGAAAGCTCCGACCAGATCCCCGGCATTATCGCTCGAGATGTGTTTGAGCATAGACGCGTTGCTGTCAAGTGCCTGCCACATAGTCTCGGCGTTAAAATATAAAGAGAGCGTCTGCGCGTCGGTCTCCGGAGCGATCACTACGATATCTCCCTCCCCGATAGCATCCTCGGACAGATCAAGCATTACCTTAGTGCCGAGAGTTGCATAAAGTCCGAAATTGACCACGGGCATCCCCATATACTCGGACAAAAGCTCCGAATCGAGTCCAAACGCTGTACTGCTTCCGCCTATGACCACTATCTTCGGACCTTCCACGGAGTAAAGACGATCGTATTTATCCGAAAGCTCGCCGAGAAATGTGTTATTATACTGAGGCGGGGCTATAAATGCTATTCCCGCCAAAAAAGCAAACGGTACGATGAGCGCCAGAACAGTTACGGCAAATCTTACTACATAATTCCTGCGCGCTCGCACAGGCTCGCGGTTATTACTCATATATATTGACATTCCTTTCAGAACACGATTAATTTTTAACATTCAGATGCAGATATGCGGACTTTAAACATCAGAATTGGAAGTAGATAAACGAGCTTGCGCCGTCTCCCATAAGGAGCAATATCCAGGCAAGAGCGATCATCCATATTATGTATGCGGAGTTGATACTCGGCAATGCCGTACGCTCGCCTCCGAGCTTCAACGAACGAGATGAATCCCTCTCGAGTCCGCCTCTGTCGAGCTGTGACATAACTATTATCGAAAGTACGGTTATTATCGCACCCGTAAGTGTAAGTCCCATAGTGTCAAATGCCGATCGGAAATACTCTATATTGAAGGACCAATCGGTAAAGAGCTTTCCGATAAGTACGCCGAGATCGGATATAGTGTTTGCGCGGAAAAAGATCCACGCAAAGCAGACTAACGCAAAGGTATTGAAGCGTTTCAGCATAGTAAGCCACGGTGCATCCTGAGAAACACCGAGCTTTTCCCACATTTTTGCCCTCGGCTTGTTGGTATAGTAGCCGATCACCTGATACATTCCGTGAATAGCCCCCCACAGCACAAAGGTCCACGCAGAGCCGTGCCAAAGACCACTGACAAGAAAAACTATAAGTACATTCCGCTGTCTTTTCCAAGGTGCGCACCTGTTACCTCCGAGAGGTATGTAAAGATAGTCTTTGAACCAGGACGAAAGGCTTATGTGCCAACGCCCCCAAAACTCCTTGATGCTTTTTGCAATGTACGGTCGGTTGAAGTTCTGCATAAGCTTTATGCCCATCACTTCGGAGCAGCCGATGGCGATATCGGTATAACCCGAAAAATCGCAATAGATCTGAACCGCAAACAGCACTGTCGCAACGAGGATGCCGAAGCCGTTTGCATTCTCAACGTCGTTATAAACCGCATTAACGTACACCGCAACAAGATCCGCAACGACTACTTTTTTGAAGAAGCCTATCAGCATCTTGCGTAATCCGTTCGATACGTTTTCACTTGTCAGCTTGTTATCTGCGTGGAGCTGAGGAATAAGATTCTCCGGTCTCTCGATAGGTCCTGCGACGAGCTGAGGGAAGAAAGTAACGTAAAGCATATAGTATCCGAAATGCGTCTCGGGCTTTATCTGACCACGGTAAACATCTATAACATAAGACAAGGTCTGAAACGTATAGAAGGATATACCTACGGGCAGTATCAGATCAAGTGTAAAGTCCTTTACGTCCGAGCCGAACATACGAATGATACCCGTCACGGTTCCGGAAAGAAAATTGAAATATTTGTAGAAGAAAAGCACTCCGAAGCACACCACGAGCGTGACTATAAGGCACAGCCGACACAGTGCTTTTTTCTCTCGGTATCTTTCAATGATATGCGAGCTTGCGAAGGATATTATTATGGTAAAGAGTATGAGGAAAACGAGCTTCCAATTCCAAACCATATAAAAATACATACTTGCCGTAAGCAAGGGGATCCAACGAAGCTTATGCGGTATGGTAAAATACAGCAAAAGCACTATCGGGTAGAAAATGAGAAACTCAACCGAATTAAAAACCATTTATATTCCACCTCCCACCGCTATTCCGACGGACACGGATGCGAGCAGAGACAGAAGCAATATCTCCATTCCCGCATCGATATACATAACCAACGCTATCAAGGCAAAGTGTGCTAAAATGTTCACTGCCGTGACGACATACCGCGCGATAAAGCAGGTTTTGCTCTGAACTTTATCGTACCGTCTTCTCAAAATATACAAAACAACATATGTAGCCAATATTATGAGCATCACGAAGCAAAAGCTATATGCGTGTGCAATAATTATATCCATATATCCAAGATCCTCTTTGTGTTGTCGATTGTCTTTTTTATCAGATTATATATTATTTCTTTTCTTTTTCGAGCTGTGCAAGTATATCCTTTGCAAGCTGATCCGTCCTTATGTGACTTCCCTCGGTGGAGAGATGCAGATCGGAATTATAGAAATACTGCCCGGGCATAATGTAATCGCTCACAGCGGATATCACCGTACCGTTGTAATTTTTCTTTACGGTATTCATATACTCCAGCTGCCTTATCGGAGACTTTGACGCATCCGCAAGACTGTTCTTGTTGATCGGGGAGAATGATACGTATACCTTTCCTCCCGCATCGGAGATCATACCGTACGAACGGTTAAGATTTGCAATATTCGACTCCGTAAAATATCCCATATTCAACCTATCGGTAACACTGCCGGAAATATAACTTGAGCTTTGATTTTTCTTGTATTTTATGTAATCTCCGTATTGATTTACGGTCTCGGTAGTATAATCCTCATACTTTCTTTTTGTCATAGAGACCCTCGAGGTGTTAAAAGAAGCGAAGGACGAAAAGATTTTGGTATAGTTTCTTATGTCAACATAGCTGAAAGCATTGTATGCCGCCTCAAATATCTGCCAGGTGGTGGTGTTTATCTCGTTATATCCCCACTGATATTTATGAGGTTCGGGAGCGTGGATGACTATGTCTCCCTCATCAACAAAGTGCGAGATAAATTCAAGATAAAAGCTTGCGGGGGTTCCTTGGTTCGTACCGTAATTTACAACATTATATTGATCGCCGAGCGCACTCTCAAGCCTTGCGGAATCTATTCCGTAAGCACTCGATGAGCCTGCAACGATGATGAGCTTCGGAGATTGTACCGTCATAAGGCGCTCAAATTTTATCTGATATGTTCCGTTTCTTGTGTTCGTATACCGAGGCTCTGTCACAGCATTGACATAAAGCTTTGACAGATTGGAACAACCGCTGAAGCTGTCATCCTTCATACTTGTGATCATATCGGAGATATACAGTGTGCTGAGAGCTTGACATTTTGTAAAAGCTCCGGAAAGCACCGAATGAATATTTTTGCCGAGCACAAGCGTTTCGAGCTTTTTGTTTACAAAAGCATTGGCAGCTATCGAGGTGACTTTTTTGCCCCCTATCGTTTCCGGTATCACAACAATGGTATCATTTCCGTTATATTTGGTAATAGACACCGATGTTCCGCTCACCTTGTAGGTAAAATCCGTCTCTGGGGTCTCCTGCATCCACTGCGCATAAAGCTTAAGCATACCGCTTTCGGGAATAGGGACGTTCCATCCGAGACCGTAGGCTTCTCCACTGCCGTCAGCCTCAGTATTGTACGAATAAAGGACATATCCTTCCCTTTCCATATATCCGAGATCAGGCAAGGTGTTGGGACAGATATAATTTTTATCAAGGTTTTCAACGTACACGGTCGTTCCCGTCGAGCCCGCGACGTGTCCGCCGTTTGTGTCGTATACGATTATCTGCGCACCCTCGGTGGCATAATTCGCGTAGAGTTTAATGTTATCGGATAGCTTGAACTCGTATTCCGAAGCAAAGGATACCACGGTGCCGCCGTCGGCGACTGTGCCTCCCGTCGAAAAGCCCATAAAGGTCTTGCCGCTCTTGTTCTTTGCCGTAACCTTTATAACGGTATCCTCATCGATCAACGCGGGGATCGTACCGGATCCACCGACCGCAACGCTGACGCTTCCCTTGGTACTGTCATTTACGATCGAGAAAGTCAGCTTTTTGCGAGGTCTTACGGAAAATTTCGCCGTAGTAGGATATTTGACATTCTTAAGAGTTACAGTTCCCGCCTCGGCGTCGTATTCAATATCAGAGCTTTGTTCCTCGGAGACCTTATATCCTTCCGATATGCTTATATTAAATACCGCATCCTCGCCCGAGCGTATCTTGACCGGGTTTTCGCTTGTGACTTCGAAACCGTCCTCCGAATCGACATTGAGAAGCACCGATACACTGTAATCTCCGCGTCTCAAAGGCGGCTCAAGGACACTATCGCCCGGAAAAAGCAATAAAAGCGCGGTGACAGCAACAACACACACGGCAAGACCTGCCGCGCATTGCAATATACTCATCAAGCGCTTTCTTTTTTCGTTCTGAGCTTTTGGGGATCTATTATTCATAACCGGTACCTCGCAGTTTAGTTCTGTGAGATAAATATACTATAAAATGTGAAAATAGTCAAGAGCTTTTTGAAACATTGTACAATATATAATAATACGATATACCGAATTTGTACAATTTGACGCAGTGCAATTTATTCCCGTTTCGCAATATCTTTTACGGCAAGCTCTTTTAAAATACACTTTGCCAAAAATCGCCTATATTGCCGAGCGGATCGTATCCGCAAAACACGATCAGCAAATTTCGGACGATAAACGTAACAACAAGCACGGCAACAAGCAACTTTGAGATCCAAGGACTGATATACAGGATGTGTTCCTTACCTTTGATAAGGAAAATAAAGGCTTTTACGTCGCAATAAACAAAAGCTGTAACAGCCGCAAGCGCGAATGGGCTGAAAACGAAGGCGTTTACTATGTCAAACCTCATAAGATACCAAAACGAGCGCGTAATTCCGCAAAACGGACAATATAACTTAAATATACGCATAAAAAGGCATCCGCGATAATCGGATCCCGCGCCATACCACATATATTCACAGTAAAGCGGGAAAAGCGCGACCATCAAAAAAGCAAAAATATTTATCGACGCAAACGCAGCAACAGCCCGCTTTCGTTGTCGCGAGACGCTTTTTTGCTTTTCGTCTTCGACTTTTTTGTACAAATCACCGTTTTTGAATATTCTTCTTTTTTTCACAGCCCCTCCGTAACATATCGAAATATCATTGACCGAATTTTACAACAACAATATGTTTCGCTTGTTATGATTATTGATTCGATGTGTAAATTTACAAAAAACTGCCGAGGTCAAGGCATCGAAAAGCTCCAACACCTTTTGCATCGGCAGATCTGTTTTGTTCTTTTTACTTCTTCTTGAGTTTTCCCGTAACGACTCCGACACATCTTACCTGTGTAAATTCCTTCAGAAGTATCGGACTGTAAGCGGGATTCAGCGAAATAAGTCTGTCGCCTCCATAGACCTTTACGAATCCTTCTCCGTCAAGCACGAAAACGCCGATCTCGCCGATCTCTATCGAATCGGTGGCTCTGACGAGCAGATGATCTCCGTTGCGATACTTAGGCTCCATACTGTCTCCGCTTATCTTCAAGGCAAAATCCGCATCACTGCTCTTTGCGGTATCGGGAATGGTTATCTCGGTAGCGGCGTCATCGTCAAGAAAGACTCCGCATCCGGCAGATACGGGAAGATCGTAAAGCAATATGCGTCGCTTGAGCGGAACCGAATTTTGCCCCGTGTATGAAGCATATTTGCTTGAGCCGATGTTTTTCGGTCTTGCCACCGCGGCAGAGCCTCTCAGATCCGAAGCCGTAGGCGCAAACGCCTCTCTCTGATTTGTCGGGAAGCTGAGCACAGTAGCCGATCCCGTCTCGACACGCTCCGACTCCTTCTGCGCAACCATACGCAGAAGCTCCGTTGAATGAGGATCAAGTCCGCGATAAAGCTCTATAAAATCCATCTCATCGTCGTTTAAATAGTAATTATTGTTGTTTTCCGCTTCACCCGTGACGATATAGCTCACGCTGCACTCGAGCGCCTCGCATATAGCCATTATATTTGCGAATTTGGGAGAATCGCTGATACCCGCAAGTATCTTGCTTAAGGTTCCGAGCGGTATCCCCGTCTTTTCCGAGAGCGCATCATTTGTTATCTTTTTTTCACTTTTTATCTTCTTTATCCTGTCAAGGTAGTCCATATTTTCCCCTTTCGGCAAACGGTTTTGGCGGAAAAGGCACCGCTTTTTCTGTTTGCGGATTTATTATATCACATAATTTGGATTTTGTAAAGTGATTTTTCAAAATATTTTTCCGATTTTGGTGATTTTTTCGATTTTTTTCAAATTCGGTATTGACAAGCGCTTTTCGATATGGTATAATCCAATCACAAGGTTTCCAAAAATGGAAATGTTTCCATTTAAGGAGAGAGATTTTATATTGAAATCGTCTTAAAAACAAGTTGCGCGTTCATCAAATTCCAAAATCAGAACTCAGCGGCAACGATTTTCAAAATGCAAAAAAATGGAGGTCAATTATGAATTCTAATTTATATCTCAACAATATCAAAAGAAAAAGCGTCAAAAGAGGCGCCTGCGACGCCACGGGAACCGCCGGAGCCCCGTTCTTCATAGAGTACCTCCTCATCCTCATTGACAGGCTGCTTTCAGTCAGAATACCGTCGCGTGTCAAGGGAGTGCTGAAGGTGTCGGCTTCCGTAGTATGTGTTATCTGTTTTATCGGCGTGATCGGCGGAATAGAAACCGAAGCGCTTTCGTTTACAAAAGGAATCCTTATCGGACTTGTCTTGACCTTCATCGAGATACTTGTGCTGAAAGACTGAAACCAATAACATAAAGAGCGCTGTCCCACCGTCGAACCATTTTTGCCGGGCGGCGCTCCTCTCTTTGTTGTATACGGTATTCGTGAAAATTAACAATATCTTAAACCATATTTAATACCGCAATCGTTGACTTTTTGTGCGTTCATCGTTATAATATAGAGTAATATTTAACATAAGTTGCAAAACTATCGGAGACATTCACATTGTTCGAGGCTTATATACTGAAATATTGCACAGTTTTGGGCCTCGATTATTGTGCATATATCCGAATATTTTTACTGTTTGCTTTAAACCGTTGAATTTTAAATCATCCTATGATATAATATTCGGGCGATAGTAGCACCTTCGTGTTATTCTGTATTTTTTCTTATACATAGAGGAGGATTAACCAAACTATGATGAAGCGTTTTTTAGCACTTTTGCTTTGCTTTGCTATGATGCTCGTTACTATGCTCGGTCTCGTAGCTTGTAACAGAGAAGATGACCCCGATGAAGAAGAGGATCTCGGTGCAATAATCAATATGTATCTGACAGATATCGTATATGATCTCGACCCGATCCATGCTTTTTACAATGAATCATCTCTTAAGGTCGTAAGCCTTATTTTCGACACACTCTTTACACTTGACTCCAACGGAAAAGTTAAGAAGAGCCTTGTTGACGAATACGAGATAATCGAAGACGAGAACACCAACGAATACAAGATGCTCATTACACTCAAAGAGACCCTTTGGAGCGACGGCGCAACACAGCTTTCCGCGAACGATGTTGTTTACACGATCAAGCGTGCGCTTAACTGCGAAAACTCCAGCGAGGTCGCTTGCCTTCTCTACGACATAAAGAATGCACGTGCGGCAAAGCACGGTGATGTTTCCATTGACGCAGTCGGCGTTTACGCGGTCGATCAGCTCGTTGTAGAGTTCACCTTTGAGGGTAAGATAGATTACGATGCCTTCATTATGAACCTTTGCAGCCCCGCATTGGCACCGCTTCCCGAGTCGATAGTTGCCAAGGGCGAGGACTGGGCAAAGAAGCCGGCAACAATGATGTGCAGCGGTCCTTTCAAGGTTCGTAAAACGGACTACACCGAAGGCGAAGAACAGCTCATACTTGAACGTAATGAGTATTATCTCCGCGACAAGAAGAAGGACAAAATCGACAAATACGTAACGCCCTACAGAATCGTTGTTGATTATTCCATGACGGACGAGCAGATCAAAGAAGCTTATGATGCGGGTACGCTCTTCTATGTAGGTGATATTCCGATGTCTCTCAGAAACACATACAAGGATGTAGCAACCATCACGGATGCTATCTCAACTCACACATATTTCTTGCAAACAAGTATTCTTGAGGTTCCTATGACCTACGAGGAAGAGCTTGAATCTATCCGAGAGTCGGAACGTGCCGAGGAAACGGGAACGGAAACAGAGACCGAAACCAAGAAGGTCACGTACACGGTTACAGAACAAAACAAAATCAAAGAACGCAATGAATTGATAGCTAAGATAAACAATATCAACAAAAACGCCGTTCTGTTCAGCGATGTTAACGTCAGAAACGCTCTGTCACTTGCCATTGATAGAAATGCCATTGCCGAGGCGGTGGTATTTGCAAAAGCTGCGACAGCTCTCGTTCCTTACGGACTTTTTGACGAGGGTTCGGCTAAGAAGTCATTCAGAGCCGTAGGAGAAAAGCTTCTTGAAACAAGTGCCGACGTTAATGCGGCAAAAGCACTTCTTTCCAATTACAACACCTCCGAATATACGATAAACATTACCGTTGCCGCGTATGATGAGGTACACGTTCTTGTAGCCGAAATGGTAAAAACAGCCTGGGAAGCACTCGGCTTCAACGTAGCGCTTGATCTTAAGGGCGTTATCCCCAACGATGACTACTACAAATACACAGACAGCACTCCTACCGATATCTGCGACGACCTTTACGCCGAAACGCTTAGAAGCGGAGAATTTGAAGTTATAGCTCTTGACTATGTTGCTACAACGTCCGATGCGTTCTCTATGCTCGCTCCGTTCGCACACGAGTTTGCCGGTCAGGGTATGGATATGGACAACCGTGACTACACCGTTCCGACACACATCACGGGCTTCAACAACGAAGCATATAACGAACTCATAGAGAAAGCATTTGCCGCAGAAACTGCCGCTGAAAAGAGCGAAGCTCTTCACGAAGCGGAGAAGCTTCTCATCGAACAGATGCCTGTGATTCCGATAATATTCAATCAAAACGCAACTCTTACGAGCAAGATGCTCTCAAAGGTTCAGAGTTCCTTCTACTGCCCTGCTCTCTTTAAGAAGACAGTGCTCAAGGATTACGAAAAATATAAACCCGTAGAGACTACCGCAAATTGATCGAATTTGAAGAGCTTGATCAATTGATCGGATGATCGATCAAAAAGCAAAATACAAATAGAAAAGCGAACTACCTTGAATCTTCTCGGTAGTTCGCTTTTCTCATTCAATCTATACTCAAAGCAAGCAGTGGAACGCTCGCCAAATATCTCTCAGGAGTTTTATGTAAAATATATATAAAATCCGTTCAAGGAATATGAGTTTAATTAAATTTTGAATAACTGTTTTTGATTTAACATAGGATCTGCGATCGTTTATTACTTCGCATAATCCGTAGCACGGCTCTCCCTGATAACATTGATCTTTATCTGACCGGGATACCTTACTTCATTTTGGATCTTTACTGCCATTTCACGGGCAATAAGCACCATTCCCTCATCGGTGACCTCTTCGGGCTTGACCATAACTCTGAGTTCTCTGCCCGCTTGAATAGCGTACGCCTTTTCGATTCCGTCAAAGCTTTCGGCTATCTCCTCGAGCTTTTCCAGACGCTTGATATAGTTTTCCATATCTTCGCGGCGTGCTCCGGGTCTTGCTGCCGATATTGCATCAGCCGCCTGTACCAACAAAGCAATTATTGTTTGAGGCTCAACATCATTGTGATGCGCCTCGATCGCGTGGACTACCTCGCGACTTTCTTTGTAACGTTTTGCAAGCATAACTCCGATCTCAACGTGTGAGCCCTCAACGTTATGCGGCGCGGCTTTTCCTATGTCGTGGAGAAGTCCCGCGCGTCTTGCGAGTGTGCTGTCTACACCGAGTTCATCTGCCATAATTCCGGCAAGCAGAGAAACCTCGAGTGAATGCTGAAGGACATTCTGTCCATAGCTTGTTCTGTAACGTAAACGTCCGAGTATTCTTATCAGCTCGGGGTTTATGCCCTGTACGTTGGCTTGTGACGTTGCGCGTTCGCCCGCCTGTTTTACAAGTGTATCGACTTCCTTCTTAGCCTTTTCGACCGTCTCTTCGATCCTTGCGGGATGGATTCTTCCATCCGAGATCAAACGCTCAAGGGCAATTCTCGCCACCTCGCGCTTAACGGGATCGAATCCAGACAGTGTAATAGCCTCGGGGGTATCGTCGATAATAAGCTCGACGCCCGTAAGCGTCTCGAGCTTCTGGATGTTGCGACCTTCGCGGCCGATTATTCTTCCCTTCATTTCTTCAGACGGTAATGCAACTACCGATATGGTAGCCTCGGATACATGATCCGCCGCGCACCTCTGAATTGCGAGGGAAAGAATGTTTTTTGCCTTGGCTTCGGATTCTTCTTTAAACTGTGTCTCATATTCATCGAGCTTCTGAGCTATCTCAGACTGAAGCTCGGCTTCGACTCTCGACATCAGCTCTTCTTTTGCCTGATCCGCAGTGTAAGAGGATATCTCCTCGAGTCTTGCCAAATGACCTTTGATGACATCTTCGAGCTGTACCTTAAGCTTATCAAGCTCAAGATTTTTGGCTTCCATCTGCTCATTTTTTCGATCGAGAGCGTCGTTTTTCTTGTCGAGGTTCTTTTCCTTGGTATCAAGCGTCTTTTCCTTGGCATCAAGATTTTCTTCTCTTTGAGCAAGTCTGCGTTCGGTTCTGGAGACCTCGGCGCGGCGTTCCTTTATATCACGCTCTGCCTCGTTTCTCTGACGGAGAATGTCTTCCTTTGCTTCAAGAAGAGCCTCTTTTTTGAGTCTTTCGGCTTCGTGCTCGGCATCTTCTTTAATGCGCTTGGATTCGACTTCGGCAGAGCCGATCTTTTTCTCCGCGGCGCCCTTTCTCAAAAGCCAACCGACAAGCAATCCGACAGCCAAGCAGCAAACACCTGCGACCAATCCGACTACAAGTAATTTGGTGTCCATTTCTTTCGCACCTCCTTATTAGTTATTTGAATTTAAAAGAACATACATATATCACAATACACTACTCAGCCATTGTAATAATACAACCTATATTTTATAACATTAAATCCGATTTGTCAAGTATATATGCTGAAAATTTACATTTTCGGTACAAGTAATAAATACAGTTATATATCTTAAGGACAAACAAAAAAGCACTCGGCACGTCGATATACTCCACAGCTCAAAAGCATTGGAATATTCCGAGTACCGAGAAGCTTTTTATCTTTATTCGGTAAGCAAAATCGGTGATCGCAAAGCGATTATTTTGACATAAAACTTCTTAAAATGTGATCCACCGCAAGAAGATCCGTTTTTGCGATCGCCGATTTCGAGCGCCTCAGACTTGATGTCTGAGACAGTGTCTTACTACCCAATCGGCAGGTGATAGTCTTGTGTGTGACGCGCGGTAAAGCGTCAAGTAAAATTTTGCAAGCTCTTTGATCTCAGCCTCCGTCATCTGTCCGCCGAATTCCTCAGCCGCAATCGAATCCAATATATCTCCGATATTCGTCTGACTTACGCTCGATGCGGTGAAGCTTATGTCGAGATCACGCTTATTTAGCTTTCTGCCGTCTTTTTTCGCCTCGGAACGTACACGCTTATTCACAGCCTTTTTGAGCTTTCGCGCCTTGCGCCGTGTTGCGTGATCGGCATTCCTTTCATCCGCAAGCTTGGCTCTTTCCGCCACTACATCCTCATCGTTCGCATATTCGGACGGGAATCCGAACAAAGTTTCATATTCAAAGGAAAGTCTCTTGGCGTATTCGTGTCTAAACTCGCCCTTGGTAGGTGCGCTTCCGTATATCTTAAGCAAATACGCGGTCTTATCGATCAGCATAGTCGCGGTATCACGACGATTTTCCTCCGAAATAGGAGAATTTATCACGGCATCTATCTTTCTGATATGCTTCCTTCTTGCGTGACGGGCAAGCAAGAGCACAGTAGCAAGGACCGCCGCGATCGCAAGCACTGTCAATGCAGTATTAACGGCATCTTTTATCTTATTAAATGTCGCTACATACTCCGCCGCTTTGATCTCGAGCGGATCTATCAGCTCATCGAGCTCATAAAGCTCGTGGTACAGGTAAACACAATTCGAAACAAAGGCATTTGAATTGAACTCATCCTTCGACAAGGCTCCGCTTTTTGCATCTTCGAGCTGTTTTTTCAAATCATTATAACGTTTGAGATAGGCGTCATATGTTGACTGTAACAGATCGAAGCTTGAAAGATCATCCTCGCTGACCAGCGACTTACAGGATTCAAGCATATCACCTATGCTCTCTACCCTTGCGGAATAGCTGCTCATTCTTGAAGCGATAAGTGACAGCTCATATTCTTCTTCGTCAAAATCATCCTCCGGCGTGTTTATATCGACGTCACCGCTCGATCCCTGTGACGGATTTTGAGAATCATCACTTGAGGCTATATAATACATATCGTCATAGTAAGCGGGAGTACATTCGTATTGTATCCATCCGACCCCATCAAACCAGACCTCGACCCAGGCATGCGCATTGCTGTCTTTTACAACCGCACTGTATCTGAACTCGCTTTCGCCGCCTCTGTTATATGTGTAACCGTCTGCTATATAACCCTCAACGTATCTTGCGGGAATACCCAGCTGACGGAGCATAAGCGTGACCGCCGATGCGTACTGAACACAATACCCTTGCTTTTGGACTGAAAGGAAATTCTCCACACCGTCAAGCTCGGGATCTGCAGGGAGTGTAGGCTCTAAAGTGTATTCGGTATTTTCTATAAGCCAATCTATTATCTTCATAACGATCTGATGACGGCACACATACGTGTCGGGATTTGCCGAGTAGCGACGTGCCGCCGAGATCAGATATTCGCCGTCCATATCCGAAAGTATCATTTCGTTCAATACCGATGAAACTATATTGCTTGTGTCATATTTGAGGTATGTATCGTACACAAAATCCGAATACAGATCGTCAATATAATAAATATAGTTGACCGCGCTTTTTTCTTCGTCGGTCATATAACTGCGATACTTGTCAAAAAGGCTGAGCTGTTGTTGTTCGCTTCCCGTTTCGGTCTTTACGATATTTCCTTTATCATCCATATATATCTTCACAATATATCCGCCCGAGTTGATTACCTGACTTACTTTATACCCCGTTTCGGAATCAATATAGGTAATCGTATCACTGCCAATCCCGCTCATCTGAGACCTTATGTAAGATTGTATATTTAATTTTTCGTAATTGTATTGTGCAATAAGATCGGCAAGATTTTTATACCAATTTCCATTCTTCATCGTGGTTACGTAGGACACCGAGGCATACTTCGCCGCCTTCTTAAATGCCCTTCCCACATATATTCCGTCAAAATAATTGACATAAGACAGCTCGCTTGCATCCAAAGTACCGTAATTGAGAAGTCCGATATCCGTGTCGTAATACGAAGGCATATACACGTACATACTTTCCGTTTCTTTTCTGTCCATATTGACAAGCATTGATACAAATCCGTACTTGCTGCCGGTACTGCCGTATCTTGTAAGATAATCTCGGCTCGCAACTGCATCCGAATCCATCAGCTTATAAAAATTACAGAACATCATTTCCTTCGGATCGTACTCTGTGCCGAACAGCTTCCGATACTCTGCTACACTTTCATCATCAGCGGAATACCAATATCCGTCTTCGTAATCAACACCTATCCAACCGCGCAAATATGTGTTGGCATCATTCTGCGCCGTTATCGTAAACAGGGTCTCTCCGGTAAAATATCTCGGCGTAGCATCTGTATTGTGAGGCTCGGAATTCTCCTTGCTCTTTTCGTAATCCATAACATCGAGTATCGGATCATCCCCTCTCAGCCACGCGGAAATATATTCGCGGTATGAGTCAAGACTCTTACTGAGCTTTTCAAATGTTGTAAATCGCCTTTCGATACTTACTGTGGGAACAAAAAGCACGGCAAGCAAAAGCACAAATGCGCCGATAGAGGCGAATCCGCCCGCCGCGCTCCTTGAACACCTTACGTCATCATCATAGCTTCGTACCTTGTTTAAGCCACGACGGACCGCACGCTTGCTCTCCCTCTCCTGTCGCCTTTGCTCGGCTCTTTCCTTCTTCCGTTCAACCGAAAATGCTTTTTTCTCATCGGGAGTCATTCTTGTGTGAGCTGAATCAATACCGCCGTCCGAATGTCTTTCGGCTTTATGTTTGCGCTTTTTGGAATTATCGACGGACAGATATCTCGATAGCTCTTCATCGACGGTAACTCCCTCATACTTACGTTTCTTGTTGAGCGCACGCAGCTCCGCTTTCTGTTGCTTCGACGCAAGCTTTTGAGCATTCTTAACTTGCTTTTTTTCGGATCGGCGCGCGTTCTTCTCCACCACCTCCGGTGGGAGCTCGGGTCTGTCATTTTCGAAAAGTATCCGATCGGAGTCATCCTGTTGATATGCTCCGATCCCGGAAAACATCTTGTCGCACCCGTACATCACTATCAAAGAGCCGAGAGACGCTATCAGCATACTCGTAGCCCAATTTGAACGCGATATATTGTACGTAAAGACTACCACTATCATAGCCGCGCTGATAACAGCCGGCAAAATGAGCCGCGGAAAGGTTATACGCTTTGTGAGCAACGGAACGAACACCGCCGCAAGCACAAAGCAGATCACCACGGCGCCGATCTCAAGAAGGTATTCTTCTGAATACGCGACCGCATTAAGCTTTATCTGAAATGACTCATACGAATAATACTCGGCATCTATAAGCCTTTGAAGCACGGCGTTGTAGTAGGTCACGATTCCAAAAGCCAAGGGCAATCTTACGAAAGCATATGCCGTTCCCGCCGCCGTAATAATCGCCCCGGGGATCCGAAGCTTTCTCGTCGAAAACATCATAGCGATCACAAAGCAGATCAACAATGAATAGCCGAGTATGGTAGATGTCGGCACCGCGATCTTAAAAGCGTCCGAGAAAAAGAACACAAGTGAAAATACCGCAAAGGCTATCACAAGTACGCGAAAAGCCATACCTATGAGGGCTCTTACTTTTCCACGCCCCGCCTTATCGGGAGTGCAGATAAGATCGCGGGTATTCGTGTCATAAGAGATTTCCATCGATTCGCCGTTATTCTTTTTGTCATCTTTGCTTTTTTTGTTTTTTTCTTTATCGCCTTCTTCATCAAGACAGGCGCTCTCGGAAGCCGAGGAAGCTTTCTCTTCCGTATCGATCTTCGAATAGTTTTTTTTCTCAGGCATATACTTCTTTCCTTTCATAAATAAAATGATATACCCGTGTCATATACTGCGAAGTCCGTTGCCGACGAGCTTATATTCGGAAAGCTTGAGCCCGTTTTCCGACAACTCCTCGCGACAATTTTCAATATAAAGCCTTCTTTCGCTCGGAAAGGCGAATTTTTCCTCAGGCTCGTAAAACATTATTTCGGTGCTTCCGAAGTTCAGCGAATCCACAGATTTTGTAGACATCTCGCAAAATGCCTCTACCGCTTCCGGATCAAGCGCAGAGGTAACGAAGATCTGCTTTACGCCTTGAGTATCGGACACCATAGTCGTGAGCCGCGTAACAAAGTCTGATTTTTTTGCAAGCGGTGCCGTGGCAAAATGTTTAAAGATCCCTTCAAAATCCTCTAAGGTCTCAAGGATATAACCGAACGCTCCCTCGACCGCTCGGGAGTCAAACCAGACAAGACAACACGAGTTACCCTCGCGAAGTTCACGCATAACCGCCGCGCAAGCGATCTCGACCACGCCATCCGCGCAAAGTTCATCTATATCCTCGTAATCAGACGAAGAAGAAAGGATATGCGCCGCGAGACTGTCCGCGCGCAAGGTTCCCGTCGGCACCGATCGATCGGCATGCTCAAGCAAGGACTGTTCACGCTCTCCGTGTGCGAGGGCGCCGTGCGTCTCTTCATTGGCGATCGCCGACCTGCGCTTTGTAAACTCATCAAGCTCCTCGTCGGATATTTCCTTTACGGCAGTGTCCTTTTTCATCTTCTTTTTTCTCTTACGTCTCGCTTCACGGCGTGCCCGCGCATCCTCTTCGGCTTTAAGCTTACTCTCCGCCTCAGCGGCATCGGTAAGCTTTTTTCTCATATCCTTTGCCTCTTGGGGCTCAAAATTCGGATATCTTGCGGACAGATCGCAAAAAACATATGTCATTTTCGTCACGCCCGTGTTATAATCCTTCACCATAAGCTCATCGGACTTTGAGGATAACTTCCAGTGGACACTTTTAAGACCGTCGCCGGGGCGGTATTCTCTTATATCGCTAACCTCGAGCTTATCGAAAGTATACGGAGATTTTTTGGTCTTATCCGCCGAATCCGAGATCGAGCTCAACGCCGACTCCTCCATATAAAGTCTTCTCGGAATTACCGAGACGGGAGACATACTGTCTATATCCAATCTTACTCTGAATATTCTGAAAAAGTCGTAGGCGTATATGTATCTGATCCCCAGCTCATAGGTGCCTCTGTAACGAAACTCAACCCCGTGCTTTACGGTATACTTTACGAACGGAGCCATAGAGACTTTGAGAACACGCTCCGTGCAACGTACCGAATTTGTCTGCGGGAGGCGGACTATTGCCTCGACAAAAGGGTACGGCAAGATAGACTCGTTTATAAACCTGAGCTCGTATGTATAGCTTTCGCATTTTTCCACGGTCACAGGCTCACTGACCGTGTAAGCTCTCAACGCACCGATGGCTCCGAGCGCGTAAGCCAAAGCTCCGAACGGCAGGATGACCGTAAACCAAAAGAATATATTGGATGATTTTGATTGTAATATTTGTGTAAAAGCCAGCGCAAAGACAAAAACCGCCAAGTAGATCCAGACTCTCCGCGTAAGAGATATCTTACGATGCGGCTTGATCGTATTTGTATCGTAATTTGATGCGTCCGCTCTTTTTTTGTGCTTTTTCATACCGAGACCATACCTTTCCGATATAAGTTATTTTTGCTCTGAGGTCGGGTATCTGCAAGCGTCATCTTTTCCCCTTGTAAGGAACATCTGTCGTACGAATGATCTCGGTTAGAACCGCATCCACCGTGATCCTCTCGAGCTTAGCCTCCTGACTGAGTACGACCCTGTGCGCGATCGCGTAGCGGAAAAGACCTGCGACATCATCCGGAAGTACATAGTCTCTCCCCTTGATAAAGGCGTAGGCTTGAGCAAGTCTCATAAGGGCGACAGAGGCACGCGGGCTTGCTCCGAGAGAAAGCTTCGGGTGCGTTCTCGTACCGGTGACAAGATCCACGATATAAGCGTAGATCGAATCGTCAACGTTCACCTCATCTACGGCAAGGCAAAGCTTATTGAGCTCATCTGCATCGAGCACACGCTCCACTTTGTCTAAAGGGTTTATTCCCCTGCGCGCCTTGACTATGTTGATCTCCTCGGTATGAGAAGGATATCCCATAGATATCTTCAGCGCGAAACGGTCAAGCTGTGCCTCGGGAAGCGGATATGTTCCTATGTATCCCGCCGGGTTCTGAGTTGCAATAACCATAAAGGGCGCGGGAATCACGTACGTAGTTCCGTCAACCGTGACCTTTCCCTCTTCCATCGCCTCAAGCAATGCGGATTGAGTTTTCGGCGAGGCACGGTTGATCTCATCCGCAAGCAGAAGATTACACATCACAAGTCCGCGACGGAACTCAAACTCTTCCTTTCCCCTGTTATAAATATTGAAGCCCGTGATGTCGGATGCCATTACGTCGGGAGTAAACTGCGCTCTGTTGAATTCAAGTCCTGCGACCTTTGCGATCGTGGCGGCAAGTGTTGTCTTGCCCGTTCCGGGGACGTCCTCGATAAGGACGTGGGATCCCGCAAGCATGGCGGTAAGCAGAAGGATAATTTCCGTTCTCTTTCCCACTATGACCTTTTCGATCTCATCGATAGCCTTCAAGATCTTCTCATTGGCTTCCGACGGCTGATTGGTTTGACTCGGTTTGTACTCTGTCCCGTTCATAATTTTATATCCTTTCATAAATAAAGTTTCAAGCCCGGATACACAAAACGCCTAAGCAAATGTGTATATTTAATGATAATTATATCATATTTACACAAAAAATGCAATAAGGCAGTAGACTTATTGCGAACATTTTTTGCGTTTTTACTTTTATTTATCATTTTCAATCATATTTATTTATTTTTTGCTCCAAATTGCCCTTTGATATATCATTTTTCAGTATGTCGAAATATGATGTTAATGGCGATGCGCTTTCAAAAAACGCCGCACAAGCTCTCTGCGGAGTGTTTAAGCATCGTTCCGACGGTCAACAATATAAACAAGAAGAACCGCAAAATAAAATCCGAAAGGAATAACAACGATATGAACATCAAAAGAGGGGACATATATTACGCCGATCTCAGTCCGGTAGTAGGTTCGGAGCAAGGCGGCTTACGCCCTATACTTATAATTCAAAATGACGTAGGTAACAGGCACAGTCCGACCGTGATCGCCGCCGCGATCACTTCCAGAATGGGAAAGACAAGACTTCCCACTCACATCGATATACACGCCGAGGACGTCGGGCTTGCCAAGGACTCGGTCATACTGCTTGAGCAGATAAGAACACTTGATAAGCGTCGTCTTAAGGAAAAAATGGGACATCTTGACGAGGATATGATGATAGCGGTAAACAACGCCATCGCCGTAAGCTTCGGACTCAGTGAATATTCGCCGATCCCCGTCACCGTAATGCTCGACCCAAACGACATAAATGCACCTCAGCCGAGCGAAAGCGCGCCTCCTGCCGCAAGTGCCAAGACCGGTGGGCAATCACTTACCTGACAAAGTCATTTCCATATCAAAAATTATAAATTTGTGTATAATATGGTAGCATAAGGTTAAAATTAACAAATTGTTGTTATGTTGATGTTGACAAATGCGATGTAATGAGGTACAATTATATCGAATAATTAAAATTTCAGACAGGAGATAAACTCTAATGGCACTTATTACAACAAAAGAGATGTTTAAGAAGGCGTATGCCGGCGGATACGCTGTCGGCGCATTCAACATCAACAATATGGAGATCATCCAAGCTATCGCCGAGGCGGCTCAGGAAACAAACTCCCCTGTTATCTTCCAGGTATCTGCGGGTGCCAGAAAGTATGCAAAGCACGCATACCTTATGGATCTCGTTCACGCTGCTGTTGAAGACACAGGAATCAACGTAGCACTTCACCTCGACCACGGCGCAGATTTCGAAATCTGCAAATCCTGCATCGACGGCGGATTTACCTCGGTTATGATCGACGGTTCGCATCACTCCTTCGAGGACAACATCGCACTTACCAAAAAGGTAGTTGAGTACGCTCATGCACACGGTGTAGTAGTAGAAGGCGAGCTCGGTCAGCTCGCAGGCATCGAGGACGACGTAAAAGTAAGCGAAGAGGATTCTTCCTACACACGTCCCGAGGAAGTTGAAGAGTTCGTAGCTCGTACGGGCGTTGACTCCCTTGCTATCGCTATCGGTACATCCCACGGCGCGTTCAAGTTCAAGGCAGATCAATGCACGAGAAACGAGAAGGGTATTCTCGTTCCCCCTCCGCTCCGTTTTGACATTCTTGCCGAGATCGAAAAGAAGCTTCCCGGCTTCCCGATAGTTCTCCACGGCGCTTCATCTGTTCCTCAGCAGTTCGTAAAAGAGATCAACGAGCTCGGCGGAAAGATGCCCGACGCTATCGGTATTCCCGAGGAACAGCTCCGTGAGGCAGCAAAGATGGCGGTCTGCAAGATCAACATCGACTCCGATATCCGTGTTGCCATGACAGCAGGTATCAGACGAGTATTTGCTAATCAGCCCGAAGTATTCGACCCCAGAACTTACCTCACGGTAGGACGTCAGGAAGTCAAGAATATGGTCAAGCACAAGATCATCAACGTTCTCGGTTCCGAAAACAAGGCATAAATTCAATCTAAACGTAAGATCGTTGGCCTCGGTCCGTCTCTTGATGGAGACGGTTCCGAGACCGACTTTTACTATATGGAGCTTTTTTAATTTTTTTAACTTATTTTAACCTATTTACGAGAAAGATCAAAAATATGAAATTCAGTTTAGATTTCAAAACGGCGTTTCACGATATCGACGCCTCTCGCATAGTGAGCCCGTCGGCAATATTCAGATATCTTCAGGAAGCGGCGAACGAGCATTTCTTCGCCGTAGGTCCTTCGTTTGACCGTCTGCGCGACGAGCTCGGCCTCGGATTTGTGCTGAGCCGTTTGGCAGTGGAGATGTATGAGCCCATAAAATACTGCGAGAACATCTCCGTAACGACTTGGACTTCCCTCTCAAAAGGATACGCTTTCAACCGTTGCTTTGAAATAACAAAAGACGGAAGGACTGTCGCCGCGGCTTATTCCATATGGGCACTTATAAATCTCAAAACTATGAAAATGGAGCGTATCGAAGATCAGGATTTCGGATTTGAAAGTGAACCGCCGATAGAGATCTCGACACCGATAAGGTTTCGCATACCCGATATCGACGAAGCCGTAAAAGTCGGTGAAAAAAAGATCGTCTACTCCGATATCGACTGCAATATGCACATGAATAACACAAATTATCCGAATATGCTCTGCAATTACATTCCCGATATCGAAAAGAGACGGATAAAAGCCGTTTCGATCAGCTGGGCGCATGAGGCTCATTTCGGCTCCGAGATAGATATATATCGTACGTCGGCAAAAGACGATCCCGACACATTTTATTTCAGAATCTGTGAAAAAGGCTCCGCGCCAAAGCTCGGTTGGTCTGACGCACGCATCGAAACCGAATATATAGGCTGAATAAATCTCATACGGGTAAATTTTGGCAATGCTCAAAAAGTTTTTACTTTTTGCACTTGCCTTTCTTAATCAATTATGTTATACTGTTTATGTATGTCGCTTGACATATGCACAAAATGATAGAAGTTCGATGGTTAAATGATTATGGAAAACAAATATGGGATCAAGCTCACTCTTGATCGCATCGAAGGCAACATAGCCGTATGCCTTGATGACGAAAACAATATTTATGAAACGGACAAAGAATACTTGAAGGAGATAAAGGAAGGCTATTCCTTTATCGCGGATATCGAGAACGACATCATAACGGTTAAGGATACGTTAGACGAGCAAAATCGGCTCAACCGCGCCGCGCGCGCCGAACGCAGACGCCGCCTGTTCAAAAACTCATAAAACGCAGAGAACTCTGCCATTGGGGCTACGAGTCCTATCAACAATAAGTTATTAGGAAAGGAAATATCGACAAATGTTATCCGGATCAATAATACAGCATCTGCAAGCCGACGCCGAAGGTGTTACCGAAGCGATCACAAACGCCGTTACCGACGCCGCGGGTAGCGCCGACGCGACAGCCTCATCCGCACATCCGTTCTTGGAATTCCTCAACAACGGACTCTGGGGAGAGATTACAAAGAGTACCGTGAACGGAAATTACGAGACCTGGCAGTATGTAGTCTACGTCCTTATGTGGCTTGCGATAATGATCATTCCGTATATTCTCGGAAGCCTTAACTTTGCTCTGATAGCGTCCAAGGTCTTATACAAAGACGACATACGCAAATACGGAAGCGGAAATGCGGGACTTACAAATATGTATCGCGTTTACGGTAAGAAGGGAGCAATATTTACACTTCTCGGCGACTCGTTGAAGACGGTCATCGCCGTAGCGATCGGATATGCTTTGCTCGGCAATATCGGCTCATTCGGCGCGGCGCTCTTCTGCGTGCTCGGACATATATTCCCCGTATTCTACAAATTTCAAGGCGGAAAGGGCGTGCTTGCCGCAGGCATATCCATACTTATGCTCGATCCACCCATATTCCTGGTATTGTTTACGGTCTTTATAATCATAGTGGCAGGGACAAAATACGTTTCCCTCGGTTCAATAATGGCTATGATGATGTTCCCATTACTTCTTTCAAGACTCAGAGGACCCGGACTGCCAGTGATTTTTGCCTTTCTGATCTCGGCGTGCGTAATATTTATGCACAGATCAAATATAGTCAGACTTTGGAATAAGAAAGAAAGCAAATTTTCCTTTAAAGCAAAGGTTAAATCGGCAGACGCCGCCAACGGTCCCGATAGAGACAAGGGCGACAACGATAACGACGACGGTGACAACCGATAAGCCATCTTTCGCAGAAAAAACGACAAGGAGTAGCCCCAATTATGTCAGTTACGGAGAAAACCCCCGCCGAAATATATTTCAGCGTCGCCGAGGCGATAACAAAATGTGCCGCTGACGGTACACTGAAGAAAGCAATACTTTCCAAACCGAATGATAAGACCGTAATAAGAACCGTTTTAACAGGCAAAATGCTTTCGGGAAAGGCAGTAGTACAGGCAGAGACCTTCAAAAGCGATAATAAAGCTATTCATAAAAATCTTTCGCTTGCAGACAGCAACGTGACCGAGAGCGTATCGGTGCTTGCGCAGGACTTTTCCCAAATAAATATCATCTCTTCAGCAGGTGAATGTGAATTAAGACGTTCAAAGAACGGCAAGATCACCGTCAAGGGACTCGCAAAGCTTATGCAATATACGCCGACCGAAGTAAAGGCTTCGGAAAGTGAGAACAACCGTAAAAAGCAGTATATTCTTGACGGTTCCGAAAGCTTTCTTAAATTGCTCGGAGTCAGCGATGAGAACGGACGGGTATATGACAAAAAGCAATCAAAATTTCGTCAGATAAATCGTTTTCTTGAGCATATAAGAGATATCACAAAATATCTTCCTGCCGACGGCGAACTTTTTATTCTCGATTTATGTTGCGGAAAAAGCTACCTTTCTTTCGCGGTATATCACTATTTTGCCAACGTTCTAAAGCGCGATGTTACGATGCACGGTGTTGATCTGAAGCCCGACGTAATATCATACTGCGCCGAAACGAGCGAAAAGCTCGGATATGACGGCTTGACATTTATCTGCGGTGACATAAGTCAATATACACCTCCGAAGCACCCAAACCTTGTAGTATCGCTTCACGCCTGCGATACGGCAACCGACATCGTTATAGACAAGGCGATAGCCGAAGATGCCGAGGTCATCCTATCGACCCCGTGCTGTCATCACGAGCTCAATCACAAGCTCGATTGCCCCACGCTCGACTTCATAGCCGAACACTCTATGCTTCGTCAAAAATTCTGCGATGCCGCCACCGATGCGCTGAGGCTTATGAGAATGAAGATGAACGGATACGCTACCGACGCGCTCGAGCTTATAGATCCGGAGGACACTCCGAAAAACATACTCCTTCGCGGAATAAAAAAGAAGGGCTTTGATAAAAGCTCTCCGAAAGCGCTGGAGCTTGCGAAGGAATACGAAGAGACCCGTGCATTTTTGTACGGAAAGAACGCATAAATATCAGCAATTTTGCGAGAGGAGCGAGATCTATGGGTATACTTGGAAAGGCATTTAAATTTTGGATAAAAAGCAAAAATCCCGACAGCCCACGATACAAACGCGATATGGCAAAGAAGATCAACGGTCAACACATCAAATACGTTACCGAAAACCACGACGGCGTTGACGAGGTCGTAGGGCATAACGGTGGTATAAATATACGTGATGATGAGCTTATAGTTTTTGCATCTGCCGATATTGTTTTCAGAGCAAAGATAGACGATCTGTCTGCGTGGGAGCTGATGTCTCACGACGGCGTTGTGCTTACGGCTCCCGATCTTGAGCACGGCGGTGTCGAGCGTACCGTTATAGCGCATTATACTTATTACAGAAAATAAGCCATCAAAAAACGACAAAAGGTCTGCTTGCGGTAACACGGCAACAGACCTTTTTATCATTTTTTATATCATTATGTCATATTGAATATCACATTCGGGTTCTTACGTCGGATAAGTCTTTGACCGTCCGACGTTTTTTCTTTCAATGGCAACAAGCAGCTTATCCGTTTGCTTTTCGAGCCGGTCCGATGAGAAGAAGCAAAGTACCGTATCACGCGCAGAAAGCTTTGACACGATATCGGTCAATGATAAATCGGTATACTCAAGTTTGATATGCTCGTTATCCGTATATCCGCGGAATCCGCTCCCCTCTTGGCATACTACGGTAATACGATCGTAATATCTGCCGCAGTTCTCCGTCATATGTCTCATAACGATGTGCGCGTCTTCAAAGCCGAGTCCCATATCGAATAAATAAAACGTCCCTCCGAGGTGTACTCTAAGCTCTTCGAGTGCGGCAAGCACATCAAGTATCGAGTTTCCGGATGCTTCGGTGCTTGCTACAAATATTGCAGGCTCTGCCGAGATCGTGCATATATCAGTCCTTTTGTCCGCACGATACGCGCCGATGCTTTTTTTTACCGATCCGAAGCTTATCGAAAAACCGTTTCTCGATAATATCCATGCAAGCTCCACGACGGCACAAGCTTTATTGACCAGCTCGGTTACGGGAGTCATAAGCGTCAATACGCCTTCGTCTTTATATGTAAACTCCGTAAGCCTTAACGTCTTTTTGAGAACATTTATTTCGCTTTTCAATGTTACTGTAAGACGTGCACCGGAATCGGCACAATTTTGCGAGATCCTTGAAAGCACTGCGGGAAGCTGAGGCTCCGTAACGACCTCTTTTACTCCTCTCACTATCAAGGCTGACAAAATATCGGAACAATTTTGTTCCGATAGCGAGCAAACAAAGCACGCCAACGGCAACGGAAGAGCGTTCAAGGGAGAGTTCCTTCCGCCGAACATAACGGGAAGTATACTGATCCTGCATCCATTTTCCTTTGAGAGCACCGCCGCCGTCGCCACGATTATCTCCTCTGCGGTAGGCTCGGGAGATATTCCCCTTGCGGAAAATATCTGCGTAACCGCATCGACACCATCGCTCCCGTCCGCTCCGTCGGCGATCGAATCATAAGATCGTTTTATCTTTTGTGCGGCACAATACACCTCTCCGACTGCCCGTGCAAACTCCAAAGGCAAAACAGGTCGGCAATTTACCGTTATACATTCCGACGGATCGGATCTTATACGCGAGGCGTCAACGGCAAGTGCTCCGTATCCGCCGTTGCTCACGAGCTCAGATATCAGCTTTAAGGTATCCGCCTCTCGATCTCCCCCCACCGTTATGTAGCTCGTTTTCTGCTGAGGATCTCCGAGCAAGCGCAAAAGAAGTTTAAGCCTCAGCAGAGACGGAGGAGATTCACGACAAGACAAAGGGGCACGATTTATAAAACGTACTGCATATGCAAATGTCATATCCGTTCTCCCTTCATATCACTATTAAACATCAGACCCGCCCGCCGAGCCTTCGCCCGAGCAACACGGTTCTGTACATTCAGAATAAAGTACCACAGCTCTGTCGGACTCAAGCGCTGATCTTGAAGTAAACACATCACCCGTTAATAAATCGATATATTTCTTACCATCGGCAAGCACCGACGCAAGCCCCTCATTGCCCTCTCCGACATTGGCAATAGTCTGAACGGTATCATTTCCGTCGAGCGAGCTTCGCATAAACGCTATAAGCCCTCTTTCGAACTTAAGAAGCTTGTAGTCGCCTCTGTCGTAAGCTTTATGCTCGCTCCTTATCTTACCGAGTCGTCGGTAATGATCTGTAAGCTCGATATCGGCGTTATTCCAAGGAAACGGTCTGCGGCAGAAGGGATCGTGATAGCCTTCGACTCCCGCTTCGTCACCGTAGTAAAGGGACGGGATACCGAACACCGTATATTGAATGGTCGAAACCACCTTGAGCAATTTTTTGGCTGTAGAGTACTCTTCCGATGACATTTTCATAACGGACAGTTCCCTGTTGGTCTTTCCGAACGATTCGACGCCACCGAGCACCGTAAGTATACGCTCGGTATCGTGAGTACCCACTATATTCATAAGCGAATCGCAAACGGTACGCGGGTAAGATGACCAAAGTTCAGTCAAAGTGTCCGCAAGTATCGCAGCATCCTTCATACAAACATAATCGATCACGGCACTTCTCAGCGGATAGTTCATCACACTGTCAAGCTGCCTGCCTCTCAGATATCTGCGCCTTTCTCCGTACGAGATTTTATCTGCGGCATTTTCCCACACTTCTCCGATAATAACCGCTTTTCCGTCCGATGCTTTTTTGACGGTATCTCTCAGCTCATCAAGAAAATCGTTAGAAAGCTCGTCCGCCACGTCAAGCCTCCATCCCGCAACGCCCATTTTGATATATCTTGCCGCTACTCCGTCAGACCCGGTAAAAAACCTGCGGCAAGGCTCAAACGAATGGTCAAGTCTCGGAAGTATCTCAATACCCCACCACGCCTCGTATGACTCTTTCCACTGTTTAAAATTATACCAGCGATAATACTCGGACTCCCGAGATTGATAAGCTCCGATGGAATCATAGGTTCCGAATTTATTGAAATATATACTGTCAACTCCCGTATGATTAAAAACACCGTCAAGGATTATCTTAATGCCCTGCTCGCCTGCATCGCGAACAAGCTTTTTGAAAGCCTCGTCTCCACCGAACATAGGGTCTATTGTAAGATAATCGCCCGTGTCATATTTATGATTTGAATACGCCTTAAAAATCGGGCAAAGGTAGATGACAGTAACGCCGAGAGACCTGAGATACGGCAATTTTTCACAAACACCCCACAGGTTGCCACCGAAAAAGACGTTGTTGGAGACGGTATCTCCCGCTCTTTCGGCAAACTGAGGGATACCGTTATCCCAATCGGAATCGAGCTCGGCATCATCCCGAAGCGGAGCGTCTCCCGCTCCTCTGTAAAATCTGTCCGTAAATATCTGATACATCACGCCGCCGCCAAACCATTCCGGCGTTTTGTAATCCTTATCATAGACGGTAAGCCTGAATTTTGTGCCCTCGTTTTCCGAAAGCTCAAAATCAACGTTGTTCAAGCTGTCCGTATACAATATTCTTTTGCCTCCGTCCGAGCAAAAAACAAAATCATAGTAAAACAGACCGTCTGCCGAGCCCTTCGTCATAAGTTCGGTATCAAGTTCGATCTCATACACATCGATGCCGAGCGAGGTTTTTAAAAATGACATCTCGTGTTCGCACGTCGCGTCGCCGTCACGGTTCATTCTGATAACTACACGTGTCGCCCCGAGTGTGCGCGGCACACATATGGAAATAAGAATACGGTCTCCGCACGGAAAAGCCCCGATATCCGAGGCTTCTCCCAACATCGCGGAATATTTTTTTATCTGCGGTCTTGCGTTGCCGCAGATGTCTTCATAAAGTTTTGCAAGCATTGTTTTATCAGCCCTTGATCATTTTTTATTGTCACTGTGAACAGGAGAGAGACGCCATATCCTCTCGGCATATTCTTTTATACTGCGATCCGCCGCGAAATGCCCTGCTTTGGCAATATTAACGAGCGACATCCTGTTCCAAAGCACCGTGTCGCCGTATTCCTTTGCGACGCGCCGATGAATCATATGGTAAGAATCAAAATCCGCAAGACACATATACGGGTCGGCGATCCCGTGCGCCGCGATAAGGTAGGTGGATATCTCGGCAAAGGATTCTCCGCCGAAGCCCCTGTTGAGTGCATCGACTATGCGTCGGATGCGATCGTTTTTAGAATAATAATCCATAGCATTGTAGCCTTTTTCCCAAAGGTCATTGACATCATCTCGGTTAAGACCGAAAATATACATATTTTCAATACCCGTAGCGGCACACATCTCCACGTTGGCACCGTCAAGTGTACCTATCGTTAAAGCACCGTTGATCATAAGCTTCATACATCCCGTACCGCTCGCTTCCTTACCCGCAAGAGATATCTGCTCGCTTACCTCCGTCGCAGGGATGAGCGATTCAGCCATACTTACGTTATAATCTTCAAGAAACAGCACCTTTAGCCTGTCTTTTATTGCAGGATCCGACGATATCTCTCGGTCGATATAGTAAATGAGCTTTATGATCTCCTTTGCCATATGATAACCGGGTGCCGCCTTCGCGCCGAATATAAAGGTCTGAGGTCGGAAATCCATATTGGGATCTTCCTTAAGATCAAGATACAGGCCTATGATATTGAGCGCGTTTAGAAGTTGACGCTTATATTCGTGCAGTCGCTTTATCTGAACGTCAAAGATGGAATGCGTGTTAAGAGACACGCCCGTCTTTTTCCTGATATACTCGGCAAAATCCTCCTTGTTCCGATGCTTTATTACGCGAAGCCGTTCAAGCACCGAGGGATCATCCGAATATTCAAGAAAGTCCTCAAGCTTTGACGGGTCCTTCCTATATTCTATGCCTATACATTCATCAAGCAACGAGGCAAGCCTTGGATTTGAATAGCACAGCCAGCGTCGGTGCGCTATTCCGTTGGTAACATTGGTAAATCTGTCGGGATACATACGGTAGAAGTCAAGAAAGGTATCCTGCTTGAGTATATCCGAATGAAGCTTAGATACACCGTTTACGCGATGCGATCCGACGACCGAAAGATTTGCCATTCTTACCTGCCCGTATCCGATGATGCTCATCTTTGAAATTCGCGCCCAATTTCCGGGAAATCTTTGCCAAGCCTCTTTACAGAACCGCTCGTTTATCTCTTTTACGATGGTATAGATCCGCGGTAAGCGGAAGCGGAAAAGATCCTCCGACCACATTTCAAGCGCCTCGGGCATTACGGTATGATTGGTATACGACACCGTCCGTGTGACAAGCCCCCAAGCCTTTTCCCATGAAAAATGATAATCGTCGATAAATATCCTCATAAGCTCCGGAATACAAAGCGCCGGGTGAGTATCATTTATATGAATAGCCACCTTATCCGCAAAGCTGTCAAGCGTTCCGTAGACCGCAAGATGATCCCTTATGATGCTCTGACAGGATGCGGAAACAAGAAAATATTGCTGAGTAAGGCGAAGAAGCTTGCCCTCAATATGATTGTCTGAGGGATAGAGCACCTTGGAGATTATCTCGGCGTTGTTGCTTTCCTCAAGAGCCCTTATATACTGTCCCTGAGTAAAAAGTCCCATATTGATGCTCTCGGTGCTTCTCGCACGCCAAAGCCTCAGCTGGCTGACCGCCTCGGAAGCGCCGCCCGATATCATCATATCGTAAGGAACCGCCTCGACCACCTCGCAGTTTTCGTAGGTAATATCGAGTCTGCCGTCCTCCCACTTTTCCTTTACCTCGCCGCCGAACCTTACGGTATATATGCGGTCTGTTCTCGGTATCAACCAGACCTCGCCGCCCGGCAACCAAACGTCGGGAAGCTCGACCTGCAAGCCGTCTATGATCTTCTGCTTGAAAAGTCCGTATTCATAACAGATTGAAAATCCCACCGCAGGATATTCAAGCGAAGAAAGCGAGTCGAGAAAACACGCGCCGAGTCTGCCGAGTCCGCCGTTTCCGAGTCCCGCATCGGGCTCACATTCATAAAGCTCGTCAAGATCAAAACCCATCTCCGCAAGTGCCTCTCGATACTCTTTTTCAAGTCCGAGATTACAAAGATTGTTTTTGAGCGATCTTCCGAGCAAAAATTCCATCGACATATAGTAAACGCGCTTGGCGCCCTCTCGGTTAACCCTTTTGTTAAACTGCCCTCGTTTTTCCGCAAGAAGCTCCTTAACCGTCATAGACGCTGCTTTATACATCTGCTCCCTGGTCGCCTCATCGGGTGAACAGCCGAAATTTCTCGAAAGCTTTGTCTCGATATTCAGCTTTATTTTATTTTGTTGTTCCATTCAGAAAACCCTTTCGGTATGCTTTAATATTTGAGTTCATCTTCGTCTGAGCAAGGAAGTATAAATTTCGATATACTCCTTTGCAGATGCGCTCCACGAGAAATCCGTCTCCATTATTTTCTTGACGAAATTCCGTCGTTTGTTCGAGTCGCGCCACAATGCCACTGCGGCTCTCGTCCTGTCGAGAAGCTCCGCTGAGGAATAATTCGCAAAGGTAAATCCGTTACCTTTTATCTCCCCGTCGCACTCCCAATATCCTTTGATCGAATCAAAGAGTCCGCCCGTTTCTCGCACAACGGGAATCGCACCGTAGCGTGACGCTATCATTTGCGAAAGACCGCAGGGCTCGCTCTTCGACGGCATAATGAATATGTCCGCCGACGCATATATTCTTCTCGAAAGTTCTCTGTCATATCTTATAAGGGCTCTTACTTTTTTGGGGTACGCCGTCTCAAGCCCACGGAAAAAGTCTTCAAATCGTGCCTCTCCCGTTCCGAGCAAAATAAGCTGAACGTCGTCCTCCCCTATTAAATTATACGCTATTTCGGTCAGAAGGTCAAGCCCTTTATGCGATGCAAGTCGAGAAATTATCGCTAAAACAGGAATATCCTCATTTTCCGGAAGTCCGAGATCGCTTTGAAGCGCTTTCTTATCGGCGTATTTTCCCTCTTGAAAATCTGCGGAATAGGTCTTTTTCAATACCGGATCATTTTCGGGATCATAATAGCCGTAATCTATGCCGTTAAGTATGCCGCAAAGCTTGAAAGAATATGTGTTGAGTATATTGTCAAGCCCATGCGAGTATTCCGGTGTCCTGATCTCTTCGGCATATCTTGGGCTGACCGTACTTACCACATCTGCACATTCAATGGCAGCTTTCATAAGATTTATACATCCGTCGTATTCCATCAAAGAACGATCGTTCTCTCCGAGATCAAATACGTCACCGAGAATGGAGAAATCGTATTTCCCCTGATATTCGATATTGTGTATCGTAAATACCGTCTTTATCGGCGCGTACTGCTTGATATGACGATACTTACAATTAAGATACACTATCGACATAGCCGCCTGCCAATCGTGTGCGTGAATAATATCTGGACAGAATTCTATATGCGGCAGCATTTCAAGTACAGCACGGCAAAAATACGCATACCTTTCTCCGTCATCAAAATATCCATAGATACGGTCACGTCTAAAATAATATTCGTTGTCTATAAAATAGAATATCACATTATCCTTTGTCAACTGTTTAACACCGCAGTATTGCCGTCTCCAAGCCAGCGGCACTTCAAAAACAGCAACATCTTTTAATTTTCCTCTCCACTCTTCACCGATCATGCCGTAAAGCGGAAGCACGACTCGGATGTCAGCCTCATCTCCATACTCGGACTGAAGTGCCGCCGGGAGAGAGCCCAGAACGTCGCCGAGCCCGCCGGTCGATGCGAATGGCATAGCCTCCGCGCCCACAAATAATATTTTCGTTTTTTCTTTAGTCATAATAAAACCTCACGTTAGTTAATAAATAATGCCATGCAGATAAACAGCGAAAGCCCACAAACATCAAATGATGCTTCCCTTTTTAACAAAGAACGGCATAGTATCGTGACCCGAAAGCATACGATCGTCTCTGATCACGGCATTTTTATCGGCGAGCACGCAATTGAGAAACACATTACTGCCGACAAAACAATCTTGAAAGAGCACGGTGTTCTTGACTTTCGTTCCCTTGCCGATATGAACGCCGCGAAATATTATAGAATTTTCCACCTTCCCTTCGATGATGCAACCGTCGGCGATAAGAGAATTTTTCACGTCCGCATCGGCAGCGTAAACAGTGGGCGGGGAGTTGCGCACCTTGGTATACACGGGTCTGCCGTATATTCCAAACAGACCGTGACGCAGCTCGCCACCGAGAAGCTTCATAGAACAAGCATAATAATCCTTCAATGAGCGCATAAGCGCGTAAGGACCATCGTATCGATAGGTTCTGAAATTTGCGTTATCGAGCCTTGCCGCAATTATATCACGGTGAAAGCTATGATATCCGTTCGCCTCGGCTTCATTTAAAATACCTTGAAGATATATCCTCTTCATTACCATAATATTTGTGCTGATATCTATCACACCGCTTACGGCCCTGTTGTACTCGTAGAAAGCCGTAATCCTGCCTGCGTCGCCCGATGTCGCAGTTTCCTTCACAACAGTAACGTCACTTGAAAGTGTGTACTCCGACGCGTTAATTCGTTTTGTAACGATAGTAATATCGGCACCGCTTCTTTCGTGTTCATTGATCACCTTTGAAATATCTATATTGCATATAACATCGCAATCCGAGAGCACGATATAATCCTCCGTACATCGGTTAACAAAACCGACGGCACCGAGAAGTGCCTCGAGCCTTGTTTTATAAATACCGGCGCAAGTCTTGTTTTCATAAGCGTTGATAAACGGGGGAAGTATCTTTATGCCGCCGGAGCGACGCGCAAGATCCCAATCCTTACCTGTGCCGATATGATCAAGCAAAGATTGATAATTATAATGCGTAACGATACCTATCTTTGTTATGTTGGAATTTACCATATTGGAAAGCGCAAAATCTATCAATCGGTATCTTCCCCCGAACGGAATACTTGCCATAGTACGGTAGCGTGTCAGCTCGGACAGATTCTTATCGTGAATATTGGAAAAGATCAAGCCTGCTGCGGTCATTTGGTCATCCTCCTATTTTTATCAAATTTATAACGTTTATGATATTAATCGAATTTGTCAAATCGACACAGCGCTCGCGCAACGGTAAGCGGAGCCTGTATGCTTGTATCTAACAATAGCGATATACGGCGGTGTGCGCCTTAGACCTTTACGGGCTTATGAGAGAGCTTAAATGCCTTTTCGGCGGCTCTGCGGAGCTTCGGCGGCGTCTGCGGAACGACTTCAAATACGGATGCGGCAAGCGGGGGAACCGATATCTCTATGGAATACGGGCATCCGTTGAATGGCACATTTGACGAATAAAGCTTATCTTTATTCGTAACTCCGCTTCCGCCAAAGCTCTCGCTGTCTGAATTGAGCACCTCACGGTATTCGCCGTATGTTCTGACGCCGACCTTGAAATTATGATATGTGGCCGGGGTAAGATTAACGATCACCAACAGCTCGTTTCCATCCTTGTCGCGACGAATGTATGACAATATGCTCTGCTCTTTATTATCCGCGTCTATCCAGCGAAACCCATCCCAGGAGTCATCTGACTGCCAAAGTGGCGGACTCTTAAGATAGAAATGATTCAGCTCGGCGTAGTAAAATTGAAGCTTTGCGTGCATTTCGTAGTCAAGCAAGAACCACTCGATCTGTCCCTCAAAATCCCATTCCCGAAACTGACCTATTTCGTTGCCCATAAAATTGAGTTTTTTGCCCGGATGAGTCATCATAAAAGCCGCAAGTGCGCGTGCGCCCGCAAACTTTCGCCAATAATCGCCCGGCATTCTGTCTATGAGAGACTTTTTGCCGTGTACGACCTCATCGTGAGATATAGGCAATATATAATTTTCCTCAAAAGCGTATGTCAATGCAAATGTAAGCTTTTCGTGATGATATTTTCTGAATATATGATCCTTTTCAGCATAGAAAAGCATATCGTTCATCCAGCCCATATTCCATTTGTAGGTAAATCCGAGTCCGTCGTGCTCCGATCCCGTAATATGTGCAAACGCAGTAGACTCCTCGGCTATCATCATAACATCCGGATACATTCCGTTTATATGCGCATTCAGCTTCTTGAAGAACGCGACAGCCTCAAGGCACCTATTGTCTCCGTAAACATTCGGCACCCATTCCCCGGGGCGCTTATCGTAGTCAAGATAGAGCATAGATGCAACGGCATCGACCCGTATACCGTCTATGTGGTAGTTTTTTATCCAAAAGGTCGCGTTCGAGATCAGAAAGCTCTGTATCTCCTCTCGTCCGACGTCGAAACGTCTCGTCCCCCATCCCTCGTGCTCCATTCTGTCGGAGCCTTGATATTCATAGAGCGGTTTCCCGTCAAATTCATACAGTCCGTATTCATCCTTCGGAAAATGCGCAGGAACCCAATCAAGTATGATTCCCACACCCGCTGTGTGAAGCGTATCCACAAAGGCGCACAAATCCGTCGGCGAACCAAGCCTTGAGGTAGGTGCATAGTAGCCCGTTACCTGATATCCCCACGAACCTTCATACGGAAATTCAGCTATCGGCATAAGCTCGATATGTGTATATCCCATCTGCTTTACATAAGCGGCAAGTTCATCGGCAAGCCGTCGCCACTGAAGCGGAGAGCCGTTTTCGTCACGCTTCCACGAAAGTGCGTGGATCTCGTAGATATTCAGAGGGTAAGCTGTCGTTCCGCTTCCGAATGTATTTTTTCTATATTCGAGCCATCCCGCATCCCGCCAGATGTAATTTTCTACCGCGGCTATATCGTAAACAACCGAAGCCGTATTCGGCGGGCACTCGGCATAAAACGCATACGGGTCGGCTTTATATAGCCTTCTGTTACCGTTAAGTATCAGATATTTGTAATTTTGCCCCGCCTTGATATTTTCTTTTGAACAGAATATTTCAAATATTCCTCCGTCGGTCACGCGTTTCATAGGCAGATCTTCTTTCCACTCGTTGAAATCGCCTACCAAAAATACACCGTCGGCATTCGGAGCCCATACCCTGAAAGTATAGCCATCGGGTCTAAAATGAACCCCGAGATATTCCCACGCAAAATAATTTGTTCCTTGATGAAAATAGTACGGCGCAAGCTCCCGATCCATATTATTTTTCTCGTTCGCCATTTTTATCGTCATCTCCTTTCGCACCGATCGGCGTTTTTTGCAGTCTTTTGCCTTTTTATATAACAAAGTGTCGATTCTTGTATAACTTGCGCAAAAATCATCGGTGGCTTAATTATTGTATGTGCAAATTATACCATATTCAAGTATTGTTGTCAATTATAAGATGCAAATTTATTATGCTCAGAAGTCGTTTGTTTACGACATAAGTCTTCGTGTCAAAATAAACAAATGAAGGCAAAAAATATCATAAAAGCGTCAACGTATCTTCATAGGAACGACACAGTGTTTTGATATCGTATATGATGTATGATCATAAGCTGAACACGTATAAACAATAATGAAAAATCGGAGGTAAGCATTTTGATAGAAGTCAAAAGTATAGTTAAAAAATACGGCGACCATACAGCCGTAAACGATCTTAGCTTCTCTATCGAACCGGGTAAGATCTACGGATTTCTCGGTCCGAACGGCGCGGGAAAGTCCACCACGATGAATATAATCACGGGTACGCTCGCCGCCACTTCAGGAACCGTCCTTGTTAATGGGCATGATATATACGAGGATCCCATAGAGGCAAAGAAAAGTATAGGATATCTGCCCGAGATACCTCCGCTTTATTCGGATATGACCCCGCTTGAATATCTTACGTTCGTAGCCGAAGCCAAGGGCGTCGATTATGACAGGATATCGAGGCGGGTAAAAGAAGTAATGGAACTCACACAGATAATCGACGTAAAGAATCGTCTTATCCGAAATCTTTCTAAGGGCTATAAGCAACGCGTCGGCATCGCAATGGCGATGCTGGGTGACCCTGATGTGATAATACTTGACGAGCCGACAGTGGGACTTGACCCCATACAGATAATAGAGATCCGCCGACTTATCAAAAAGCTCGGTCAGACCAAAACTGTTATCCTCAGCAGTCATATACTTGCCGAGATCGCAGAGGTGTGCGATCACGTTATGATAATATCGCACGGCAACCTTGTAGCTAACGACACTATTGAAAATCTCGAAGCGGCGGTAAACAGATCCGATACACTGCATATTTCGGTAAGAGGCAGCGCAAGCGAGGCTATCAAGGTCATAAGCGGGTGCCACGGAGTGCTTGAGGCTTCCGCCGACACGCTCCCGACCGAAGAGGGCGTATGCAAGCTGACCGTGACAGTCGAAAAGGACTCGGATCCGAGAGATGAGATATTCTACAAGCTTGCAGACGAAAAGCTTCCGATAGTTGCGCTGGAGCTTGAAAAAGTTACGCTCGAAAGTATATTCGTTGCACTTACGCAGGACGAATCGGACTCGGAAGCCGAGGATATCGATGACGCTCAGCCACGCTCCGTTGATTATTCGGGAAATGACACAAACGATAACGAAAACAGCCAAGGCGGGAATAAAAATGACGATGACGGCGATGACTACAAGCCGCTTTTCTCATAAGGAGGTGCAAGTATTATGTTAGCCATTTTCAAAAGAGAATTTAAAAGCTATTTTACCAATTTAACAGGATATATATTTATTGCCCTTCTGCTCTGCTTTGCGGGAATATTTGCCACGGCGGTGAACCTTTACAGCCAATCGGCGATGTTTGAATATACGCTCGGCAATCTTTCGATGGTGCTGATTCTCATCGTTCCCGTGCTCTCTATGCGTGCGGTCTCAGAGGACAAGCAAAACCGTACGGATCAGCTACTCTATTCGCTGCCGATGAAGCTCTCGAGCATAGTCATAGCAAAATATATGGCTCTGCTCGCGATATATTTTCTGTCGATAGTGGTTATGGTATTCTACCCCTTTATTCTGAGCGCGTTCGGAATTATAGACTACTCGTCCTGCTTTGCGGCTTTACTCGGATTCTTTCTACTCGGAGCCGCGTTACTTGCGATATCATTCTTTATTTCTTCGCTGACGGAAAGTCAAGTGATCTCAGCGGTAGTAAGCTTCGCGATAATATTCGCGCTCTACCTTATGAATATCATCTCCGCCCTGATTCCCGACACGGCACTCGCCTCATACCTCGGAATTATGATTATCTCCGCATTACTTTCACTCGCGCTCTATTTTCTGACCAAGAACTACATAGTCTCTACGTCGGTCGCCGCCGTACTTATTATATCCACATCGGTGCTCTTCTATGTCAAAAAATCTTTATTCGAGGGGCTTTTGCCGAATTGCATTTCGTACCTTGCGGTATTTGACAGATTTTATAATTTCATCTATGGAATTTTCGATCTCACTGCGGTCGTGTATTACATTTCAATAATCGTTTTCTTTGTTTTTCTTACTGTGCAAGCACTTGAGAAAAAACGTTGGAGCTGAGGAGGCAGGCATATATGGAACAGCAAAACAAAAATATTAATTTAAACAAAAAAGCCAAAATCCCCCTCTTCGACCGAAGATCAAAGGCGGGCTCTTACACAGTGGCGGTATCCGCCGTGCTTCTCGCGGTGCTGATAGTGGTAAATCTTCTGATCAGCGCACTTCCCTCAAAATACACCGTGCTTGACACGAGCACATCGGGGAAATTCACGATCTCTGAGACCACGGAAAAATTTCTTCACAAGCTTTCGGAAAACGTGACCCTGTATATGATATGCGAAAATGGCGAAACGGATTCCGAGCTTTTGACACTCACAGAGCGTTACGTCGGATTTTCATCCAAGATAAAGATCGAGGTCATCGATCCCGTTAAGGATCCCACGTTCGTCTCAAAATATACGGAAAGCACCCTTTCCAATCACAGCTTCATAGTCGAGAGTGAAAAAAGATATAAGGTCATAGACAACGCGTCGCTTTATTACTACTACGCCGAAGGCTACGGCAAAGTAGATCCGACCGACTCATACACGCTTCTGATGCTTCAATACAGCGGATATTCTCCGTCACTGTATTTTGACGCGGAAAACGTACTGACGAGCGCTATCGAATATGTTACAGCGGAAAGCATTCCGAAAGCATATATTCTTTCCGGTCACGGCGAGGCTGCTCTGTCTGCGACACTGCTCGGCGCCATGGAAAGCTACAATATCGAATACGAGACACTCGATATCATGAATGATTCGGCATCGATACCGAATAATGCGTCGTGCATAATCATAATAGATCCGCTCAACGATATCACCGCCAACGAAGCCGACAAGCTGCTCGAATACCTCAAGGACGGCGGTCATCTGTTCGTTTCAACAAACTACAACGATACCGATAAGACCAACCTTTTGTCGGTACTTGAATATTACGGCGCCTCCGCGCTTCAAGGTATGGTATACGAGGGGAATTCCTCAAATCACACCGCAAACACGCCGTATAAGATCTATCCGAACGTAAACAGCACACACGCAATAACTGCGGATATCATAAGCAACAACTACAAGGCACTCATACCGTCGGCTCACGCCATAGCACTCTCGAGCGTAAGAAACGTAAAGTCCGAAATACTTTTCAGCACATCCGACTCCTCTTACCTCAAGGCAGATGACTCCGAGAGCAGTGAAAAAGCCTCATACAACCTCGGCGTCGCGCTCAGCGAAACGGTCGATGGCGGAACCTCAAAGATCGTATGGTTCTCGTCATCAGAAATGCTCACGGATACGGTAGCATCCGCGGTCTCATACGGAAACTATTACTATTACCTCTACTCACTGAATTGGATGTTCGACTCCTTTGAGTCCGAGCTTTCCCCCATCAGCGGAACCTCGCTTGACGAGCCTACACTTACGGTATCCGAAGGCGCGGCGAGATTTTGGAGCGTGATGTTCATAGCGGTCATACCGTTGGTTATATTCGTTCCCGGACTTTGCCTGTGGATGCGCAGAAGAAGGAGATAAGCGCAGATATGAAAAAATACAAAGGGCTTATCGTCCTGTCCGTCGTGTTGGTGGTACTGTCGGCAATATATATCGGCGTCGTGCTTTCAGGTGCCTCCGACGACAGCTCCGACAGCACTCAAGACGATACGGATGCCGTAACCTACCCCGTGGCGTCGATCGACGCAGAATCTCTCACAAAGATCTCTTACACATATCTTGAGAAGACCTATTCTTTCGTATTAAACGATGACGAATCGGCTTGGCTGTGGGAAGATGATCCCCGCCTTATCCTCAGCTCCGACAAATTCGCATATATGGTCAGTGCTTTTACCGATCTTTCCTCAAACGTGATGCTTGAAAATGTAACCGACGCCGAGCTGACGTCGTACGGGCTCAATACCCCGACCGCAGTCATAAAATTTTCAGATTCCGTCAACGGAGAGCTTTGCTTCAACATCGGAATAAGAAACACATACAACGGCATGTATTACATCAACGAGGCGTCATCCCCCTTTACCGTATATATGGTCGAAGAGGCATTATTAAGCAAATTTAAGTATACTCCCGATGATATGCTGCAACACGACACGCTCCCGTCTCTCGAGCTTTCAGACATTATATCGGTCAAGGTCGAGAGGTCCGAAAACGTCTACCTCTATACGTGGTACGAAGATGAAGCAGAAACGGGCAATGAGATCAAAGGACTTTGGCAGCTTTCCGTCAACGACGGAGAGGAGAGCTATCCCGGCGACGAAATAAGCGGCGGTCTTTCGCAAGCTGTAACAGAAATGGAATTCAAGGATTTTATTACCTACGACTCCTCGAAGCTTGCGGAATACGGGCTTGACGATCCGATTAAAATCATATTGACTTATCAAGAAAAAGACGACTCCACGGGTATATATACCGATACCTCCACGATCATACTTCTCGGAGCGGAATCGAGCGACGGACTCTTCTACGCAAAGCTTGAGGGATCCCCTTACGTTTATACATTGAGCCCGGCTATATTCGGAAGTCTTTCCGATGCGGAAAGCATCGAGAAGTAAAGTAAAATTATAAAGTTAGTAATGGTTGAAAGATAAAATTTCAAGCGGACTGTCTCATATAAGTGAGGCAGTCCATTTTGTTTTGTCGGTATGATATCAATCCGTGCTGCTCGGTATTACAATTTCCACCTATCACATTTCGATATCTGTGCCTTATTTCAAATAAGCATACGTTGAGGACGAATAATAAGATGTCCGAAATGTATATACCCTGATTTTTCCAAGTGTAACATTGCCCTGCGGTGTCAAAAATATCATCAAGAGCCTCCCTCAAAAAATAATTCAGGAGAACAGTCGAATGATGAAAAACGAAAACGATAAAAAAAGAGATATTAATACAAATTATGAGTACACGGGCGATCTTCCGCTCGGGCTCGGAATGGCGCTGACGCACAACATTCCCGCCATGAAGGTGTTTGCCGCGCTCCCCGAAAGCGAAAGACAGCAATATATTGAAAAAGCGCACTCGGTCACCTCACGAAAAGAAATGAACGAGCTTGTAAACACTCTTGTAAAATAAGATCATCAAAATAGGGGCTGTCGGTACAAAACACCGACAGCCCCATTTAGGTTAAATATTCACTTTAATTTTCGGCTCTGATTTTCTCAATCAGTCCTCATCGGGAGTGATAAGTCCGTACGCTCCGTCCTTTCTCGCATATACCACACAGGTCTGCTCCGTTTCCGCATCCTTGAATACAAAGAACTGATGTCCGAGAAGGTTCATTTGAAGTATAGCCTCTTCAACCGTCATAGGCTTGAAGTAGAAGCTCTTTCTTCTGATGGTAAATTCAGGCTCTTCATCGTAATCGTCAAGAAGCTCGCTGTATACTTCCTCATCCGAATAAGGAACATCGAATGCGTCATCGCGAAGCCTCTTTTCAAGGCGGGTCTTGTTTTTACGTATCTGACCTTCTATCGTCTCAACGGCACGGTCAATAGACTCTCTGAAGGATTCGCCCTCGAGCTCACATCTGAAAAGTGTATTTGCCGCACTTATAGTAACCTCGATATACCTTTTGCCGTGCTTGCGGCTGAAGGTTACCGTGGCATCGCCCTCTTTATCAAAGTACTTATCAAGCTTTGAAAGCTTTTTAACAAGCACTGCCTTGGTTTCCTCGGGAACGTTCATTTGTCTGCCGACTGTTGTGATCTTCATTAGTCTTACCTCCTTGATTTATTGAGCAATGATACTTTGATCTTGCCCCGATATTATTTTACCATAATTCGTTGATCTTGTAAATAGTTCCAACGAATATTTATTATAAAATTTTCGATCTTTGTGAAAACTGCACAATGACTTTTAGTCATAATTTGTAATATCGCTATCGGTAAATGTGATATCCACGCTTATCTTTTCGCCGTTACGCTCGACCTCTATCGTTACACTCTCTCCCGCTCTTATTCCGAGGAACGCGTCGATGATATAGAACATACGATCAGCCGACACGGTCTTACCGCCTACGGTTATGCTTTTGATCACATCTCCCGCCAGGAGTTTGCCCTCGGCGGCTGTGTTCGTGCCGACCTCACTTACCGCAACCGTCTCCTTTACGGACACCTTTCCCGTCTCGGCATCATATACTGCCATCGATGTTTCCGTGCTCAGGGTAATTCCGACCGTGCATTTTCTTACGCAAGTGTATGCCTTGCCGTCGCAGTTATCTATAATATTCTGCGCCGCTCCGATCGCTATATTTGAAGGAATGGCGTAACCTATACCTTCAACAGATGTATCCGAGATCTTGGCGTTTACTATGCCTATCAGCTCTCCTCGGCTGTTAAAAAGTCCGCCGCCGCTGTTACCCGAATTTATCGCGGTATCAATACGCATAACTCTGTACTGTATCTTGCCGTAACCCGTTACTGAAGTCATTTCGATATATTCGGAATCAACGCTTATTATACCTGTCGTTGCGGATATTCCCAGACCCTCGGCGTTTCCTATCGCAATGGCGCAGTCTCCTACGCCTATTTCATTTGAATCGGCAACCGTTACGGCTTGTGCCACGCTGTTCTTTATCAGATCGCTGTCCGTTATCTTCAGCACCGCGATATCGTACGTCTGCGAACCACCCACGTATTCCGCTTTGATGGCGCCCGTAGTGGTCACATTGCCGTAAAGATATACGCTTATCTCATCACTGATGCCATTGGACGTTCTGCTGCTTGAGTTATAGACGACGTGATGATTGGTTATTATATATGCGTTTCCGTTGCTCTTATCCAGCTTATATATTACGCCGCTTCCCTGCTGAGAACCCGAGCTCGAGCTTCCGTAAGGGAAGGATGATACCGTATTAAATTTACAGTACACGATTACAGAGGACAAAAGTCCTTTGTTTACCGCAGGTGCCACGGAATCCGAAGCTCCAGAGAAGCAATTCTCGATGTATTCGGCAAAAGTACCATCAAAGCCATCCTTAACCGCCAGCTGATACGATTCGGCAAGAAGATTGAGCGCGACGGAAGTCATATCGGAAAGCTCGCCGTTCTCACCGTCTTTACCGTCAGATCCGTTTTCGCCGTCAGAGCCTTTGAGACTTGCGATCCAATCCGCCTCGCTTCCGACAAAGCCGTTCTCGACGGCTATTTCGTACGCGCTCTTTCCGTCAGAACCGTTCAGTCCGTTCGTCCCGTCCTTGCCGTCAGTTCCGAACGAGCACGCGGTCAGAGCGCTCAATAGCGTGGCGACCGATACGATCACGGCTATTATCTTAAATTTTATCCTTCTATCTGTTTTCATTTAACTACCTCCTTTGCAAGCCATATCGGCATTACAACTATGTTTTAATTATAAAATTGCTTTAGGAATTCTGTGTGATGAAGTTATGAATTATTGTGTAAACAAGCAAAACATCACGGAAAAAGCCGTGCTTTTACGAATTATTAACAGGTTGACTCTACAAATACTATATGTGTGTGGTATAATTTCTGAGGTGTGAAATTTCAAAGGAGTGATGCAAATGAACGGTCAAAATCTTACCGATCAGCTCATGGAGCTTGCCGAGGACGGATACCGTGAGTTTTCTCAAAAGCTCATACCGAACATAGACAAGGATACCGTGCTCGGGGTAAGAACGCCAAAGCTACGAGCGCTCGCAAAAATATCATACGGTACGGATGAGGCGGCGGTATTTATGTCAGATCTTCCGCACAGATACCTTGAGGAGAACCATCTTCACGCCTTTCTGATATCCGAAGAAAAAGATTTTGCAAAAGCACTTGCCAAAGTAGAAAAATTTCTGCCTTATATCGACAATTGGGCGACCTGTGACAGCTTTATTCCGAAAGCCTTCGCAAGACTCTCCGATGCAGAAGCCGATATTTTGTACAAAAAAGCACTTGAATGGATGAGCAGTACGCACGAATACACCGCAAGATTTGGCATAGCGATACTTATGAGATATTTTCTCGATGAAAGGTTTGAGCCTCATATGCCGAAGGTCGTAGCAAGTATACGCTCGGATAAATACTACGTCAATATGATGTGCGCCTGGTATCTGGCAACGGCGCTTGCAAAGCAATACGACAGCACGATCGGTTGTCTCGAAGCCGGAACACTCGACATATGGGTACATAACAAAACGATATCCAAAGCTTGCGAGAGCTTCCGCATCGATAACACAACTAAAAAATATCTAAGATTGCTAAAAAGAACATAAAAACAAAAAGGAGAGTTACATATGAAAAAGTTAGGAATAAGCGCAGGAATGGGAATGAATATTCCGATAGAGGCTCAGCTGCCTATGATAAAATCGGCAGGATTTTCGTCCTTCTTCACAGGTTGGACAAGAGAGCGCAACATTGCTTCCATCTCCGATACGGCGGCGAAAGTAGGATTGGTCTATCAAACACTTCACGCCCCCTTCTCAAAAATGAACTGCATATGGGAAGAAGGTACCGACGGAGACGACTATCAAAAAATGTTTTGCGATTGCGTCGATTCCTGCGGTGATAACGGCATAGGCATTATGATAACACACGTTACGGTAGCGGCGGTTGCACCCCCACCGTCCGAGATCGGTGCATACCGTTTCGGAAAAATAATAGAGCACGCCGCCAAAAGAGGCGTTACAATAGCGCTCGAAAACCTCGAGATCCCCGAGCACCTTGCGTTCCTCTTCAACCGATACGGTGATGCCGCCAACCTCGGCTTCTGCCACGACTGCGGGCATAACCACTGCTATACACCTAACATAGATATGATGGAGCTGTACGGAGACCGTCTCGTATGCACACATATGCACGACAATTTCGGTATGAAGGATCCCGCCGTTGTTACCTGGCACGACGATCTCCATTATCTGCCCTTCGAAGGCTCGGTGGATTTCAAAAAAGTTGGCAGGGATATGAAAAAATACGGTAAAGATATTCCGATAACGCTTGAGCTCAATATACATTCAAAGCCCGAATATGAAGCTATGACCCCCGAGGAATTCATCTTCAACGCAGCCGAACGAGCAAAAATGATAGCATCGTGGTGCGAATAATTCCAATAGTGAGAGAAAAGTATGAAAGATATGTTTAAACTAAGGTATCTGATATTGGCACTGTTCATTTGCATGCTGATGTTTGCGGCGTGCGACAAACAAGTTCCCCCGGATGACTTTGACAGTAACACGGACGGGGAGTCGGTCTCATCCTCAGATATGTCTGACTCAGGCGCTCAGCCGACAGATTCGGATATTGAAATAAATGCGGAAAACGCAAAAAGCTATACAATAATAAGACCTTCCGCCGTCGGAAATTCTTTGAACCAAGCCGCTCAATATCTGCAAAAATCCTTCAAGAACAACGGCTTTGACGTTGACTTTCAAGATGATTGGGTAAAGGATGAGAGCACAATACCGGATGACGCCTATGAGATACTCGTCGGCGTTACCAATCGCGCGGAAAGCACGACTTTTTCGTCCGGGATTCGAATGAAGGATTATGTGATCGCCGTTGAGGGCAACCGTATCATAATAGTCGGCGGCTCCGAGGACGCGACCGCCTCCGCCGTGGACTTCTTTATCGGAAAATATTTGATAAACACGAAGGATGTCGTTAAGATAAGCCGTGAGCCCACAACATACCTTGCGGACTACGATATAGACAAGCTTATGCTTCTCGGTGAAGATATCAAAAATTTCAGCATAGTTATCCCCAAAGGCGCAGGTGCGATCGTAGCCCACTCTGCCGAGATATTGTCTGATGCTATACTTTTAAAAACAGGATATACCGTTGATACGGTATACGAAAAGGATTTCAACGGAGAATACGCGATAAAGATATCAAACGACAAGAATTTAGACTCATATGAATATTCCTATACATCTTCAGGGAAAGCTTTTACGGTAAGCGGAACAGATCGCACTCTCTTTTATGCGATAAGAAGTCTTACGTCTTCGCTTGAAAATGTAAAAGAGAAGAAATTTGATATGACTCCGGATCTCAATAAGACAAATACAATGCTCGTCACATCAAGCTATCCCGCAGAACCAACGCTTGACGGAAAGCTTCCCGTAGTGCTCTGCGATCAAAAAAACGCCGCGGCAGTCGTTATCGATCTCAACGCCGCAGATCCGACTTCCGATGATGCGGTGATCTGGACGTGGTCTCCGAACAAGAACACAAACGGCTTTTCCGGCAAGAACTTTGGAAACAGGATAGATGAAGCCAAACTCGCTTACAGTTCTCTGCTCCAAAAATACGTGGTATGTATGACCTCTTCATCGGGATTCATAGGCATTGCCGAATATCCGTCCGGTAATAAAATATGGGAGACAGATGCCTCGGGTTACGGTCCGCACTCGATACAATATCTTCCTAATGGACTCGTTGCCTGCGCACTTTCGGGAAACGGTGACAATGAAAAATCCGAAATAAGAATATATGCGCTTAAAGATGACGGGACACCGTCCGAAAAATACACAAGTGTGTCGCTTACGGGTGCGCATGGTGTTCTCTGGGACAATGAGCTCGGAATTCTGTGGGCGCTCGGAAGCAAAGAGATCGTAGCTTACGAGATCGGCGGCACGGTCAAAAATCCGACCATCGAGCGCATTGACGGTCTCGGAACATCCATAAAAAGCGGTGGTCATGATATTTCCGCAATCCCGGGAGATCCCGACAAGTTTTTGATCGGTGCCAACACGGTATATGTCTATGACAAATACGAAAACAAGGTATACACAGATTTTGAGGGTAAGGATATCATCGCCTCGTCGGCGGTAAAATGTATCGCCGGTCATACAGACGGAAGTATTCTGCGCACGGTTGCCACAAACGTATATGCAAGCCACTGCACAGATACTTTTGCCGTATACAAGAAAAACGCATCCGGAGCCTATGAAAAAACAGAATATACATTTTCAAACCGCGCCTTCTATAAGGCAAGACCGTTTATTGTAAATTGACTTACGTCTTTTATCGTCGGTGCGCTCGGAGCTCGACATATCCGACGCACCGCTTGAAAGGATTTTATTGAATGAAACTCAGTTATAAACACACTATAATCGCCTGTTGTACGAGCTATATCACACAGGCGGTCGTCGTAAACTTCGCGCCCCTTTTGTTCGTACAGTTCGGAAAGCAGTTCGATATATCTCTTTCGGAAATATCTCTTCTTATAACCGTTTGCTTCGGAGTTGAACTCGCGGTCGATCTTTTCGCGGCAAAATATTCGGATAGATTTTCGCAAAGATCGCTAATCATATCCGCGCTGATCATTGCTATGTTGGGCATCGGCGGATTTGCAATATTTCCCTTTATGTTTAAAAACCCATATTGGGGACTTGTCATATCAAATGTGTTCTGCGGTATTGGCGGCGGACTTATGGAAGTACTGATAAGCCCTATGATAGAGGCTTGCCCTACCGAAAACAAATCCGGAAATATGAGCCTTTTACACTCGTTTTACTGCTGGGGGCAAGCTTCGGTTATCATCATAACGACGCTTTTTATTCTTTTTGCCGGCATTGAAAATTGGAGAGTTATTTCGATTCTGTGGACCATCGTGCCGCTTGTAGCACTCGTTATGTTTATTTTTGTTCCGATATATAACGACCCGTCAAAATTATCTCCAAACGCAAGAGAGGAAAAGTCTCAGCGGACATCAATCGGAAGTCTGCTGAAAAATCCCGTTTTTCTGCTTTTCTTCGGCGTTATGGTATGCTCGGGAGCTTCCGAGCTTGCTATGTCTCAGTGGTCATCGAGCTTCGCAGAGAGCGGTCTCGGCATATCAAAAGCACTCGGAGATATATTCGGTCCCTGCCTTTTCGGAATTCTTATGGGAATGGCAAGAATCCTGTATTCAAAATTCAGCAATCACCTGAACCCGACGGTATGTATGCTTATAAGCTCCGTACTTTGTGCGCTGTCATACCTTATTGCCGCACTCTCTCCGATACGTTTCATTTCATTACTCGGATGCTCGCTATGCGGTTTTTCGGTCGGAATACTTTGGCCCTGCGCACTATCGCTCGCAGCTGAAAGAATAAACGGCAGCGTCACTCTGTTTGCCTTGCTTGCGGTCGGCGGAGACCTCGGATGTCTTATAGGTCCTGCCGCTACGGGAGCAATTGCCGATGCGTTTGGTGGAGACATTTCGATATCCTTCATTTTTGCACTGATATTCCCCATAACACTTATTATTCTTATATCTCTTCTTAACAGAAAAAAAGATTGCAAAGATCAACAAATATGAGCAGAAAGGCAATTTCCAATGAAAATTCTTATCATTAACGGTCCGAATATGAATATGCTCGGGATACGTCAACCAAAGATATACGGAAGCAAAACTTACTCGGATCTTGTAAACTATATTCAAGATCACTGCAATAGGCTTGGTATCGTCGCCGAATTTTATCAATCCAATCACGAAGGCGCGCTTGTAGATAAAATACAGCAAGCTTACGAAAGATTCGATGGGATAGTTATAAACGCCGCTGCGTACACACACACGTCGATAGCCATCGCAGACGCAATAGCGGCAGTGGGTATTCCAACAGTCGAGGTTCACATATCCGACGTTTCAAAGCGCGAGGACTTCAGACAGATATCTTATATGAGAAAAAATTGCATCGCGCTTTGCGCAGGACACGGCTTCGACAGTTACATCGAAGCGATAGACGTGATCGTTAATCTTGACATTTCCGAATAAGCTCTGAACGACCTTTGTCTCTACCTGTTCTTTTTCGAGCTTTGCCGGCATAAAAAGATCCCATTAAAATAGCCTTGAATATATTTTGCCTTTTTCAAGTGCTTGTTTTAAAGGGGTCTTTTGGGGTTTTTCGTAGCAATGAAAAACCTTTTTCTTCGTTTTTCCAAAACCTCGGTATCATATACGCTTCCGTTTACATATAATTCAGTAAAAGCTTACGTGAGGTATAAGTTATGCGTTGTGTTAATATGCGGCATATGATCGGTATTGCGGCAGTATGCTTTGCTGCCGGAGTATTCTTTTCATTCATTTTGCCCGGCAGGATCCTTGCCTTCATCGAGGCGGCGGCTCTGCTTGCGGCGGGAATATTGCTGTTTAAATAAAGGAGGGATCTCTATGAAGATCGTACTCGTCCGTTCCCCGGGATTTCTTGCGCCTATCCTCAGAAAAATATTCGGCATAAGAAGATCATCAAAGAACAAATGACCGTAGGATAAACGCAGGGACTTGTCGCGAAATGTGCCTGTCCCGTCCTAAAAAATATATCCGAGCCGCATAAAGCACAAGCTCGGATATATTTTTATGTTAAATTATATTTTCTGATCACTCTGCGTCCTCTGCCGCTGTGCCGTCAACGATGGGATCGTGACCGTTTGAGAGCGGCTTCATCGTCGGGAACAGCAGAACATCGCGGATATTGGTATTATTCGTCAGAAGCATACAAAGTCTGTCCACTCCGAAGCCAAGTCCACCCGTAGGAGGCATTCCCTGCTCAAGTGCCAGGAGGAAGTCCTCGTCAAGGCTTGCGTTTCCGACGCCCTCAGCCTGACGCTGACGAAGCTGTGCCTCAAATCTCTCTCTCTGATCGATTGGGTCGTTAAGCTCGGAGAATGCGTTACCCATTTCCATACCGTTGATAAAATACTCAAAGCGTTCGGTAAAGAGAGGCTTTTCGGGGCTGCGCTTTGCGAGCGGTGATATCTCAACGGGGTACTCATAAATAAAGGTCGGCTGAATAAGCTTGTCCTCGACAAATTCGTCGAACAGAGCCGCCAGCACGTCCCCCTTTGTTGAAGCCTCGCCCTTTTCAAGCTCGATATGATGCTTTGCGGCGACCGCACGAGCGGCGGCGTCGTCAGCCCAATCGTTATAATCCTCGCCCGAATAAAGCTTTACCGCCTCAGCCATGGTATATCTCTTCCAAGGAGATACCATATCGATCTGATTCTCACCGTAAGGAATGACAGGTGTCTTGCAGATCTCAAGAGTCATTTTACGATACATATCCTCAACGAGGTTCATAATGTCCTCGTAGTTTGCATAAGCTTGATAAAGCTCGATCGAAGTAAACTCGGGGTTATGTCTTGTATCCATACCCTCGTTACGGAAAATCCTTCCGACCTCATATACGCGCTCAAATCCGCCGACTATAAGCCTCTTAAGGTAAAGCTCGGTTTCAATACGAAGATACATATCGATATCAAGAGCGTTGTGATGCGTAACGAAAGGTCTTGCGGACGCACCTATCTCAAGAGTTTGAAGGATAGGCGTATCGACTTCCAAAAATCCTTGTCCGTTGAGATAATTACGCAGGAAGTTTATGATCTGACTTCTCTTCTCGAACGTATTTCTGACCTCGGGATTCATAATCAGATCTATCTCGCGGTGACGATACTTAGCATCTATATCCTTAAGACCGTTGAATTTTTCGGGCAAAGGACGAAGAGCCTTTGAGAGTATTTCAATGCTCTGAGCGTGAATGGATATCTCGCCTGTTCCCGTTTTGAACACAAAGCCCGTAACGCCGACAATGTCTCCTATGTCGTAATCCTTTTTGAAGGACATATATTCATCGACACCGATATCATCGCGCTTTACGTACACCTGTATCTCGCCCTCACGGTCGGAAATATGAGTAAAGGATGCCTTACCCATAATTCTGCGAGACATAAGTCTGCCCGCGATTGACACCTGCTTGCCATCAAGCTCATCAAAATTTTCGATTATATCTTTTGAATGTGCAGTCACCTTAAACTGCGTCTTTTCATAGGGATTCTTTCCTTCAGACGTAAGCTTTTCAAGCTTCTGACGTCTTACAAGCTCTTGCTCCGAAAGAGAAATGCTCTGATTATCAGCCATAATACCGTCTCCTTTTGTTTCTTTGCATATATAGTTATTATATCATATACGCTGCAAACTGTCAATAGCAGTTTTTTAAGGTTTTGGAAATATTGCCGTATGCGAAGTTTTTTTGCTCGAAATAGCGGAATATCACGGCTTTTACGGCTTTTATATTGACATTTCGGAGAATATGTTGTATAATAAATTGTTATTATATATTGTGACGGTGTTTATGCCGAACAAAAGTAAGGGCGCTTTGCGATACATATCGACAAGCTGAAAGGAAAGCCGAATGAAGATACGATGCTTTTTATGTTCAACCGAATATGAGGCAAGCTCCGCCGCCGTTCCTTGTCCTTGTTGTCATATGACGCACAGTGTAAAAGAAAGCGACGCGGCGCTTTGCCGCGGGCTTTACGAAGCTTCCAAGCAGATGCAGGAAAAGCGCTTCAACAAAGCGCGCCATATGTATCTTTCACTCTGCCGAGAATATCCGAACAGCTTCTATCCTTTTTTCGGCCTCGCGGCATCGAAGTATGGGGTAAGCATTGCCGAAGAGAATGGCAATTACGTTCCGAGATGTCTTTGCCCCACGGATGAAAAATTCACGGATTGCCCATCATTCAGGAAGGCGTGTGCGCTTGCCGACGGAATAACGGCAGGTATCGCATCAAGAGGCGATACATCAGTAACACTTCACGGCACCGAAGATAAAAAAGCGCTGCTCCGATCACTCGGCGAACGCATAGAAAGCGACCGCGCCAACGTGACAAAGCTTGCGTCTCTTATCCCCGCATACGACATATTTCTGTCGATAAACTACGAGCCCGAATCAAAGGACTATGATCGTACCGCAGACAGACTTTATCACAGATTGACCGAGCAGGGGGGCAGAGTTTTCTTCGCGCCCGAGATAATTCCCGAGGCGGACGACAGGCAAGCCGCTCCGTTCGTTTACCGTGCACTTGAGACCTGCACACAGATGCTCGTCTATATCAGCGATGTTTCCGATATAGCAAGCTTCCGTTTACGCAACGAGATAACACGTTACAATGCGCTTGCGGCGGCAGGACTCAAGGACGAAAACAGTATAGTAGTTGCGTATTCCGGGATCAAAAAAGAGGATATTCCTCCTCAGCTTGCGAAGTTTCCGAGCTTTGAGGTAAGAGGTGGCGGTCGAAAGAGCGAGCCGCTTCCGTCGCCGGACCTCGAGCCGACATCGGAACAAGATGCGGCTGAAATTGCATCTGAGGTTGGCTCCGATGCCTTGCCGGAAAACGTCGAAGAAGCCACAGACGACACCCCAACCGACGCCGAAGCACAAACTATACAAGCGAGCGAAGGGGCGCCCGAAGAGAGATCGGACTCGGTCTCCAATGAGCCCAAAAACAAATTTGACGGCATTGATATCGGCAGTATGCTTAGCAATGCTATGAAAAAATATATCAAGAATGTGTCCGACAGCTTTTCGGAGCTTTCATCGAAGCTGTCAAAAAACGATGTTGAAGTCGTCTCGGAGCAAAGCGGCGCCGCGTCGTCTCAATACGAAGAATTGCAAAAAATCGACGAAGAGTCGGATAAAGCTTGCGATTCGGATGCGCAGGTCTCGGCAGAATCCGATAAAAATGAAATCGATACCCAATTTGAAGTTCAAGCAGAAACAGATGTTGAAATTGAAGCTGAAACCGAAGTAGAAGCCGAGACCGAAACCGAAATTGAAGTAGAAGTTGAGACCGAAACCGAAGCAGAGACGAAAGTCGAAGTAGAAGCCGAAGCAGAAATCGAATTGGAAGCAGAAGCGGAAACCGATGCAGAAACAGAATTTGAAGCAACAGCGGAAGTTGAAGTCGAGATTGAGACCGTAATCGATACCCCTGCCGGCATCAATACAACAGACGAAGCCGAGGCATTCGAGGAACGCGATTCCGTCGCATTATCCGAAGTGAACGGTCGAGACATTGCGGAACAAGCAAATAAAGCAACAGACGAAGAGCCCGTTTGCGAAAACTTCGACATAGAAAATCAAAGCTCTGAAAAAGAGGACGTCAATCCTCCGACCGACGATCAATCGGCAAATATAAGCACAAATGAGGAAAAAGCCCAAGCGGTCGAAGATGACACAACGGCAAGCAAACCGAGAAAATCCAAAAAGCGCAAGAAAGAAAAGGTTGTTTCTCGGCAGACAGCTACTCCCGGCACGCGTGCTACGAAGATCATTAACACACTATGCGTCGTGATCCTTATCGCCATAATCGGCGGTGCCATCACAGCCGTTCATCTTATGGGCTGGCTTTTTGCGGGCACTAACGGTCTTGAATATCAATACAAAAACGGCGGCTACTACGTCACGGATTACAGCGGGAACAGCACAAATGTCACGATTCCTAAGATGTACAAAGGAAACAAGGTCGTGGGAATATCCGCGAATGCTTTCAGCGGAAGCAATATTGTTTCGCTTTCGATAGCTTCTTCCGTAACGGACTATGAAGAAGGCTGCCTTGCGGGGATACAGGGACTCGAAAAGCTGTCCTTGCCTGCACCGTCGTCGGGAATTGAGAATGCGATCGACAGAGAATATTCTGATGTCAAAAAATCCCTCATAGGATATCTCTTCGGAAGTACCGCATACTCGGGTGCGTTGTCGGTTGATCAAACGACTCTCTTTAAGACCGTATATACCGCATACATTCCCGCGACGCTCAAAGAAATCACAATAAATTGCGGCAGACTCGAAAGCGGCGCGCTCTCGGGGATAAAGAGCCTTGAGAAAGCAGTACTTTCCGACAAGGTGAGTGTTATCGAGCCTTATGCTTTTCGAGACTGCGACCGTCTCGTATACGTCGACATCGGAAACGGAACCATATGTATCGGCGACTACTCGTTCTATAACTGCACGTCTCTTGAAAAAGTACGTGGCGGTAAAAACGTGTATGTCATAGGAAGCTATGCGTTATTCGGCTGTGTTAAGCTTTCATCATTTGAATTTTGCAAAAAAACAGTCAGCATAGGTGATTACGCCTTTAGTGGTTGCCTAACGCTTGAAAAAATAAAGCTCCCCGAAGCGCTTGAATCTATCGGCAATTATACCTTCAACGGGTGCGTTTCGATAAAGGAAGCCGATATTCCCGCGTCCGTCACAGGAATGTACGAGGGTGTATTCTGCTCGTGCACTTCCCTGCACACTTTCACGGGCGGCGAAAATCTTTTGGGATTCGGCAATGCGTTCTTCTATGAATGTTCTGCGCTCGTTAGTATCACATACCCGTTTGCCGAAACGTTTACTTCTATCGGCGACAACGCTTTCCAAGGATGCTCCGGCATTACAGAGCTATATAATTCGCCGTATATCACTTCGATTGGAGCTTACGCGTACGTTCAGTCGGGCATTTCGGGAAATTTGGTTATATCAGAAAATATAAGTTCGATCGGCGACAAGGCGTTCGCGCTCTGCTCAAAGATCACGTCTGTAACCGTTCCCGCCACAACTGCGCTCGGGACAAGCGTTTTTGCGGGTTGCTCAGGGCTCGTTCAAGCAACGCTCGGACACGATACAGTTCCGAATTACTGTTTCTCGAGCTGTGATGCACTCGAAACGATCACTCTTACCGCAGATAATATCACGTTAGGAGATCACTGCTTTGATTCCTGCTCATCACTCAAGACCCTGAAAGGCTCAGAAAAAATAAGTGTCATCGGTAAGGCTTCGTTTGCATATTGCAAATTGCTCGAAACGCTTGATGCCTCCAATACGGTGCAAATAAACGAAAATGCTTTTGAAAATTGCAGTGGATTGACCCTTCTTATTCTCTCCGACAAGCTCGAGCGAATCGGGGACTTTGCATTCAGCGGGTGCCACGGATTTGTGACACTTGATATTCCGGCGAGCGTTCAGTATGTCGGCACTTACTGCTTTGCAAATTGGACTTCATCTCAGACGATAAATATGCTTTACGGTGTTTCAACCATAAATTGGCACACCTATTGGATGGAGCTATGTCGTGCAAACGTGGAGTACCTCAGAAGCTGATTGCAAAAAAGCAAATCTTCGGTCGGCGATATCCGTCGGCTGTATACATAGCGAAAGGATCGCAATTATGTCAATTTATATTCCCGAGGGGTACAGATCTACCCTCACCACAAGGCAAACGCAGATAGCTATAAAAAAGGTCAAGGATTTTTTTGAAAGAGACCTTATGATACAGCTTAACCTTACCCGTGTTTCCGCTCCGATATTCGTTGAGTCAAACAGCGGTCTCAACGACACGCTGAACGGCTACGAGCGGCCTGTAAATTTTTCTATTCATTCGGGTTCGGAATTTGAAATCGTTCAATCATTGGCAAAATGGAAGCGTATGGCTCTACACAACTACGGTTTTAACGTCGGAGAAGGTCTTTACACGGATATGAACGCGATACGCCGTGATGAAGAAACGGATAACATCCATTCTATGTTTGTGGACCAGTGGGATTGGGAAAAGGTAATAAGTCCGGAGGAAAGGAGCCTCGAAACTCTAAAAAGTGCCGTAAAAAGTATTTACAATGCGCTCAAGCACACGGAAAACTACGTAGTTGATGATTATAACTTTATAGACAGACTCCTTCCGAACAAGATCACGTTTATTACGGCTCAAGAGCTTGAGGACAGATATCCCGAGCTTACGCCAAAGCAAAGAGAATACAAAGCTGTACGCGAGTACGGAGCCGTATTCATCATAGGCATAGGCGGTGCGCTAAAGTCAGGAAAGCCGCACGACGGAAGAGCCCCCGACTACGACGATTGGGAGCTTAACGGTGATATAGTCGTCTATTATCCCGTGCTCGATATTCCGCTCGAGCTCTCATCGATGGGAATAAGGGTGGATCGTGATTCGCTCATACGTCAGCTCGAGATAAGAGGCTGCTCTGAGCGACTTGAACTTCCCTTTCACAAAGCGCTTGCAAACGGGACTCTTCCCCTCACTATGGGCGGCGGCATCGGTCAGTCGAGAATGTGTATGTTCTTCCTGCGAAAGGCTCATATCGGAGAAGTTCAATCGTCTTTCTGGCACCCGGACGAGGTCGCCGAATGTGAAAGGCGCGGTGTTAAGTTACTTTAAATCAGCTAAAATAAATATGGACGAGGTTTTTTCGGGGCGCAGCCCCAAAGCCCCGTCCACCTTTTTATGGGGAAAAAAGCTTTCCACCTTTTTTGAAAAAAAGGTGGAGCCAAAAAACTTTACAGAAAAAGAAACTATAAGTTTTTCGAGAATTTTGGGGAGGCGCGGAACCCTTTTTTCAAAAAGGGTTCCGCAAAAATTTCATCACAAAAAACAGCTCCCGCCAAGACTTCAAAGTCCGTCGGAAGCTGTTATTCTTTTTTATCAGAATATGATAATTATCAGCTGCGAAACGAGCACTACCGCGATAAGAGATATCGGATAGGTTGCCGCATAAGCCGCAGCGACGTCCTCGGTGCCCGCAACGTTGATCAATGTACCAAGCGCAGGGGTTGACGTCATACCGCCCGTAATAGATCCCAGATTGTTAAGCAACTTCATTCTGAGCACGTACTTAGCAAAGAAGAATCCGAGCACCATCGGGAGCGTTGTCATAACGATACCGTAGAGGAAATATATGGGCTGGAAGTATTTTACGAAGTTCGCGCCTCCGGCAACACCCGCTCCGATAAGGAAGAGCATCAATCCGAATTCACGGAACACCTTCAGCGTTCTGTCACTCGGCATAAGATTGATAGCATACTTTTTGCCGAGAGAAATGCGCGAGAAGTGACCGAATATGAGTGCAACGAGCAAGCATCCGCCGGTCGTTGTAAGTGAGAAATTGCCGACCTTAAGAGCACCTACCAAGATACCGAGCACAGCGGCGAGCGAGAAAGGCATAAGTCCGAAGCCGTCGATGTCTATCAGTTTGCCCGTAAACACTTTCTTTGCTTTGGTATCATCGGCGGACTTTTCACTAATGTTGGCTCTTTCCACATTCATATCCGCACGCATAATTCTCGGAATAAGCTGTACAAAGAGCACAACGCCTATAACGCCGAAAAGATACGCGATACCGTAGCCTACCGAAACAACGCCCTCAAGCTCTGCTCCAACAGCCTCCTTTGAAGCCGAAAATGCCGGAGTCGAGGTGAGCGATCCTGCGAGGAGTCCCGCCATAATGGCTACAAGTTCATCCGACTCAAGAGAGGAGAAGTTTCCTTCTATCAAAAGGCAGATAACACAAGCAATACCGCCGGACAGAATTATTATAATTCCCAGGACGATATAAGACTTAAAGTTTTTAACAAAATTGCTGAAGAATTTCGGACCTGCGATAAATCCTACCGCAGTTACGAACAGAATAAGTCCCATATTTTCAACGATCTTAAGTGCGTTGGAAACGTATGAAACTCCGTCCACCATAAACTGCTCCGAAAGCGTATTGTAGAAGAAGCATCCGTAAAGAAGCGCAACTACGAACACGCCGGCAGTTCCGAGGGATATACCCTTTATCGTTATTCTTCCGAGAAGGTATCCGAGCGCCGCTATGGCAAGCACGGAAAACATCAGGAAGGACACGGTTTTTACCGTGAGAATTCCACCAAAAAGAGACATATGTTAAACGAACCTCCTGAATTTAAGTCTAACCCAAAGATCTCAGAAGGGTTTCTTATCTAAACCGCTTCCGTGTGTGTAAACGGGAAGAAGCTTGGGAGATACCTTATCCGAAACGATGCCTGCCGCTTTCATCTCTTTTGCGAAGTTTGTGATGTGTGAAAGTGTCAGCTTGCCGACCTTTGTCGTCTTCGACTTTTCAGCCGCCTTTGTACCCGCTATTCTACCGAATACGATGATATCGAGCAGCGAGTTACCCATAAGTCTGTTCTCGCCGTGGATACCGCCGACTGCCTCGCCCGCAACGTAAAGGTTCTCAACGTCCGACATAGCGTCAGCATTTACCTTGATACCGCCGTTCTGATAGTGAAGTGTGGGATATATAAGGATAGGCTCTTTTCTCATATCGATATTGTATTTGAGATACATACGGAGCATTGCGGGAATTCTCTTTTCGATAGTTCCCTCTCCGTGGATCTGCTCTATCATAGGTGTATCGAGCCAAATACCGTATCCGCCGCCGGGAACGGGAACGCCCTTTCCTCTTGCCTTACATTCACGAATGATGGAAGCTGCGGAAACGTCACGCGTTTCAAGCGGGTGCATAAACGCCTCGCCTTCTGCGTTGACAAGCATAGCGCCTATCGAACGAACCTTTTCCGTAACAAGTGCGCCGAATATCTGCTCGGGATATGCAACGCCCGTGGGATGGTACTGAAGAGTATAAGCGTAGATCAAAGGTGCGCCGACTCTGTAACCGAGTACGAGACCGTCAGCCGTTGCGCCGTAGTGGTTCGAGGTCGGGAAGCCTTGGTAGTGCATTCTGCCTGCACCGCCCGTTGCGATAATAACGGTCTTTGCGCGCGCTACCATAAGCTCGCCCGTCTCCATATTCATAAGGACCGCGCCTGCTGCCTTACCCTCATCGTCGAGTATGATCTCAACAGCTGCGGTAAAATCAACTACCGGAATACCTCTGTTGATCACCTCGTCACGAAGCACTCTCATAATCTCAGCGCCCGTATAGTCCTTTGCAGCGTGCATTCTCTTACGTGAGGTTCCGCCACCGTGAGTGGTGATCATATTGCCGTTCTCATCTTTATCGAACAGAACGCCGAGATCATTGAGCCATTTAACGGCATCGGGACCCTTTGTTACGAGCTGTGAAAGAAGCTCGGGAATGTTTTTGAAGTGACCGCCGCCGAGAGCGTCAATATAGTGCTGAGCGGGAGAGTCATTCTCTTTATCAGCCGCCTGAATACCGCCCTCTGCCATCATAGTATTGGCGTCGCCGTGGCGAAGCTTTGTAACGATCATTACGTTTGCGCCCGCTTCGTGTGCCATAATAGCCGCAGATGAACCTGCGCCACCGCCACCGATAACAAGAACATCTACATCATAGTCGATCTTTTTGAGATCAACATCGCGGGGCTTGATACGGCTGTTTGCCTCGAGCAGTTCGGCAAGCTCGAGCGGTACCTTCTCGCCCTTGTTGGGACCGATCTTAAGTGTTGTGAATTGAGATTCGATGTGATCGGGATGGAATTCAGCCAAAAGCTTTTCCTTCTCGTCAGCAGTCATTCTTCTGGGCTCCACGCCTATTCTGGAGGCACGGGTAGCTTCCACTTTCTTGATAGATTCAAGCATTTCGGGTGTATACATAGTACTTTTGCCTCCTATAATTATTTCTCGATTTCTCTTGTGTTGTAAAGCTCTTTAAGCTCCTCGATGGGCTTACCCATAAGCTCTTCGATAATAGCCTTGTGGTCGCCTCTCTCGATAGCGTCTACACGATCAAGCAAATGCTGAGACTTGGGTGCAAGATATTTACCCGTAAGTCTGCGTGCGAGAAGTGCAACCTGAGGATGGCTTATACCCGCAGGGCAACGCGACGAACAAACACCACACATAACGCAGTCAAAAGATGCTTCCGCGCAAGCCTCGAAATCGCCTCTCTGTGCGTATGCTATATACTGCATTACGTTAAGAGACTGAGTGCAGGACTTCGTGCACGCATTGCATCCTATACAAGCGTATATCTCGGGGTAAAGCTGCATCATTATCTGCTGTGAAGGCTTAACTTCGTTGATATCATAGGGCTTCTTTTCTATGGGGAAGAAAGGAAGAACGGCTATGTACATATTGTCAATTACCTGTGTTTGGCAAGCAAGGCAGGTCTTGAGCTCGTTCTCGCCTTTAATTCTGTATATCGTCGCGCACGCGCCGCAAAATCCGCAACGGCATCCGCAACCTCTGACGAGCTGGTAGCCGGCATATTCCATAGCTCCCATAATAGTCAGATTGGAGGGCACTTCATACTTTTTGCCCATTATATAAACATTAACTGTTTTTTCCATTGTACGACTCTCCTATATTAATATTCGTCGGGCAGCTCGCCGAGCTGATCAAAGCTGAATACCGGTCCGTCTTTACATACGTATTTTGAGCCGATATTGCATCTGCCGCATTTGCCTATTCCGCATTTCATCTTCATTTCCATAGTCGTGAAGATCTGAGTGTCCTTGAAGCCGAGCTCCTTGAGCCCTGCAAGTGTAAACTTGATCATTATCGGAGGTCCGCACAATACGACGGTCTTATCTGTCGTGAAGCCTAACTCCTTGACATAGTTCGGTACAAATCCGACGTGCCCCTGCCAGCTGTCCTCCGGACGGTCAATAGTAAGGTGTACGTTTATATCCTTACCGCAAGTCCATTCGTCAATGATCTCCTTATAGTCAACAAGATCGGCACTTGAACGTGCACCGTAGACTATATCGATCTTGCCGTAATTATCACGGTAATGACGGCAATAATTGATAACAGAACGCAAAGGAGCAAGTCCTATACCGCCGGCAACGAAGAGAAGATCCTTGCCCTTGAATACCGTATCAACGGGAAATCCGTTACCGTAAGGACCTCTTATCGTGATCTGCTGTCCCACTTCCATTTTGTGCAGCCATTCGGTAAGGCATCCGCATTTCTTAATGCTGAATTCCATAAATTCGGTGTTTGTGGGAGAGCTTGTTATCGAGAACATCGCCTCGCCTACACCGGGGATTGAGAGCATCGCGCACTGTCCGGGCTTATGCTCAAACGCCTTCTTTCCGTCGGGAGTTACCACACGGAAGGTTCTAACATCGGGGGTATCGATTCTTACATCGGTCACTACTCCGATCACAGGTATCAATGCTTCGTTCATCTTATTTCTCCTCTCCGATCGATTTCATTACCTTTACTATGTTCATCGAGATGGGGCACTTTGCAAGACATCTGCCGCATCCCACGCAACCGTATACTCCATCATTATTTTGAGGGAAATATATGAGCTTGTGCATAAATCTTTGACGGAAGCGCTCAAGCTGTGTATGTCTCGGGTTTTCTGCCGCCATCTTTGTAAAGTCGGAATACATACAGCTGTCCCAGCATCTGAAGCGTTTTACGCCGTTGCCCGTATCAAATTCTCTGATATCGTAGCACTGACACGTAGGACACACGAATGTACAAGTTCCGCATCCGAGGCACGTCGCGGAAAGATCCTTCCATTTATCCGACTTGAAAGTCTGCATAAGATCTCTGCCATCGAATTTCTCCGTATTGAGAGATGCGAGCGGAAGCTCCGCCATCATCTTCGAGATCCTTTCCTTTTCGGCTTCGATCGCGCCAACGTCTTTGGCGTTAGCATCGGTAAGAAGGCTTGCAACGGAAGCAAGAAGCTTCTCGCCCTTTTCGGTATTGGCTCTGAGGAATACCTCATCGCCTACCGTCCACGTGGTTACATCGCCGCAAGGCTCTGCGGGATCTATACCGAAAGTGGTACAGAAGCAGGTATCCTCAGCCTCGGAGCAAGCGGCGGTAACGATAACACCGTGCTCACGTCTGCTCTTGTAGAATGTATCAACGGGATCCGCAAGAAAAACTCTGTCAAGGATTTCAAAGCTCTTTGCGTCACACGCACGAACTCCGAACACTGCAAAGTCACGAGCCTCGTCTCTTGTTTCGACGATCTCTATGTTTTTGCCCTCGAGCTTAAAACCTACTATGTTTTCGGTCTGCGGGAAGAAGAAATCCTTAGCACTGCGTACTGTGTTTACAGTATTCGCAAGCTGTTTTCCATCCGCCCAGGGTTCAAATCTTGACTGACCGTCGCTCCCCACAACGGGAAGATATACATCCATCTCGGTGGAAAGCGTCGCCATAAGCTTTGAATACTCCGCCTTGGCTATTTTCTTTATATCATTTTGATTTTTCATTTGTTCGCCTACCCTTTCTGACTTGTTCAGGATCTGCTTCTGTCATAAACTACACCGGGCTCGCAATCATCTGTGGTATAGCTTGTCAGAGGGGATACTGAACCTGCCGTCTCGCCTGCCTGATACTCTCCGTAAAGCTCATTGATATCTTTAATGAACTTACGGTTGAGAAGGTGAAGCGGAATATTTTCGGGGCACACTCTTGAGCACTCGCCGCAGTCGGTACATCTTCCGGCTACGTGGAAAGCTCTGATTATATGATACATCTTTTCTTCAAAGCTATCGGAATTTGCTTTTGTCGCAATACCCGACGCATCGTTATCGAAGACGCATTTTTCGCAAGTGCAAGCGGGGCATACTTTGCGGCACGCGTTGCAGCGAATACATTTTGAAAGCTCGTTCTGCCAGAATGTAAATCTTTCCTCCGAGCTCATATTTTCGAGCTTTTCTACCATATCGAAGCGGTTTGAATCAAGCACCTCGCCGTTATTTCCTATAAGCTCATCGTATACCATAAGCTTACGGCTCTTGCAGCTTACACATCTTTCGGACGCAACAGCATCGAGCGCAAATACTTTTTCGCCCTCGTGGTCTACGATCACTGCTTTACCGTCCTCGATCTTTGCGGACTTTATCCTTTTTACTCCGCTTTCCTTAAGCTTAGCATAGTCAAGCTTTCCGTTACACTCAACGCCTATAACGTAGACCTTATCGCGGTCAACTCTATGCTCGGTAATGAGCTGATTAAGGCTATAAGTATCACAGGGCTTAAGAAACACAAGAGTCTTTCCCTCTTTGGCTTTATGCTCAACAAGATACTTTGAAAGGTTGGGTGCGCAGAATTCATTATAAATGAACTTGCTGTCAAGTGCTTCGGCAGACTCAAATACAGCGGGAGTTACATCGTATGTAAACTCGCCTGCTTCCCACCCGATCACGCGCGCGACCGTACCGTCAGCAAGCAACTCAAGAGCACGCTTTTTCATTATTTCTTGCATCTCAGATCCTCCAATCTCTTGTTTTTACCAAGCTTTGTTACGGTCTCAACGAAGGAATTCATCGTTTCCGCAAACTTTGCGCCCTCGGCGGCAGATACCCACTCAACACGGGTGCGTTCTTTTTCAATACCGAGATAATCAAGCATCGAGAAGAGGAGCGTCATTCTTCTTCTTGCAAAGTAGTTACCGGAGGTATAGTGGCAGTCACCGGGGTGACATCCGCACAATATAACACCGTCCGCGCCCTTTTGGAATGCTTTGAGAATGAACATAGGATTTACACGGCAAGAGCAAGGAACACGAATGATCTTTACGTCAGCAGGATATGCAAGACGGTTCGTTCCCGCAAGGTCCGCGCCCGCATAAGAGCACCAATTGCAACAAAATGCAACTATAAGCGGCTTAAACTCTTTGCTCTCAACCTGATTTTGAGTTTCGTTTATCTGCATATCGCATCTACCTCCGCCATAATCTGTCTGTTTGTAAAGCCCTTAAGATCCATAGCGCCCGAAGGACAAGCTACCGTACAAGCACCGCAGCCCTGGCACACTGCACCGTTGACCGAAGCAACGCGACGTACCTTCGTGGTTCTGTCAGGCATTCTGAATTCTTTTTCAACATATGTGATAGCACCGTAAGGACATACCTTTTCACAAGACGAGCATCCGTTACACATAAGCTCGTTGGAGCTTGCAACACAGGGGTTACATACGAGGTTATCCTTGGCAAGAAGTCCTATTACCTTCGCTGCCGCGGCACCTGCCTGCGATACGGTCTCGGGAATATCCTTAGGACCCTGGCAAGCACCCGAAAGGAACACACCTGCTGTCGGGCTCTCTACGGGAC
>CAZZFP010000002.1:0-50611 GCA_964653575.1 uncultured Lachnospiraceae bacterium
TGTCTGCCAACGCGGGGCTTGCCTCATCGGCTATCATATCCTCCGAAAGGATCGATCGGAATATGCGTTCCTCGAGTGAACGTGAGGCGATGAGCCTTTCAAATATCTCGTCAAGCACCGTATCAAACGGTTTGTTGGCTTTGATATAATCCGAAAGTGTGCGAGCCGTTCTTAAAATATTGGCGCAGTCAAGCAGCTCGCGAGTTGTCAGAACCGCACCCTTTTGCGCACGTCCCGTCGCCTCCGAAACATCTTTTACCATTCCGAAAGAGGGCGTGCCCTTTATTTCTATGAGCCGTTTTGCATCCGTTGTGCGTGCAAGACGACGCTTTACCTCGTCAATATCGTCGCTCGGTGACAATGCCGCGGCGCGCGCCTTTGCGCCTTCTGTATTGGCACATTCGGCAAGCATTGTCCGTATCTTGTCAAATTCGAGTGCGGTGACGGTCTTTTCATTAAAAAACATTGATTTTTTTCCTCTTGATTATCGTATGTCAGTTAAGCTTTTGTTTGTGGGGGAAGCGGTGCTCTCATATGCTTCCGCTTTTTATGGTCTTGTAAAAATCCAACGTGGTAAATCCGCGCCCCAGGTGCCATGTTGCGTAGATCTCAGCCAAGCGCGAGAGATCGTAGTTGTCTTTTTCACTGTCGAGTCTGAAAGCAAATATGCGCTTCGGATCTGCACTCAAAATGTATCTTGCGGTATTTATCACACCAAGACTTACGGGAATATAAGTATTTCGCTCTCCGAGGGCATTGACGGAATCGCTCATGTCATCGTTCGCGTCACAATGCTTGTCCGCATACGATCCGCCAAAGCAATCGGGGCAGAGAAGTCGCCCATTCATTATGTCAACATAGTAAAGGTCGCTGTTTTCACTGTGACATTCATCGCACGAGGAAAGCTCCGGCATATATCCCGAATAACAGACCGCACGAAGCTCAAATACGGCTTTTATTATTCCGTGCGGCTTTGCCGACTCCGAGATCATATAAAATGAGTTCAGCAGCAGCCGAAGTATCTCGCCTCCTGCTTCATTTTCATCGGAAAGCTCATACGCGAGATCCGCAAGATAGGAAGCAAGCGCAACGCCCTCAATACTGTCACATAAGTGCGGAAAATATGTGTTTACCAGCGCATCTTTGATCCAATACATTCCGTTCCTTTCGTATAGTTCAAAGGTGGAATAAGTAAACAGTTGAATGGATGGGAGATATTTGTATCTTACAGAGCGCCCGCCTTTTGCGATGACTCCGATCCTACCTTTTTCTACGCTCAAAAGTGAGATCAGGCGGTCATTTTCACCGCAATCTGTCACTTTCAGGACGAGCGCATTGATAACTGCGGTCTTTGACATATCTCTCCTCCTTTGCTCTTAAAATAAAAACCGTTCTTCTTGAAAGTTCTTGAGGGGGTTCGGGGGAACTTCTTTCAAGAAGTTCCCCCGAGAAACTTTAAAACTATCAAGCCTACAAATTATTCCTCACTGTCGTTGTAGCCGAAGTTTTTGACAAGACCGACGCTGTCGCGCCAATTTTCCTTGACCTTGACCCAAAGGTTAAGGTATACCTTCATACCGAAGATCTTTTCGAGATCTTCTCGTGCGTAAGTGCCTATGAGCTTGAGAGATTCGCCGTTTTTGCCGACTATGATCCCTTTGTGAGACGCCTTTTCGCAGAATATCTCGGCTCTGATGCGCAGGAGCTTGCCCTCTGTCTTGAATTCCTCGATAACCACTGCCGTGCCGTGCGGTATCTCCTTGTTTAGAGTACGGAGTATCTTCTCCCTTATTATCTCGGCGGCTATCTGCCTTTCGGGCTGATCGGTGATCATATCCTCGGGGAAGAAGAATTCCGACTCGGAAAGATATTTTGCACATTCATCGAGTACTTCATCAACTCTGTCGCGCTTTTTCGCCGCGATCGGAATAAACGCATTGAAATCGTGAAGAGTCTGATAGAGCATAATGCTGTCGGCTACTTGATTGGCGTTGCACAGATCTGTTTTGTTGAGAATAAGTATCGACGGTATATGGTTCTTTTTCACATACTCTATTATGCCTTTTTCGACGTGTGTCGGTTCCTTTCCGCACTCGGTAACAAGCACGATGAGGTCTGCCTCTTGCATAGTTGAGTTTGCGGCTTTGACCATATAATCACCGAGCTTGTTTTGCGGCTTGTGTATTCCGGGCGTGTCAAGAAATACGAATTGCTCATTGCCGCGAGTGTGTATTCCTATTATTTTGTTTCTCGTCGTCTGAGGCTTGCTTGATACTATTGCGATCTTCTCGCCGAGAATGCTGTTCATAAGAGTGGATTTTCCGACATTCGGTCTACCCACAATGGCTATAAATCCTGTCTTTTTCATATCGTTTATATCTCCGTTCTTTTTTGTCGTTTTTTCCCGGGCTCTGCCCGGACCCGCTTAGGGCCTTCTTGAAAGAAGGTCCTAAGAACCCCAAGAACTTTCAAAAGAAAAGCAATTGGCTTTCTTTTTTGAAGCTTTTTGCGCAGCTTTTTTTCAAAAAAGCTGCCGGGGTACGGGGCGGCGCCCCGATAAATATTGCCTTCTACTTAACATCCCCTGCGATGCCGAGCCCGAGCGTCTCCATCACGCGGCGCTGACGGTACCTCATATCATTTTCGTCCTCCTCGCCCGTCTCGTGATCGTAGCCGAGCAGATGGAGCGTAGAATGAACACAGAGAAACGCCGCCTCGCGCTCAAAGCTGTGACCGTATGTGCGCGCTTGCTCGCGTGCCTTTTCAAGCGAAAGGATTATATCCCCGAGCTCGACCGTCTCCCCTTCAAAAAACTCATCCGTTTCAAAATCGTTGAGAGGGAAGGACAGAACATCGGTCGCTTTGTCGATGCCGCGATATTCACGGTTGTACTTTCTTATGCCTTCGTTGTCCGTGAAGGTAACATATACCGCCGCCGGAGCATCAAATCCTTCAAGCTCAAGTGTTTTTAATATTGCCGATCTTATCAGCTTGCAGAGAGCTCCAGATATTTTGTGCTTGTACTGCGCGTTCTTGTAGTGTATTCTCAAATGTTGTTCCATCTTGCTTCTTTCGCTTTCTTTATCTTTTTGTTTGTATCAATTTTAATCGTGCTTCTTGACGCCGGATTGAGTTCCTTTTCTTACCGCCTTGTAGGTCTTACGCTCGCGGTCGTCCTGCGCCGAATGTCTCCTTGCGTGTTGCTTTTCGTATTTGTCGTAGGCGAGTATGATCTCTTGGACTAACTTGTGACGAACAACATCCTTTTCGCTGAATTCGTGGATCTTTATGTCTTCTATGCCGTCAAGTATCTTCACCGCCATAGCCAGACCGCTCTTTTGCCCGCTCGGCAGATCGGTCTGAGTGAGGTCTCCCGTGATTATTGCTCTTGAATTGTTTCCGAGACGTGTCAAAAACATCTTCATCTGCTCGGGGGTTGCGTTTTGCGCCTCATCGAGAATAATGAAAGAGTCGTCAAGTGTGCGTCCTCTCATATACGCGAGAGGGGCTATCTCGATTATCTGCTTTTCAATGAGTCTCTGATAATTTTCAACTCCCATCATATCGTATAGCGCATCATAAAGCGGACGGAGATAGGGGTCTATCTTGCTTTGCAGGTCGCCCGGCAAAAATCCGAGCTTTTCTCCTGCTTCAATGGCGGGACGTGTCAGAATTATGCGGCTTATCTGATGCTCCCGAAGCGCCTTTACCGCCATAGCTACCGCAAGGTATGTCTTGCCCGTGCCCGCAGGTCCCACGCCGAATACGATGGTATTTTTCTTTATCGCATCAACGTATCTCTTCTGACCGAGCGTTTTGGCCTTGATAGGTTTACCCTTTCCCGTGACGCAGATGCAGTCCGAGCCGAAATCCTCAAGCTCGGCAGTCTGACCGTCTATTACCATATCGATCACATATCTTACGGATTGCTCGGTAATAAATTCGCTGTAATCAGACATCTTTTTTAGCAGACTAACCGCCTTTGCCGCCTTTGTCACATTTTCCGAATCTTCTCCGGATATCGATGCCGCGTCTCCGTTATCAACGGCACAGTTGGCTATCCTGACCGAGAAGGCTTTTTCTATCATTCTGACATTCATATCGTAGCTGCCGAAGACCTTTGCGAGTGCGTCTCCCGTTCCGAACGGCACGATTTTCTGAAACATAAGATCACCGATCCTTTCCTTTGAATTTGCTTTGTATTTACTCTGATATCAATTGCCGAGGATATTATATTCAAATTCTATGTTTTCGGCAATATTTTCGATTATTTGTATATCGCACGTCAGCCTTACCGAGTCCTCGCCGATCTCGGTCTTTATGCTTTTTGAAACAAGCGCGGCGTCTTTGGTGTATTTGTAAAGGCTTGATTCAAGCTCACGATAGGCAAGCTCGGTCGCTTCGTCGCACGTGCGTGTCGAGTTCTCATATTTGTATTCGAGATGACGCACGGATTCAAACACTATCGGCATATCCTTTTCGCTGACCAGAGAAAAAATATTACTCTCCCTTATTGTATCACAATTGGGTGGTAAATTTCCACTGTTTTTTGAAAGTTTTATACTATTTGAAAAGAAAATTAATTTATTTTCCCTTATTTCGCTCCCCGTATATACTTTTTCTTGATATTCGTATGGAATTTCGATCTCAATGCGGTGCGATGTTTTGGCAAATATTTTTCCTCTGGATGGTCTCAGCCTAAATCCGAAGTTTGGACTGTCGTAAATTCCGCTGACGAGAATATCGCCCTTTGAAACTATATCTCCGATCTTTACGACGGGCTTTCCCGTGTATACCTCAAGAGAGACTATCTCTCCGTTTTGCGTTGCTATCAAATTAGAGGGCTTTGCTTCGATTTTATCGGGCACTTTTTGCTTTTCGCGTACCTCTACGTTTGCTACTGTGCCTATTATGTTTATACTGACCCACGAGATATTATCGGACTTTATGAGCATCCGGTTTTCTATTTCGTCTACGTCGAGCATATCTATTCTTTTTCCGACGGAAAGTCCTGCCCCTTCAAGCTCTCGTATGACCTCAAGCTCGGAGACGTTGTCGTTTCCGACGATCCTTATGTCCCATACGACGCAAAGGGAAGAGTATATTATTGCACACATTATAAAAAATCCCGCAAAAGCTCCCACGCGATATTTGTAGCGCTTGAAAAGAAAGGGAAGACCTATGCCTCGCTCAAGCTTTATCTCAATATTAATCTCCGAGTCGGTAAGGTCCTTCAGTATCCGTTTGTATGTTCCGAGCGTGCAGAACATTATTGCCCTGCGTTCACCGTCGATGCTCGTAAAGGCAGACAACGACCGATAGGTGCGCCTCTTTTTCATACACATATCGAGAAGTGCGGCGGCGTCCGTTTCCTTGAATGAAATAACACAGGTTCCTACCGTAAAAAGGAAAGGATTGTACCCGTGTGCCGCTACCCGGCTTATGGGCTTTGCGCTCTTGTCTGCTCGTTTCTCAGCTTTCTTTTGATCCGCTGCTTTCACTTGCTTTTTCCCCCTCGCTTACAGAATGATAATCTTCTGTATTTGTAAACATTACGCTGTTTATGTAGCCGTTTATCCCAACTGTATCCGCAAAATACGCTACGCAGGATAATTTTTTTCCTCTTATGGCTGCCGAGCAGTCTGAAAGGCGCAGTATGATCTCTTTGTCGGAATACTTTTCTATCTTCCGACAGCCGCCGACCGTCATCTCGCATCTGCCGCGCAGCTCGATCAAGCCTCCGCTTACAATGTCATTTGAGATGCCGAGCTTGCTCGCAAGTCTGTCTTTGAGCGGGACGGATGGCTTTGCTTTTTGTTTCTTTTTTGGTTCAGACATATGTAACCTCGCACATTCGGCAGAATTAACTGCCGATATTTTTCATATATTTAATCCGGATACGGAGTACAGTATATTTTATGCGTGCTCAAGGCGGATATGAGACTTCAAGCCGAAAGTTGAAAGTTTAAAGCTTAACCCAAAAAGATGAAAGACGAAAGGCGGGTGAAGAAGAATGCAGAATAGCTATGAGCGCGGGCATACTGCGAGAAAGGCTGTTACAAGAAAGTCTGTGAGAACGAAAAGAATAACTCTCCGGCTGAGCTCGGGCAAAGCGATATTTGGAGCTTTGTCACTCTTTTTTATGCTTTTGATGCTACGCAACGGCGCCATGGCTATCGAATATATGAAAAGCGGAATGGAGCTTTGCGTAAAAACGGTGATACCGTCACTGTTTCCTTTTATGGTCATATCGGACCTTTTGGTAAGCTTCGGCGTCGGAGAAGGTATCGGCAAGCTGCTTCAAAAACCTATGTCACTCTTTTCGGTGTCGGGCGCGGGAAGCAGTGCCGTGATCCTCGGGGCTTTGTGCGGCTTTCCTGTCGGAGCGCGCACCGCGGTAGGACTGTACGATAGTGGTAAGATAACAAAAAAAGAATGTGAGCATCTTTTGACCTTTTCAAATAATCCGAGCGCGGCTTTCGTCATAAGCTCGGTCGGGGTCTCGTTATATTCGAATCATAAGGTTGGTATAGCGTTTCTGTGCCTTACCCTGACCTCGTCACTCGCCGTGGGGTACGTTATGAAGTATTGCATATATTCAAAGAGTGAGAGGATATTACGCCGAGACGAGGTCTTCGAGGCGCCTTCCGCCGGCAGCGGAGTGAGAGCGTTTACAGGGGCGATCACGTCTTCTGCCGCGGCTATGCTCAACGTCTGCGCGTATGTTATCTTTTTTGCATCACTTGTCGGTGTGCTCGGAAACGTACTTTCATCTTTTGGCGCGGGCGATGAGATCTGCGCGATTTTGTATGCACTTTTTGAAATGTCCTCGGGAGTCAGTGCGGCGTCAGCGTTGACAAATTCCGCGGCGGGACTTGTGCTGACGGCATCGGCGCTCGGATGGTCGGGCATATCCGTGCATTGCCAGGTGGCTTCTATGTGCGACGGAAGAGAACTCGACCTGAAGCCGTATTTTACAGCTAAAGCATTGCAGGGAATGATCTGCGGTATAACGGCGATGGCGGTTTTGTTAATTCGCAATGCTCGATGATCGTTGTTTGATATTATCCACCGCAGTTATCGCAAAAAAAGAAAAAGGACTGTCGCATTAAGACAGCCCCGTGTCATATTACATTACGATATCAGACCTTAAACACGATCTTTTATCTCTTTTGTGATCTTTTCAACAAATTCTTCAAGCTTCATCGAGACGGTTTCGCCTGTATCTCTGTTACGAATAGATACCGTGCCTTCTTCCGCTTCCTTTTGACCGACGATCACCATATAGGGAACACGGTCAACCACCTGAGCCTCGCGGATCATATAACCGATCTTTTCGTTTCTTGCGTCAAGCTCAACACGTACCTTGGCGGATCTAAGTGCCTCGTAGACACGGTTTCCGTATTCGGCACATTTTTCCGATACGAGAAGTACCTTTGCCTGTGTGGGAGCAAGCCAAACAGGGAACTTGCCTGCGTAATGTTCTGTAAGCACGCCGATAAATCTTTCGATGGAACCGAAGCATACGCGGTGTATCATTATGGGCCTTTGCTTTTCGCCCTTTTCATCCGTGTATTCGAGCTCAAAGTTGAGCGGCATCTGGAAGTCAAGCTGAATTGTTCCGCACTGCCACGTTCTTCCGAGCGAGTCCTCAAGGTGGAAGTCTATCTTAGGTCCGTAGAACGCTCCGTCTCCCTCGTTTATGATGTAGGGCAGACCGAGCATCTCAAGTGCATTCTTGAGCCCGTTGGTAGCTGCTTCCCAATCCTCGTCACTTCCCATACTGTCCTCGGGACGAGTAGAGAGCTCAACAAAATATTTAAATCCGAATTTGCTGTATACTTCGTTGATAAGGTGAACGACGCCTACGATCTCATCCGTGATTTGTTCGCGACGCATAAAGATGTGAGCATCATCCTGAGTAAAACAACGAACGCGGAACAGACCGTGGAGCGCGCCCTTGAGCTCATGACGATGAACTATTCCGAGCTCGCCAACACGCATAGGAAGCTCTCTGTAGCTGTGCGGCTGACTGCGATATACCATAACTCCGCCGGGGCAGTTCATCGGCTTTACGCAGAACGTTTCATCGTCTATTATTGTCGAATACATATTGTCCTTGTAGTGATCCCAGTGACCGCTGGTCTCCCAAAGGTGACGGTTCATAATGAGAGGTGTCTGTACTTCAACATAGTTGTCTCTTGTGTGGATCTCTCTCCAATAATCTATAAGCGCGTTTTTGAGAGCCATTCCCTTGGGAAGGAAGAAGGGGAATCCGGGAGCCTCGTCACAAAGCATAAAGAGACCCATTTCTCTGCCGATTTTACGGTGATCGCGCTTTTCTGCCTCTTCAAGCAATTTAAGATACGCGTCAAGCTCCTCTTGTGTCGGGAATGCGATACCCTTGACTCTTGTAAGCATCTTGTTGTTCTTGTCGTTCTTCCAATAAGCTCCCGACTGTCCCATTATCTTGAAGGCTTTGAGACCCTTGGTGTAGCTGAGGTGGGGACCTGTACACATATCGATATAATCGCCCTGCTGATAGAAGCTTATCTCGGCGTCTGCGGGAAGATCTGCGATGTGCTCGACCTTGTATATCTCGCCTCTCTCTTGCATAAGCGTGATAGCCTCCTCGCGAGGAAGAACGAAGCGCTTAATCGGAAGGTTCTGCTTTACGATCTTTTTCATTTCCTTTTCGATTTTTTGCAGATCCTCATCTCCGAGCTTGGTATCGCCGAGATCGACATCGTAGTAAAAGCCCTTCTCATTAGCGGGACCGTATGCAAATTTTGCGTGCGGGTAGAGATGGCTGATTGCCTGAGCCATAATGTGCGCCGCAGAGTGACGGTAGACGTGTGTGCCCTCGGGAGAGTTGTAATCAAAAAGCTTAACTTCGGCATCCTTATCGATGACATAGGTAAGATCGACGGGAAGTCCGTCCACGGTGGCAGTAACTATTGAACGATCCATAATTCCGGCTTCCTTTGCGGCGTCGTATACGCTCACGGGAGCTTCGGAGACGTATTGACCGTTCTCGAATTTTACAGTAAACATATCAATGTTCCTCCAAAAGTTTTGTGTTTTATATAGATATTTTTTATTTTTCCTTTTTTGCTTCGCTGTTTTGTGTAAGCGGTAAAAAACAAAGCGCCCCCGACAACAAAACTGTCCGGGGTGCGCTTTAGATCAGCTGCACGGTTCCACCCGAGCTTTCACTCATTTTATTTGGCTTTTTCCGCAGGTGGTACACAAACGCTTTTACCGAGAGGATCTCAGCTTACCCCTCTCTCTCTGTACGGATGAATTGCGCCGTGCGTGTCCCGCGGCTGTCGGATATTTCCGGGTCTCAAAGACCGATGATATCCGATGTACTTAGGATCGCTTATTATTTTTTGCTTGCGTTGTAGGAAGATCTCGGATTATATATGTCTCTCCAATCGAGGTCTCCTCTGCCGAGTGCCGCTATAAGAGCCTCGGCGGTAGCTATATTCGTAGCTACGGGTACGTTGTTGTAGTCACACATGCGGAGAAGCTCGTGTTCTACGGGATTATATTCCGACGAGGGACGCGTATCTCTGAAATAGAGGACTACGTCAATTTCATTGTAAGCAATTCGTGAAGTAATTTGCTGTTCACCGCCGTGCTCGCCGGCAAGAAGGTGCTCTATCTCAAGTCCGGTTGCGTCCGCGATGCAGTTCGCAGTTATACCGGTGGCACACAGCTTATGCTTGCTTAAGATACCGCAGTATGCAATACAGAATTGTATCATCAATTCTTTTTTCGTGTCGTGTGCGATTATTGCGATTTCCATTTTCACGTTCCTTTCATTTGATCTGTTAGAAAAGTCAGATGCCCGTGTAAATAACGGGATCCGTGGGATAAAGTGCGTTTGTAACAAAGATTTATATTGACCGATGAATGTATATATCGGTTGTGCATTATTCACAAGGCAATACCTCTATCGTATTATATCATAAAAGGATTTGCTTGTCAATCGGTAAATTAATATTTTTGCATTTTTTTGAGAAATAATATATTGTTTACCGAAAAATGCAAGAATGTCAAACACATTTATGCAAAAATATATTATAATATATCATCAAAAATGCTATGCACTATGAAATTCCGAAGTTTAAAACCGTGTGGACGGTGGGAGGTACTATGAACAATGACAGATTGATCGATACTATGACGGAGCTGCTTGCGGCAGTAGATCCCGATGTGGCGGGATCGATAAAAAAAGAACTTGAACGCCAGAGGAACGGCATAGAGCTCATTGCCTCCGAGAACTTTGTATCCGAGGCGGTGCTCTTTGCCACGGGAAGCATACTTACAAACAAGTATGCGGAAGGATATCCCGGCAAACGCTATTACGGCGGTTGCCAATGCGTAGACGAGGTCGAAAATTTGGCAATAGAGAGGGCAAAGGCGCTTTTCGGAGCCGAGCACGCGAATGTACAACCGCACAGCGGTTCTCAGGCAAATATTGCGGTTTACGCCGCGCTGCTCGAGCACGGCGATACGGTTATGGGAATGAGTCTTTCCGACGGAGGGCACCTTACGCACGGAAGCCCCGTCAATGCCTCGGGAATAAACTATAACTTTGTGCCTTACGGACTTGATCCCGTGACGCATCTTATAGACTACGACGCACTTGAGACAAAGGCAATGAGTGTCAGACCCAAGCTGATAGTCGCGGGGGCATCCGCTTACCCGAGAGCAATAGACTTTGAGCGTATATCGAGTATAGCCAAAAAAGTCGGCGCTTACTTTATGGTGGATATGGCTCACATTGCAGGACTTGTGGCCGCGGGACTGCATCAGAACCCCGTGCCATATGCCGACGTGGTAACGACAACGACGCATAAAACCTTGAGAGGACCTCGAGGCGGTATGATACTCTGCCGACGTGAGCTTGCGAAGGCGATCGATAAGGCGATATTCCCGGGAAATCAAGGCGGACCGCTCCTTCACGTTATCGCCGGCAAGGCAGTTTGCTTTGGCGAGGCGCAAAAGCCCGAATTCAAGGAATATCAAAGGCGGATAGTTGAGAATGCCGCGGCGCTTGCCGACGGAATGCTCGCGGAGGGCTTTGAGCTTGTTTCGGGTGGCACGGACAATCATCTTATTCTTGTGGATCTTCGTTCGAAGAACATTACGGGCAAGGATTTTGAAAAGAGACTTGACTTTTTCAGAATAACGTGCAACAAAAATACCATACCGAACGATCCCGAGTCGCCGTTTATCACCTCGGGTGTCAGAATGGGAACTCCCGCCGTTACAACGAGAGGTATGGGAGTCGATGAGATGAAGCTTATCGCTCATCTTTGCGGGCTTGCCGCAGACGACCCGGAAAAGAACGGGGCTCGGATCCTTGAAGCTGTGAATATGCTCGTCGAAAAGTATCCTCTGTACAAGTAAATCTTTCGGTATCCATTGCCGTGAAATTTTGAGTTAAAATTATGCAACGGACGTTATATAAGCGACGCTCCGTTGCTTTTTTCGTTTGATCGCAGAATGTGATTAAATATAATTATTTTTAATAAAATATCTTTAGAAAAAAGGTTGCATTTTTACTTTGGATATGGTATTATATAATTGATATATTATATACATAGCGTACAGAGGCTTTGCGCCTTTTGCCGATACACGAAAGGAGGATGTGCTTGTGCATATTTTTGACCGTATGGCTCTTGCGGGCGGCTTGTTTGATAAGCTGACCGAAATGAGTAATTTTTTCAAAGAGCTCTTTAGCAAAATAAGCGATTATAAGCTTTCGGAAGCTCTCGGTATAGAGCATTTTACCGATTACATAGACATATTTCTTTTGATCATATTCGTTTTTTGCGCGTTGAGGTATGTCAAAAAGCGACGCGCGGGCAAAATGCTTTCGGGTATCATAGTTTTGATGGTGATATATCTGATCTGCGACCTGCTCAACCTGCATACTGTCTCCTTCGTATTCCAATGCTTTTGGGGCGGCGGGATCCTTGTGTTCGTCGTTCTGTTTGCGGGAGAGATAAGACAGGCGCTCGAAAAGATCGGAACGCTTCCCGAGCGGATTTTGGGCGTAAGATACCACAAGGGAGGAAAAGAGACCTGCGTTGATCGTCTTATGGATGCGATAACCGAGATCTCTCTTTCGGATAAGATGGGAGCCATCATTGTTATCGAGGGCTCAACAAAGCTCGATGACTATATAGGGAAAGACAAGGGGCACAATACGATAGTAAATGCCGATATATCTACCGAGTTGTTGAAAACCATCTTTATGAATGGCACCGAGCTTCACGACGGCGGTGTAATAATCCGCGGAGGAAGGATCTATGCGGCATCCTGCTACTTCGAGCCGACAAAAAGAAATGACTACGTAAGCCACATAAACAGCTCGACGGGACATCCGCTCGGCTCGAGACATCAAGCAGCTATCGGACTTTCAGAGCAGAGCAATTCCGTAATCATCGTAGTCTCCGAGGAAACACACGCTATGTCGGTGGCGTACAAAACCGAGATACTTATCGACCTTTCTACCGATCAGCTGCGTACGGTCGTCAGAGCGGCTATGATCGGAAGAGAGAATGATGTTGATAGTGTAGTCAATAAATTGAAAAAGGTCAAGATACATTGATGACCACTTTATTTCTGATGGGAAAGGAGAATGTTCCGTATGGATGAAAATAAGGCAGATATAAAAAATACGACGGATGTTGTGGATGAGACCGTTGCGGAAACGGAAACGGAAACTGCGGCAGTGCCTGAAAATCGACTCGAAGCCGAGAGCAAGACGGAGACCGCCGACAACAGCAAGAACAGTATGTCCGCAAGCAATCTTCACAAACTGTCAAAGGATACGTCTCCTGTAAAAAGCGGCGACGTTGCATTGAAGATAATCAAAGGATTCTTTTCCTTTGCGTGGATGCTTGTGATAAGTACTGTCGTAGCCGTATGTATCTGGTCGTACGTTTTCAGTATAGACAATACAGAGTACAAGAAGACTTTCAAGGTTGCTGTTGATATAAGAGAGCTCGATAACGTCGGCGAGGGCGAGCTGAACATCTATTCCGACGAAGTTTTCTATGCGGATGTTACGATCAGCGGAAAACGCAGCGATATATATTCTCTTGACAGTGATAACATAAAAGAGCATATTTCTCTCTACGTGGATGCCTCGAATGTAATAGGCGCGGGAAGCACCGTGCTTGCAATCAAAAGCGTTGTTACGAGCACGTCGATGGATCTGAATGTCGGAAACATTTCTCCGTCATCCGTTGCCGTTTTTGCCGATTATGAGACGTCGAAGACTTTGGAGCTGCGTAACGAGATAAATTATTTGCTCAACTCTCCGCTCTATGAGCAATATTCGGCAAGTACAGAGCTCAGCGTCTCAAAGATCACGATAACGGGTCCGCGGTCTGTTGTAGATACGATAAGCTATGCCCGAGTATCAATGGATCTCGGCAGTGTTTCGCAGAGCCGAAATATAAACAAGGTTCCGATATCATTTGCTTCCGCCGACGGAGAAGAGGTCACGAGCAAGTATATCGAGAGCGACAACACCACCGTCGATGTAAAACTGATGGTCGAAACTCAGAGATCTGTTTCCATAAGCATAGTTTGCGGATCAAACGCCGAGGGACTTACCGCGTCAATATATCCGTCAGAGTTGTTGTTTAAGGGAGATCCGGCAGTGCTCGATGCGCTCGGAAACCCGTTTGAATTGAATACGGAAGAGCTGTTTGACGTAAATGAAATCAAAAGCGGGTACGTCTTGCTTGTTGATATTTACAAGATACCGTTGCCGGATGGAGTGTCTCTCGGAAAGAATTCATCTTCTTTCTTGAAGGTGCTGTTTTTGCGGAATACCGATAACGAAAGCGGTACATCCGAGGTGGACGGCTGATGCGGAGCGTTTAAATGAAATATCTGATATCTGATATAAAGCTTCCGTTTTTTGCAACGGAAGAAGAAATAATTGAAGATGCCGTGATCAGAATGAAGCGCGTCGGTTTTTATGATTCCGCGCTTCATTTTCGGCTTTATAAAAGATCCCTCGATGCAAGAAATCGAGACAATATTTTGTCCGTGTCTTCCGTGGTAGCCGAATCTTTATCTGCGGATAAGCCATCAAAGCGTTTTGATCCCGTGCGTGCCGCTCGATACCGTATAAGTCTTGTGGAAGAAGATGAATACGGAAGCGAGCCGCTGAACCGCGGAAACGAAAAAATGGCTGCAAGGCCTCTTGTTGTCGGTATGGGACCGGCGGGACTTTTTGCGGCACTTATGCTGGCGGAAAACGGTTATTCTCCTATTGTCATCGACCGAGGTGACTGTATAAATGACAGGGTGTCCGCGGTAGATGCGTTCTATAAGAGCGGCAAGCTTGATACCGAGTCAAACGTGCAGTTTGGCGCGGGTGGCGCGGGAACCTTTTCCGACGGAAAGCTTGTGACAAGAATAAACGATAAGAGATGCGGCTATGTTTTAAGGCGCTTTTTTGAGGCGGGTGCTCCCGAAGAGATACTTACGAAGGCAAAGCCTCACATAGGCACCGACATATTGAGAGGCGTGATATCAAAGATGACCGAACGCATCGCCGCGCTCGGCGGTACGGTCATCTATCGATGTAAGCTTGAGGGAATATGCGAATATTCCGATGGAAGTATATGTGCCAAAACGAGCAACGGTGACATAAGATGCGGAGTTGTTGTGCTCGCGGTCGGTCACAGCGCAAGAGACACATACAAAGAGCTTAAAGCACACGGATTTTCTATGATGCCCAAGCCGTTTTCGGTCGGCGTAAGGGTCGAACATCTGCAAGAGGATATAGACGCGGCACTTTTCGGAAAATATGCCGGGCATAAGATGCTCGGCCCCGGTGAATACAACCTTTCCGATACCGCTACGGGCAGGGGCGTATATACTTTCTGTATGTGTCCCGGCGGCGAGGTGGTCGCGGGAGCGTCGGAATTGGGCGGCGTTGTTGTAAACGGAATGAGCAATCACGCAAGAGACGGCAAAAACGCTAACTGCGCAACGGCGGTCTCGGTCTTGCCCGATGATGTAGAAAAATATATGAGGTCGTTTGGAACCTATAAAGATCCCATCGACGCTGCGATAGAGTTCCAGCGCACGGTGGAACGCCGTGCGTTTGAAGCCGGTGGAGGAGATTTTGTTGCGCCGATCCAGCTTATGGGAGATTTCCTTGAAGGAAAGAGCGGAAGCAAGCCCGAGAGAATAATGCCGACGTATATGGGCGGCGACAGATACCGTGTTGCGGATCTTTCGCAGGTGTTGCCGCAGTTTGTGTGCGAGTCATTGCGACGCGGCTTTACGGTGTTCGATAAAAGGATAAAAGGTTTTGCGGTCAGCGATGCCGTTTTAACGGCGGTAGAGAGCAGAACGACGTCCCCAATAAGAATAGTGCGCGGTAACGATCTTTATGCTGAGGGGCATCCTCTTGTTTACCCTTGCGGCGAGGGAGCGGGATATGCGGGTGGAATAACAAGTGCCGCAGTAGACGGATTGAGGTGTGCCGAGGCGATAATAGAACGCTTCGCGCCGACCGATCGTTGAGCCCGATCAAACTTTGAATGAAATATACAGGGTATAATTACAATGCTGCGTATGCAGGCAGACGGTGCATACGGAAGCGGAACGGAGAATTTTGAATATGGAAATTAAACAAAGAGACCGTGTCTGGTCTCTGAAATATAACCAAGGAGATCCCGAGTCCGACAAAAAAACGCAGATCCTTGCCGATGAGCTCGGAGTGTCTGAGCTTTTTGCAATACTGCTGAGAAACAGAGGGTACGACGATCCCGTGTCGGCTACGGCGTTTCTTCGAAATGAGGAGAGCGTACTTCACGATCCGTTCCTTCTCAAGGATATAGTGCCTGCCGTAGAGCGGATAAGACGCGCGGTTGAAAATCGCGAAAAGATAGTTATTTACGGTGACTATGACGTGGACGGAGTTACGTCGGTAAGTATGCTTTACCTTTATCTCGGATCCAAGGGAGCTGATGTTTCATACTATATTCCGAGCAGAAGTGCGGAAGGCTACGGGCTTTCGATGCCTGCCGTTGCGCGTCTTGCGGAAGAAGGCGCCGAGCTGATAATAACCGTGGATACGGGTATTACGGCTTGCGAGGAGGTTGAATATGCCAAGAGCCTCGGTATCGATATGGTCGTTACGGATCATCACGAATGTCGCCCCGAGCTTCCGCTTGCGTGCGCGGTCGTAAATCCGCACCGGCCCGATTGCGAGTATCCTTTCAAGGAGCTTGCGGGGGTAGGCGTTGTCTTTAAATGCGTGTGCGCATATGAAATGACACTCAGTCGCGAGAACGGAGAGAAGGCGATAGATGCGCTTCGCCGAATATGCGATCGGTACGCCGATCTTGCGGCGATAGGAACCATTGCCGATGTTATGCCTATCAAGGATGAAAACAGGCTTATAGTAGCCAAGGGACTTAAGCTTGTCGATGAGACTGAACGTCCGGGACTTCGCGCGCTCATAGAAGCCATTTCCGCAGGGAATAATCTTACCAAAAGCGCATCGTCCATAACTCCCGTGAAAAAGAAAAAGATCACATCCGGGTTTGTGGGCTTCGGTATAGCCCCGAGAATAAATGCCGCAGGTCGTATCTCGACGGCTTCAAAGGCGGCAGATCTGCTTCTCGCAGAGTCTGATGAGACCGCAAGGGAGCTTGCGTATGAGCTCTGCGAGATCAACCGCGCGCGCCAAGTCGAGGAAAATCGCATTGCGGAGCAGGCGTACGTTAAGATCGAGGAAAGCTTTGATCCGGAAAACGACAAGATACTTGTTCTTGACGATGACGGTTGGCATCAGGGAATTATAGGCATCGTGGCTTCAAGGATCACCGAAAAATACGGGCTTCCCTCCATACTCATAACCTTTGACGGCGCGACACGAGGATATCCTTCCGATGACGATATCGGTAAGGGCTCGGGAAGAAGCGTAAAAGGGATAAATCTTGTGGAGGCTATGAATTCCTGCTCGGATATTCTTATGAAATACGGCGGTCACGAGTTGGCGGCAGGGCTTTCACTGAAACGCTCCGATATTCCCGAGCTGAGAAGACGCTTAAATGAATACGTAAAGACGAATATGAGCGAGGATTCCGTAAATATCGATATCGAAGCGGATGCCGTTATCAAGTTCAACGAAATAAACCTTGATATCGCAAACGAGTTATATTTTCTCGAGCCTTACGGAATATCCAATCCAACTCCCGTATTTATGCTCAAGGATGCGGTTATACAGAAAATAATTCCCGTTGGAACGGGCAAACATACCAAGCTTATTCTTACCGACGGAGAGAATACCGTTTGTGCTATGTATTTCGGAATGCAGACCTCAAAGTTTCCGTTCTCGGTAAATGAGCGTGTGGATGCTATGGTAAATCTTGACATAAACGATTATATGAATGTCAAGACCCCACAGCTTATAGTTCAGGATATGAAACGTTCGCAGAACGCATTATCTCAATATTCGCAAGAAAAAGCACGCTATGCCGAGATATCGCACGGTGGAGAGTTTCTTGCAGAGGAGGATATAATACCTTCAAGAGAGGATTTTGCGTTAGTGTATACTTTGGTGCGCCGTGAGACGCGCGCGGGAAAGGAAAGCTTTTCCGCTTACGAGCTCCTGACGCTCGTCAACATAAACCATTCAAGGACCGTGAATTACAGTAAGCTTATGTATATACTTAAGACCTTTATCGAGCTTAAGATATGCGGAGTCGAAGAAGTTGAAAATGATGTTTACCGCTTCGACGTATATTACAATTCATCAAAAACCAACATTGAGAGATCTACCGTTCTCAGAAGGCTGCGCCAACAGTGTAAAAACCGAAGGTGAGTCTGAGGATATATTCTGTAAGAGCTGTGAACGGTATCGGAGCCCTTTGCCGACGGTAAGGGGCGGAAAGGAAGACTATGGCAGCAGTTTACCATACAGATATATCAAGGCTTTTAAGCATATTGAAAGCCACGGGAAAGCAATATGATACCGAGAAAATAGCAAAAGCATTTGAATATGCAAGAGCCCTGCACGAGGGGCAGTTCCGTGCGAGCGGAGAGCCGTATATATCGCACCCGATCGCGGTCTCCGAGATAGTGGCGGGGCTTGAGCTCGATACAGATTCGATCTGCGCATCGTTGTTGCACGATACGGTCGAGGATTGCTCAGACAAAACCAATCTCAAAGAGATAGAAAGAATGTTCGGCGCGGATGTTGCCGAGCTTGTTGACGGACTTACCAAAAACGTTATCATAAACGTAGAGGACAAGGAAGAGGCTCATATCGAAAACATCAGAAAAATGCTTCTTGCTATGTCGAAGGACGTAAGAGTTATCTTTATCAAGCTCTGCGATCGACTTCATAATATGCGTACTCTTGATGCAAAGCCGGAGCCCAAACGCAGGATAACCGCGCTTGAAACGATGCAGGTATATGCACCTTTGGCACACCGACTCGGTATGCAAAAGATTAAGCAGGAGCTTGAGAATATAAGTATCTCATATCTTGATGTTTACGGATACGAGGAAGTCCGACATCATATCGAAGAAAAATACGGAGAAAGCGTCGGATTTATCGAATCTACGCGAGAGGGAATTGCCGAAAAGCTGAGAGAAAACAATATAAATTTTCATCTTGAGGGACGTATCAAGTCTGTATACAGCGTTTATCGTAAGATGTTTGTCAAGGGCAAGAGCTTTGATGAGATATACGACTTTTATGCGCTGCGTATAATTGTGGATACCGAGCTTGAATGTTATACGGTTCTTGGCATAATTCACGAGCTTTTCAGATCCATACCCGGAAGATTTAAGGATTATATTTCAACTCCGAAGCCGAATATGTACCGTTCGATACACACGACCGTCATCGGACGCGACGGTATACCGTTTGAGGTGCAGATAAGAACACGCGAGATGCACCAGATAGCGGAATACGGTGTCGCGGCGCATTGGAAGTATAAATCGAATGCCAACGCGGGCGCAGATCTTGACCGTAAGCTTGAATGGATCGCAAGGCTCATCGAAACCGATGACACGACAAGAGACCCCGAGGAATTTATGCAGATGCTCAAGGGTGATTTCTTCAGCGATGAGGTGTTCGTGTTTACGCCCAAGGGAGACGTTATCGCTTTGGCTCAAGGGGCTACGGTGATAGATTTTGCCTACGCCATACATTCCGCGGTTGGAAACAAGATGGTGGGTGCCAAGATAAACGGTATGATAGTCCCGATCGACAGAGCACCCGGAAACGGCGATATCGTGGAGATCATCACCTCGTCATCCTCAAAGGGACCAAGCCGAGATTGGCTCAAGATCGTTAAGACGGGTGAGGCAAGAGCAAAGATCCGTCAGTTCTTCAAGAAGGAAAAGCGCGCGGATAACATAGCTGTCGGTAAAAATATAATCAACACCGAAATGCGCAAATATAACCGTCCGTTTACAGAGGCGCAGAAGAACGAGATACTTACGAATATTGCCAAGCGCACGGGATATATGTCTGTGGATGACCTATACAATATTCTCGGTTACGGCGGTATACCGCTCTCCAAAATAGCCGTCAAGCTTCACGACGAATTTGAACGTGTTGTAAGGCCCGACGAATCGGAAGAGCCTCCGATAACCGACGTAGAACAGGTCAAGGTCAAGGAAAAGACAAAGAACACTAAAGCGGGAAGCGGAGTTATCATAGACGGCGAGCAGGGATGTTCGGTCAAGTTTGCAAAATGCTGTAATCCTTTGCCCGGAGATAAGATAATAGGCTTTGTCACAAAAGGATACGGAGTCTCGGTGCATAAGTGCGATTGTAAAAATGTTATCCTCGGACGCGAAAAGCCCGAATATTCGGAACGTTGGGTAAACGCTTGCTGGGAAGAAGGCGCGCTCAATACACAGAAGGATGTGTACGAGGCAAAGCTTCGCATAGATGCGGAGAATTCCATAAGACTTATCGCGGATATAACCATGGCTCTTGCGGATATGAGGGTGTCAATTCTTGAAATAAATTCGCAGAAGCTCGGAGATAACAGAATAGTAATCAGCCTCAGAGTGGGGTGCAAAAATATATCGCACTGTGACTCAATAATCTCAAGGCTCAGAGGACTTAAGGATGTTGTCAATGTAACAAGAGAATAGGATAGTTGGAGAAGACGAAAACATATGAAAGCAGTACTTCAAAGAGTAACACAGGCATCGGTAAGCATCGACGGCGAAACCGTTGGAGAGTGTTCGAAAGGACTTATGATACTTTTGGGCGTTGCCGAGGGAGACACAGAAAAGGACGCGGAGATGCTCGCGGACAAGATCATTAAACTCAGGATCTTTCAGGATGAGAACGGCAAGATGAACCGTTCGGTCAAGGATGTCGAGGGGCAGATGCTTATAGTATCTCAATTTACTTTACTTGCAAATTACAGATGCGGCAACCGTCCCGATTTTTTGGCTTCGGCACATCCCGACGTGGCGGACAAGCTGTATGAATATTTTACGGCTTATATGCGTTCGGCGGGATTTATAGTATCCACGGGTAGATTCGGTGCCGATATGCAGGTCTCGCTCGTCAATGACGGACCCGTGACTATCGTTATGGATACGGACGTGCTGAAAGCACCCAAAAAGCCCAAATAAGAAACATTAGCAAAGGTAGACGTACGACGATGAAGCTTAACATAACAGGCAATGGAAATGTAAACAGATATTATGTGCAGATGCTCTGTATGATCTTTTTTCCGGACGCACATTTTTCGGAGAATGAGGAAACTGACGACAGCTCGGAGCCGAGATTATTTCTTGACGTTTCCGAGCTTGAAACGGGGATAAGAGCTTTTGCACGCCTTGAACGCGGCACAAATTCTGCTGTCGGAGAGGAATACACCGAGTATTCGGTCGAGAGGACAAAGGATCGTACCGCAAAAATAGCGATAGGCGGCGCTGTTATCAAAGCGGCGGGGATTTTACTTAACTATCAGCCCGCGTGGGGAATGTTGACGGGGGTAAGACCGTCTAAGGTAGCATCGGAAATGCTCGGCAAGGGGTACAGCCGTACTAAGGTAATAAGATCTCTGCGCAATGAATATTTTGTCATTCCCAAAAAGGCATCCCTCGCTACGGATGTTGCCATCAATGAGGCAAGACTTATCGGAGAGCCTTCCAAAAAGGATTGCAGCGTATACATATCTATTCCTTTCTGCCCGTCAAGATGTGCATATTGCTCGTTTGTTTCGTATACATCCGGTAAGCTGCTGAGTCTCATTCCCGAATATCTTGTAAAGCTTTGCGATGAGATAGAAATAATTTCGAGAACGGTCAAAAGATACGGACTGAACGTTATGACGATATATATCGGTGGCGGAACGCCGACAATACTTACTCCCGTACAGCTTGATATATTGCTCTCGAAGATCGGAGAGTGCTTCGATATTGACTCGCTGAAGGAATACACGCTTGAATCGGGCAGACCCGAGACCATTACCGCGGAAAAGCTTTCTGTGGCTATTTCTCACGGTGTCACGAGAATAAGCGTAAATCCGCAGACACTTTCGGATTCCGTGCTTGAAAAGATAGGCAGACATCACACGGTGGATGATTTTTACCGTGCCTATGACATAGCGCTCGACAGCGGAATAAAATGTATTAATACAGATCTTATAGTCGGGCTTCCGGGAGATAATTTTCCTATGTTCTCAAAAACCATGGATAAGATCCTTTGTATGAAGCCGCAGAATATAACGGTGCATACCTTTTGCGTAAAAAAGTCCGCGGATATACTAAAGAGCGGTACAAATATCTATTCGATAGACGGTGGAGACACGGGAAAATGCGTTGACTATTCTCAGATCAAGACAGTTAAAGCGGGATATACGCCTTACTATATGTATAGACAAAAAAAGACCGTCGGAAATTTTGAAAACGTGGGATTTGCTCTTCCGGGATATGAAGGACTTTACAACGTGTATATGATGGAAGAGGTACACTCAATATTCGCGGCAGGCGCGGGCGCGGTCTCAAAGCTGGTAGATTATAAAAGATCCGGAGAGGGGAAAACCCAGATCTCGAGATTTTTTAACCCCAAATATCCTTATGAATATCTGTCAAAGACATTTGACGAAAATAATTTGAAGATGATAGAGGCATTCTTTGAAGGCGACGGGGTATGACGTGCAGAAATAATATTCACTTGATCCCAAAGGAGGGAGATATATGTACACCCCCAGAAAAACATTTGAAAATACAGAAGAGATAAAACGTTTTGTTAAAGAATGTGATGAAGAATTTGAAAAAAGGCTCAGCCTTGCGGTTAATGCCGTAAGACAGACCGAAGGACTTAAGCTCATAGCGCTTTCCGGTCCCACCTGCTCGGGTAAGACGACTCTTTCGAAAAAGCTTGTGTCGGATTTTGCCGAATACGGCAGGACGGTTCACGTGATCTCGATCGATAATTTTTATTATGATCGCGAATATCTTGAAGAAAGGTCGAAAAAGCTCGGCTACGATGTTGTAGACTACGATTCCATAGACACCATAGATTTCGATGAGCTTAGCGAGTGCGTTGAAGAGGTGTTTACAGACGATGAGACCCTTGTGCCCATATATGATTTTAAGTCGGGCAAGACGGTGGGCTTTGAGCATATCGCTTATACGGACGGAGAGATATTTATTTTTGAAGGTATACAGGCAGTATACCCAGAGATAAGCGCGTTGTTCCGCGGACATCCGCACAGTAGCGTTGTGATCAGACCCATATCTCCCATCTGCTACGGAGATCTGTGCTTTGAACCGGATGAGATAAGACTTTTAAGGCGCATTGTGAGGGATTATAAGTTCCGCGCATCGTCGCCCGAGAATACTTTGGAAATGTGGTCCGGAGTTCGTAAAAACGAGAAGCAGAATATTTTTCCGTATATCGATAGCTGTAACATAAAGATAGACTCGACTCTGCCGTATGAAATAAATATGCTCAAGCCGTATCTCGAAAAAATACTTCCTTTGGTCGATGTAAACAGCAAGTATTATTCAAAGGCGCAGGATATTCTTGAAAAGCTTCGAGATATTCAAGGCATAAGTGATACGTACATAGGGACGGATTCACTTTTTCACGAATTTGTAGGGTGACAATAGATTTAAAGGAATTTAAAGATGACAGATAAAATATTGTTTAAAAACGCAAGACTTGCGGACAATACCATAACGGATGTATACGTTAAGGGAGCTTATATAGAAAAGGTCGGAGCTTTATCATCCGATGTAGCGTCAGATTGCGATCGTGTGATAGATTGCAAACAAAATCTGCTCATACCCGGCTTTTACAATGCACACGGGCATATTGCTATGACGCTTTTCAGAGGGTACGGAGAGGGACTTCCGCTTGACAGATGGCTCAGCGAGGCGATCTGGCCCGCCGAGGACAGAATGGATGCTCGCGTGGCTGAATGTGCCGCGTATCTTTCCGCCGCGGAAATGATAAGAAACGGCACGGTATCGGCGTCTGATATGTATATGTTCAGTGCCGAGATGGCACGCGTTATGGGCGAGAGCGGTATGAAGGCGAACATCTCGCGAGGTGTCGTTTCTTTTGATCCGAACGAGGATCCCGCAAAGTCTGTGCGTGTCAGAGATTCAATAGAGCTTTTTGAAAAATATAACGGTTCATACGACGGCAGGATAAAGATCGATTTCAGCATTCACGGGGAATACACCAACTGTGAGTCTATGTGCCGATATATTGCAAAGCTTGCAAGCGAATACAATACGGGAATTCAAGTGCATCTTTCGGAGACCGAGAAGGAACACATCGAAGGCATAGGAAGACGCGGCGTAACGCCCACCGAATTTTTCGAGGCGTGCGGAGTATTTGAAAATCGAACTGCCGCCTCCCATTGCGTGTGGGTAAGTGACAAGGATATCGAGATACTTGCAAAGCACAATGTTTTCGTCGTCCATAACCCCGTCAGCAACTTGAAACTCGGCAGCGGAATTATGCCGCTTGATAAAATGCTTAAGAGCGGCTTATATGTATGCCTCGGAACGGACGGTGCATCATCAAACAACTCGCTGAGTATCCTTAAGGAGCTTCAATTTGCGGCAATTCTTCATAACGGCGCAAACAGACGCACGGATATAGTAAACGCCGGTGATATGCTTGCGCTTGCAACAAGAAACGGGGCACTTTGTCAGGGACGAGAGGACTGCGGATTTATCGCGCCCGGGTATCGTGCGGATCTTGTACTGATAGATCTTGATACACCGCATAACATTCCATGTCACGATCTTATGTCCGCATTGTGCTACAATGCCGAGAACAGTGATGTACTTATGACGGTTTCTGATGGTAGGGTGCTTTACGAAAACGGCGAATATAAGACGCTCGACGTTGAAAAAATAAGATACGACGCGAAATCTGTTTTCGGAGAATTTTTTGCAAACTGACATACCGTCATTTATCACCTCTCTGACTGCATATACTGTATCAGTATTTTGCTGTATGGAGGTATAAAGGTGTCGTATTTAGACAGTAAGGAAGCGCACAAGACGAGCCTTATGGGCGGAGCGGCAACGATAGGTATGTCCGTTATAGTTGTAAAGATCATAGGATTGCTTTATAAGATCCCGCTTATGAAGTACCTTGGTGCGGAGGGAATGGGTTATTTCAATTCCGCATATGAGGTATACCTGTTGTTTTGCGTTATCGCGACCGCGGGGCTTCCGACTGCATTGTCAATACTTATCTCTCGCGCACGGGTTGACGGTGATACGCCCACATCGCAGATGACGATATCCGCGATATATAAAAGATCTCTTATTTCCTTTGCACTCATAGGTGTATTCGGCTCGATATTGCTTACCGTAGCTTCGGAGGTTTTTGCCGAGCTGATAGGCAATTCCGGTGCGTCAAAATCGATATCCGCCATCGCACCGTCAATATTGTTTATATGTATTATAAGTGCGTTGAGGGGCTATTTCCAAGGGTACGGAGATATGAGAAGAACCGCTCTGTCTCAAGTTATAGAGGCGGCGGCAAAGCTTTTGCTCGGACTTTTCTTTGCGATCGGAGCGCTCAAAAGAGGAAAGGGTATTGAAGAAGCATCGGCTTTTGCCGTGCTCGGGATCACTGTCGGAACCGTACTTTCGTGCGTGTATCTTATCGTTTCCAAGGCGCTGTTTGATCGAAAAATGCCGGTGAATGTGCCGGATACATCGAACAAGGCTTCGAAACCGTGTCCTGAAATTATCGAGGCTGAGGGGATCGGTCGCGAGCTTTTTAGAATCGCTGTGCCGATAACGCTTGGAGCGGCGGTCACAAGTATTACGAGACTGCTTGATACGGGGCTTATTTTGCGCAGACTTCAATCGATAGGGTATCCCGAAAATGTTGCGAATGCTATGTACGGCAGCTTTTCGACCTTGGCGCTGCCTTTTTCAAATCTTGCTCCGTCACTTATATCCGGCGTCGCATTAACGCTTGTTCCACTGCTTTCTTCTTCTGTAAAGCGAGGTGCACTCAAAGAGCAAAAAAGTATTCTCGAGGGGGCGTTCAGGCTGACGTTTATTTTTGCGGTACCCGCATCCTTCGGCATCTCGGCGTTTTCAAAGCAGATACTGTCGATAATATACGGTGCCGAGACCGATGCCGTCGAGATATCCGCCCCGCTTTTGTCGGTGTTGGGAATATCCGTTCTCTTCGCGTGTCTTATTACGACCTCGAATGCCGTTCTGCAAGCCTACGGAAAAGTGTCAAAGCCTATAATATCGACCCTTATCGGCGCGACAGTCAAGCTTGTCAGCGGATATATACTTATCGGGATACCGAGTGTTAATATTATGGGAGCGCCGATAAGTACGCTTTTGTGCAATTTAGCAGTGTTGCTGACAAATTATTATTACATATGTCAATATGCCAACACGCGCGAGAATGTCGTACCGTCCGAGCGCATACTTGATTCGGCAATAAGAACTGCGGTCTCGGGAGCGGCTGCGGTTGCACTCTCTCTTCTTGTATATACCGCATTCAACGGAGCAACGCGTAGCGTTACAATTTCCACGCTTGCGGCAATATCGGCGGCGGTGGCGGCGTACTTTTTCCTTATATTCGCGGTATCGGCGGTTGAAAGAGAGGATATTCTTATGCTTCCTTTCGGAAGTAAGCTCGAAAGGCTTTTGCCCGATAAAAAGCGAAAAACAAAGGCTTTACCGCGCGAAAAGTCCAAAACATAAAAAATAAGTATCTTGGGGTACGAGCCTTCGAAAATTGTAGCTCGTCACGGAAAGGAACAGTCATAAAAATGAGGATAGACAAATTTTTAAAGGTATCAAGAGTTATAAAGCGTCGCACGGTTGCGAACGATGCCTGTGATGCCGAGCACGTCTCGGTAAACGGAAGACCCGTCAAAGCCTCTTATAACGTAAAAGAGGGCGATATCGTAGAGATAACCTTCGGGCAGAGAACTCTTAAGCTTCGTGTGCTTTGTGTAAAGGACAGCGTGGCAAAAAACGACGCCGCGTCTCTTTACGAGATAATTCAGTGATCTTTTTCGCGGAACCCTTTTTGAGAAAAGGGTTCCACACCTCCCAAAAACTTTGAAAGACACTTTTACTTTTTTCTGTAAGGTTTTTTGGCTCCACCTTTTTTTCAAAAAAGGTGGAAAAATTCCTCCACGCAAACTATCTATGTAATATTTTATTTTCCAACGGCATATATTTTATAATGACAAAGTATAGTTTTAAATAGGAGGATATCTTGCCGTGTCGGAAGGTAATGCGTACAGAGATGCGAGGCAAAACAATATGTCGGATGAGAAGCATCATTCATTGTCAATAACGGACAGAGCTCATATGGAGATATCGGGAGTCACGGATGTGCTGAGCTTTGATGAGAATTCGGTGTCTCTTGTGACCGAGCTCGGATCGCTTGAGATCGATGGCGACGGACTGCATATCTCCGTGCTTGACGTGGAAAAAAAGAAGGTAGTGCTTGACGGGAAAGTGGATTCGGTGTATTATAGCAACGACGCAGTCAAGAAGGACGGCTCGGACAAGGGCTTTTTCTCAAGGCTCTTACACTGAGCCCACGGATAGGACGGTAGATCGAAGTGGAGATATCACCTTATCTGCTTGCGAAGATGCTCGCGTATTCCTTTTTGCTCGGGGCGGGGCTTGGCGTGTTGTACGACGTTTTCAGAATTTTCAGGCTTTTCAGTGCTACGGAAAACGCCTCGGCACACGACGGTAACGGATATGACGAAGTATTTCTGTGCTTACCACCGCCGATGAGCGGCGTATTTGGAAAAAGAGTAAAGCCGTTTTTTGTGCCCGATTCGGGGTCAAGAAGTCGAGCGTGGCGTGTTATTTGCGGAATACTTTTGTTTTTTGAGGACATACTGTTCTTTACAGTCTGCGGTTGCTCGATATCCATCCTTATATACTATACCAACGACGGAAAATTTCGTTTGATGGCTGTCGTCGGAGTTTTTGTTGGATTTTTGCTATATTATCTTACGGTGGGACGGCTTGTTTTGTCTGCGGCTCGTTTTATCTGCTTTGCCGTGCGCGCGGTACTTACATATGTTATACTTGCCTTCGTGACCCCGTTTGCATATCTGTTAAAAGCCGTGCGATCCGCCGTGATACGAACAGCGGGGAAAATACAAGCCGTATACATCAGGAAAAAGAATAAAAAATATGACAGATCGGTCAGAGATGCACTGAGACTTGAAGCCGAACGCGGCTTTTTGCATTTTGGCGTTACCGATAATTATGAGAATAAGAAAGTTAAGATAAAGGAGAAAAGAAAATGCGTAACCAAGAAAAAACAACTTCAAAAAACGTAAGTTTATTGCTCATAGTGCTTGCCGTAGTTACGGTGGCGGTGACGGTCATTTTGCTCGTATCAACTATGATGAAATATCAGGATCGTATAGAACAGATAGATCAGCTTAAAGCCCAGAAGGATGCGCTCGAGAACAGAATTGAACAGCTCGAAGATGCGCTTGATGCCGCGATAGATGAGGACTACATAGCCTCGGTAGCGCACGATAAGCTCGGTATGTACTATCCCGATGAGATCATTTTCGGCGACGGAGGGGCGGAGGAGACCGAAACAACATCCAAATAAAAAATAACGGATATCCTTGTGCGGGGTATCCGTTATTTTTGGCTGAGATGATATTTACTTGAGGCTCTGCCTCAAACTCCGCAAATTGAAACCTCAAAAAGCTTCAAAAGAATTTATGTAGGCTACTTTTTTGCAAAGTCTTTGGAAGTTCTGAAAACGCTTTTTCAAAAAAAGCGCGACAAATTTCTCGTTTAAAGTTTTTTGGCTCCACCTTTTTTTCAAAAAAGGTGGAGAATCTTCTTGCCGGTGAGCCAATTCGAGCCTCACATAGCGTTAAGCATCAAGCCTGTAGCCGTTACCGTCAAATAATATCTTTGTTTCGTAAAATTTTTTCGTCGCGTTTATAAGGTGCAGCGCGTCCTTTGTGCCCGCAGTCTCATATGCGGAGTGCATAGCGAGCTGAGCGAGACCGATATCGACGGTGTTGAGCGAGACTTTAGTGTTTGATATGCTTCCGAGTGTCGAGCCACCCGGCATATCCGAACGGTTGTTGTAGGTCTGGTACGGAACATCGGCAGATCGGCAGATCTCGCCGAAGATAGCCGCAGACAGCGCGTCTGTCGTGTATCTCTGGCTTGCATTGTACTTTATAACTATGCCGCCGTTGAGTGCGGGGGCGTTCATACCGTCGGACAGCTCGGGATGATTTGGGTGCTTTGCGTGTCCGTTATCGGCAGATACCATAAAGGATGAGGGAAGCATACGGCAAAGCTCAGTATTGTAATGCGCCGCTATTCGCGTTAGCACGTCAAAAAGGAACGTGGATGCCGCGCCCTGCTTGGACTCGCTTCCCGTTTCTTCATTGTCAAACGAGCACCATACCGGAATACAGCCCGTACTTTCCGCTCCGACAAATCCCATCAAAGTTGAGTACGCGCACATAAGGTTATCTATTCTCGGCGAGCCGAAAAATTCATTTTCAGCTCCCATAATCGCTCCCGTTGTGCGGCAATAGAGATAGAGATCCGCGCTGATGAGGTCCTCGCGTTCAACGCCCGCGGCATCGGCAACAAGATCGTATATGCTCTTGCCTCCCTCACATTTGAAGAGTGGAAGCGTATCTGTTGCGGGGTTGTATTTATAACCGTCATTTATCGCACGGTTCATATGAATTGCGACGTTGGGGATCACGAGAAGATCTCTGTCAACATTTACGGTGACGGGAATGATCTTTCCGTCCTTGCGTACTACGGCTCTTCCGGCTACCGACAGAGGTCTGTCAAACCAAGACGAGATTATCATACCGCCATACTTTTCCGTGTTGAGCCTTGTGTATGCTCCGCTTTCCGCTTCACATTGGCTTTTGAGCTTGAAGCTCGGCGAATCGGTGTGGCTTGCGGTTATCATAAACGACCGCGCACCTTCCGGGATCCTGAAGGCTATAATGCTCGACATATTTCTCGTAACATAGTATTTTCCGCCCGATACGAGCTGCCACTCATCGCCCTCATTTAGCTTTTTATAATCCTTACCCTTGAGCATCCTTGAGACACTTTCAACTGCGTGAAATGCCGTCGGAGATGACTCAATGAATGAAATAAGATCTTTCGTTGTGCTTACGTAATTTGTCTCCATTATATATATTCCTCGTTTTAATTTGCTTTAAATTTTAATCTATGTAAGGATTTTCCTTCATCAGCGTCTTCATGGTTTTGATAGTGTGATTGATCTTTTTTGAATGGAATATAGATGATCCCGCAACCACTATGTTTGCCCCCGATGAGGAGACGAGCGCAATGTTATCGAGTCCTATGCCGCCATCGACTTCTATATCAAGCTCGATGCCACGTTCTCTTACATACTGACGCAGGGAATGTACCTTGTCAAGTGTGGCAAGTATAAGCTTTTGACCGCCAAAGCCCGGCTCAACCGTCATTACGAGCACCATATCGACCTCGTCAATGATCGGAAGTACAACGTCCCACGGCGTTTTCGGTGATATTGCAAGTCCCGCCTTGACATCAGCCTCTTTGATCTTCCTTATTACGGAGTACGGATCGTCACAGCTTTCGTAATGCACGGTTATGATATCCGCTCCGGCTTTGATAAAGTCTTCTATGTATCTTTCGGGATCCTTTATCATAAGGTGAACGTCAAATATCAGCGAGCTATGCTTACGAAGAGCGGAGATTATCGGCGCGCCGAAGCTTATATTGGGTACGAACATTCCGTCCATAACGTCAAGATGCAGATATCCGGCGCCACCTTCCTCAACCTTGGCAACATCCTCGGCAAGCCTTGAAAAATCCGCGGCAAGTATCGACGGTGATATATAATTTTGCAGCATAATGAACCCTCCTCTGTATCAAAAATATTGTTTCGATCTTTCTTCAATAAGTGACAAAAAATGATAAAATGAGCATATAATGATACCGTAATGATATTCATTATACCGCTATAAAACTTGCATCGGAGCCTTTGGAATGGAATTTAAAAAATAGTGAAGTGGGAGAGAGAGGTCCCAAGGCACGGTGCTTTATAATAGATATCGGCGTAAGAGACCTTATGCCGATTTTATTTTGATTCAATGAGACATACCGCCTGTGCCGCGATTCCGAGTCGCTCTCCCGTAAATCCGAGTCCTTCCTCGGTAGTTGCTTTGACATTTACGCAATCTACATCAATCGAAAGCGCTTCCGCTACGTTGCGGCGCATAGCTTCAATGTACGGGGCAAGCTTGGGTGCTTGAGCGATCACGGTTATATCAATATTCGATACGTGAAAACCTTTTTGAGCAATAATCTCATTAACACGGCGCATAAGCATAAGGCTGTCAGCGCCTTTGTAGGTTGGATCACTGTCGGGAAATTGCCGTCCTATGTCGGGACACGCGGCGGCTCCGAGAATGGCATCCATAGCGGCGTGCGCGGCTACATCGGCATCCGAATGACCGAGAAGCCCGTGCGAATGAGGTATTTCCACGCCGCAAAGAATAATCTTTCTTTCCGTAACAAGCCGATGTACGTCATATCCTGTACCGATTCTTATTGCCATCGTTGTTCCTCCATTGAAGCACGAGATTTGAGTATTGCCTCTGCGTAGATTATATCCTCCGGGGTCGTGATCTTGATGTTTTCCTTTCCACATTCAACTGTGAAAACACTTCTGCCGATAGCCTCGACAAGAGAATTGTCATCGGTTGCCTGACGTCCCACCTCGAGCGCGTTGTACGCCGCTGCACGATATAGATTTATTTTGAATATCTGCGGGGTCTGCGCAAGCCAGACTTCATCACGAGGGACGGTCTCCGTAATAAATCCTTTAGATACGCGTTTAACGGTGTCGGATGCGCGTGTTGCCGCAGTTGCCGCATCATATCTGTAAGCTTCTCTTGCGACCTCGTTTATCATTTCGGGGGTGGTAAGACAGCGTGCGCCGTCCGCGATTGCGACGAAATCCGCTTTGTCACTGACCGCTTCAAGTCCCTTGATGACGGAAAGCTGACGGGTCTCGTCTCCCGTGACTACCTTTGAAAGCTTGGATATGGAATATTTCTCTTTAAATTCTCTGTATTTTTCCTCGTCCCCGTCACGACAGACGACTATTATCTCATGTATCGAGCGGCTCTGTTCATAAGCAAGAAGGGAACGTACGACAACGGGCGCTCCGCATAGATTTATAAATTGCTTGGGAATATCACCACCCATCCTCGTGGAATTTCCCGCGGCTACGATTATGGCGCTTGTGAAATATCGCGGATCATCCTTTCCGAATACAGTGCGGATGAGGCTTGCGATCTTGCCGGCTTGACTCACTGCCATCTACCTCCTTTCGATAAGTACGCTATGCTTTTGAGATCGAATTACCGATCTCTTGTTTTATTCGTTTTCGTACTTCATAAACATATCAATTCTTGTCTGATGCTTTCCACCCTCAAATTCGGTGTCCAGGTAAGCGTCAACTATATCAAGTGCCAGACCTTTGCCGATAACGCGCTCGCCGAAGCACAGCACGTTGGCGTTGTTATGAAGTTTAGTGAGTCTTGCACTGTAAGTATCGGAACAAGCGGCGGCACGTATACCCTTGTGCTTGTTGGCAGCCATCGACATACCGATCCCCGTTCCGCAAATGAGAATACCGCATTCGCATTCGCCGCTCTGTATCCTTTGGCAAACGGCGTGAGCGTATTCCGGGTAATTGCAGCTTGCGGTCGAATGTGTGCCGACGTCGATGCAGTCGTAGCCTTTATCCTTCAGATGCTCGATAACTGCGAGCTTCAAATCATATGCCGCGTGATCGCAGCCGATAGCTATTGGTTTTGATGTTTTCATTGCGTTTTTTCCTTTCGGTATTTTGTTTTAGGACTTGAATAATTATTGCTTTGATTGCTCAGCTTGTTGCGCGAGCTGTTCGGCTCTCGTGCGCTCCGCCTGCGACGGACGAAGATATACGGGAGAGAGCCCCTTGTCATCGGTATAGCTTCCGAGTCTGTATTGTTTTAGTCCGCACATAGCTACCGAATATCCGTTCTGATATATCAGCGGCTCGGGAGTCCTTTCGGGCTTTACGGTCTTTAAAAGCTTGCACGTTATGTCATATCCGTCACCGCAAAGGTATATGGGTAGAGCGGAATATTTTTCGATAAGCTCGGTTTCAAGCTCTTCTACCGTTATGAGCCTGTCCTCGGTTAAACGTTCAAGCACACCGTTCTCGCAGGAAAACAGCGCGTTGTAGACCTGTCCTCGACGCGCGTTCATTACGGGGCAGATCAAGGATTTTTCTGAAATGAGCTCGAGATTGTGCGCAAGTGCTTCAAGTGTAGATACGCCCACACAGGGCTTTTGACGTCCGAACGCAAGTCCTTTTATCGTTGCCGCTCCGATCCTTACTCCCGTAAACGAGCCGGGACCTGCCGAGCAAACGAACAGATCGATATCCGAAACGGTCAGGTGCGCTTGCTTTAATATGGATTCTATCATAGGCAGCAGTGTTTCGCTGTGCGTATTGCCGTTGTTTACCGTATATGATGCTATCAGCTTTTCATCGTCGCATAGCGCGGCGGCGGCAGTTACCGCGGTACTGTCAAGTGCAAGTATGTACATTTTGTATTTCCTTTCACGGGCATATTTTATTCGGATACGAGCTCAACGGCTATGTGCCTTTGATCCTCATCGCCTTGAAGTTTTTCAATCGTTATTTTGATGTACTGTTCGGGTAAAGCGTAAGGAATATTCTCGCTCCACTCGACGACGCAAAGAGCCTTTCCGACTTCGCAGTCGGAGAGATAGTCGTAAAATCCGATAGAATAAAGGTCATCGTCATCCGCGATCCGATACATATCAAAATGATAGAAGGGGATCGCATCGTTTTTATATTGGTTTACAAGCGCAAAGGTTGGCGAGCGTACGGAGGATGCGGGAGAGATCATCGATGCTATACCGCGCGTCAGTGCCGTTTTGCCCACTCCGAGGTCTCCGTACAGAGCTATAAACAGCGGCAAGCTGCTTCTTTCTTTTAGCAAAAGCTCTGCCAGCCGACTGCCGACCTCCTCGGTCTCCTTTGTGCTGTGTGTATTTGTATTTATCAGTATTTTGTTCATATGCTACCTGTATCGATGCTTCCGAAAATAATTATACATCATAATTATATCACACAAAAGTTGTTTTGTAAATAGCGAACGAGGCTTTTTAGCTTATTTGTAACGAATGTTTTCGCATAAGAAAAGCCTTCGGACCGCTCCGATCGCGCAGATCGGTCCGAAGGCTAAATTGATTTATTTCTTTTTTCTGTCCTTAACGCTCTCGCGGCTTCCGTCGGGACGTTCTATGACGGTGTTGTCAAGAATTCCTCGAAGCGATGCACGAAACGCAAGTACATATTCTTCGCGTAACGTCGCCTGTTCTTGCTTTTCGGCAGGGGTAAGCCCCTCGGACTTTTGCTTTCGCGCGAGCTCGTTTATCCTATCGATTTTGCTTTGTTCCATCTTTACAAATATCCCTTTCGGTGTCGATCCGCCGTTTTGTATTTCTTGTCATTATCTGCAAAGAAAATACCAAACCGCGATAAAAAGACCTGCTTGAAAAGCGATGATCACGGGTATGCCTATCATAAACCTTTTGTGCTTGGTCTTGTGCCGTATTAAGAGCATCGTCAGAAGCATAGCGACCGAGCCTCCGAGCGCGGAAAGCATAAAAAGTGTAGCTTCCGGAGTGCGGTGTTCGGGTAGCTTCTTTGCCGCTATTTTGTCGTAGCAGGTGACGATAAATGAGATAAGCGATATGACTAAAAGGTAAATGTACGGCGCATATTTAATGATCTGTTCCATATTTTTCTTGCGTTTTTCGGTGCTCGGCTCAGCATTTATTTTTTGAAGCTGTCGCGCAGACCGACTATGCGGTTAAATGTGTTTTTGTGCTTTGTGTCCTTGCAGAAATATCCCACACGAACGAACTGAAAACGCTCCCCATCGGCGGCGTCAGCCAACGACGGTTCTACCTTACAGCCTTCAAGCTTTATTGCCGAATTTGGATTGAGATGGTCGTTGTATTCACTGCTCGGAATAGTACGCATATCTCTTTCGGAGAAGAGAGGCTCGTAGAGCATCACGGTCGCTTCCTTGGCGTATTTTGCACTTAACCAATGGATAGTGCCTTTGACCTTGCGGTCGGTCGGATTGCCGTTTCTTACTTCAAGGTCAGCGGTGCAGTGGATCTCGGTCACATTGCCCTTGGCATCTTGTATGACTTCCTCGCATTTTATGATATATGCGCCCATAAGACGCACCTCGGCTCCGGGCTTAAGCCTGAAGAACTTCGGAGGCGGAACGAGTGCGAAGTCCTCACGGTCGATATAGATCTCGCGTGTGAAGGGAAGCGCTCTCGTACCCGAGCCTTCCTTGGAAGGATTGTTCGGAAGATCAAAGTACTCTTCTTTATCCTCGGGATAGTTGGTAACGACTACCTTGATAGGATCAAGTATCGCGATCCTTCTGTCTGCCTCGGCGTTGAGCTCCTCGCGGATGCAGGATTCAAGCATCTCTATGTCAACAAGGCTGTCTGCCTTGGACACACCCGCACGCTTAACAAATTCAAATATCGACGTAGGGGTATATCCACGTCTGCGAAGCGCGCAGAGAGTGGGAAGTCTGGGGTCATCCCAACCGTCCACAAGCTCATTTTCTACAAGATAACGCAGATATCTCTTGCTCATTACCGTGTTGGTAACGTTAAGTCGAGCAAATTCTCTTTGCTTCGGGCGAGGATCAAAGCCTATATTCTCAATAACCCAATCATAGAGCGGACGGTGATTTTCAAACTCAAGCGAGCAGAGCGAATGCGTTATGCCTTCGAGCGCGTCCTGTATCGGATGTGCAAAGTCATAGAGCGGATAAATGCACCATTTGTCACCCTGACGGTGATGCGAAACGTGAACTATCCTGTATATCGCGGGATCTCGCATATTGATGTTTGGAGATGCCATATCGATCTTGGCGCGAAGCGTTTTGCTTCCGTCGGGAAATTCTCCGTTCTTCATTCTTTCGAAAAGCTCAAGGTTCTCTTCAACGGAGCGATCGCGATACGGGCTGTTCTTGCCGGGCTCGGTAAGCGTTCCTCTGTATTCACGAAGCTCGTCTGCGGTAAGATCGCAAACGTATGCCTTACCGTCTTTTATAAGCTTTATGGCGTATTCATAGCATTTGTCAAAGTAATCCGAGCCGTAGAAGATGCCGCCGCTCGGAACGGCGCCGAGCCAACAAAGATCCTTGTAAATAGACTCAACATACTCGTTGTCTTCCTTGGACGGGTTGGTGTCGTCATAACGGAGATTGAAAAGTCCGCCGTACTTTTTTGACGTTTCAAAGTTTATCCATATAGCCTTCGCCGAGCCTATGTGAAGATAGCCGTTTGGCTCCGGAGGGAAGCGCGTGTGTATTTTCAGCTCGGGATTTTCCGCGAGGTCCGCGTCGATTATATCGTGTATAAAATTGCTGTTGCTTTCTTCGTATGCCATAGCATTTATTCCTTTCAATTTTCGGTAGTCCGATAATTTTTACTTCAAATCAGAGCGATTTCAGCATATTGCTCATTCTCTGAACTACTTTTTCCTTGCCTATGATCTGCATTACGGTGTAGAGATCGGGAGCGTTAAGCTTGCCCGTGACCGCAACACGAAGGAACATACTGACGTCGGCGATACTGCCCTTGAAAGCACTCGGATCGTTTTTGTATGCCTTCATATCCGATGCAAAGCCGAGCGACTCAGCTACCGCTTTGATCTTTTCAAACCAGGTATTCATATCATCCGCGGGATCATAGGTGCTTAAAAATCCTTCGATCGAGGATCTTATATCAGAGGCGTCAAAGCGTGCAAGCTCAGCCTTCGCCGACTCCTCGATCTGATAAAATCTGTCAAAGAAAAATCCCATATAAGGCTTTGCGTCTGTCCATACGGCGAGATCCTTGCGAGGCTTTTTGCCGCCCCTGCCGATAGCAAACGCCTTTTTTGCAAGCTCTTCGTTGTTTGTCAGCTCCTCGGCAAATTCCGAATCAAATTCCTTTGCGAACGCCGTTACCTTTTCATAGACCTCATCGGCGGTCATACGAGAGATGACATTCTTTGAAACGTCGTTGAGCTTGTTGAAGTCAAAAAGGCAACCGGATGCCGACATCTTTTTGATGCTGAACGGGAAATCGATGTACGCCTTGGTCGGATTTTGCATATGCCATTCCTCGTAGTTTGAATTGAGAAGTGTCATAATGTATTCGCAAACGCATTCGGGGGCGTATCCCATACGCTTGTAATCGTCCATATTTGCGCCCATATCGCGCTTTGAAAGCTTCTTTTTGTTTCCGTTTTCATCAAGACGCATAATTTGCGCGATGTGCATATATTTCGGAAGCTTGAATCCGAGATATTGGAACAGCTGAATGTGCTTTGCCAGACTCGGCAACCATTCCTCGCCTCTTATTACGTGCGTAGTTCCCATCAGATGATCGTCCACCGCGTGCGCAAAATGGTAGGTCGGGATCCCGTCGCTCTTCAGCAGAACGAAATCTTCATCATTTTCGGGGATCTCAAGCTTTCCTTTAACAAGATCCGTAAAAGGGATTTTCTTCTCGGGGTCTCCGTTTGAGAGTATGCGGAGTACAAAGGGATTACCCGCCTTTAGGTTTTCCTCGACCTCTTCGATAGTGAACTGCCTCTGCTTTTGTAACTCTTCTTTTTGCTTTGTGGTGTCTTCGTGCCAATCCTTGGCTTTTATTTCGGCTTTTTTGTCCACTGCCGCGAGTGCCTCGAGCTCTTCCTTGGTTGTAAAGCAAGGATATGCAAGTCCGCGAGCCACAAGATCCTTGGCGTAGACGTGATAGATGGGACCGCGAAGGCTCTGTTTGTACGGACCGTAAATACCGTGGTCGCTTATCTTTCCATCCTCGCCGAGAATTGCCCCTTCGTCAAAGCATATGCCGTAATTTGCAAGTGTCTTGATAAGACCCTCAGCCGCCCCGGGAACCTCTCGCTTGGCATCGGTATCCTCAATACGGAGATAAAATACGCCTCCGCTTTGATGCGCGAGCCGCTCTCCTACGGTGGTGGGGAAGAGCCCGCCGAAATGTACAAATCCTGTGGGGCTCGGCGCAAATCTTGTTACCTTGGCACCTTCGGGAAGCGAGCGCGGCGGGAACCTTGTTTCAAGCTCTGCGGGAGTCTCCGTTACGTTCGGAAATAGCAAGTCCGCAAGATATTCGTAGTTCATATCTGTATATCCTTTCTGCCTCTATGTAATGTTCATTATCCTTTTTTAGTATTTTGGCGATAAATGTATATATATAATCAATTATATCACAAAGAAGGCATATTGTCCATAGATTTTTTTAAAAAACAGCAAAAAAGGGGCTGACACGCGGTCAGCCCCAAATAAACTATTTAAGATCGATCACTTTGTTATCGTGATGATCTGTAATAACTTGCAGCTATCAGTTGAAGTTTCCTTCGAGCTTAGGCTGCAATTTCGTGATAGACTTCGTGATGGTGCTTGCTGCCAAGCCTGCATCTCTGGTCCAAGAAGAAGCGGAGTTGTTCTTAATAGCATTTCTGAAGAGTGTCTGCTTTGAACCGAGATCCTGGTCGAATATACGACCGATATCGAATGAGAGGTTACCTCTGATGATATCGAACATACGAGCGTCTATATCATCCTGCGAATATCTGAGCTTGTAGAGAGTCTCGAAGATAACGGGGGTAACGGTTCTGTAACACTCGGAAGCAAGTGCTTCGAGTACTGCCGCACCCATTTCAACGGTTCCGTCAACCTTTGCATAAACGGGGAGTCCGTAAAGCGTTACCGGGTTACCCATAATTGTTACGTAAGGTGTATTCTCGTCGTATGTGGGACAGGGAAGGATAGAGTAATTAAGATCGCCGTTAGCTTCCAATACCTTAAAGGATATTCTTGCACGGTCCATACAGAAGAGGAGTTTTTCGTCTCTGAAGTTAACCTGGTGCCATACATCACTTCCGGTCTGGATACCGTAGCTTGAGCCGTGGAGCAGATTATTGAGCTTTGTAAGAGTTGTCTTTACTTTGTCGCCGGTAAAGGAATCGGATACCTTAAGATCGCCGTTTGAATCCTTTTCAACAATGAGTGCGCCTGTGCCATAGAACCAAGGGTCGGCGTGAATATTGCTACTTACCATATAACCGAACAAGTCGCCGCTGTCCGATGCTTTGGCTGCGTTCTTTTCTCCGTTACCGTCAAGGTCACTGTAAACGTTCTGGCAGTATTCTATAAATTTGTCGTATGTCCACTGATTGGACTCAACGAGCTCCTGAGGATGAACCATATCGCTGTGGTACTCTTCAAGAATGTCGTTGTTGACGAAGCAAGCGTACATCATGTACAATGCGTTGGGGGAGATATCGCCCGATGCAAAGTAGAGGTTGCCTTTCACGGTCGTCTCTTTGATAAGGCTGTCGGGCCACCAAGGCTTATCGAAGTTTATGTAGCTGCAATCCTCGGAGTTGAGGTTGTAGAGGTAACCCTTTGTTGCACATACGGCGGTCGTACGCGAATAGCTTGCGATAGCGTCGTATGTCTTGTCACCGTTTACAGCCAATTTTACCTTGTCGGCAAAGCTGTTAATGTAGTCTGAATCACCGTCTTCGTACAAGAACTCGATGTTTATGTTGAGACGCGACTCAACATTCTTAATACGAGTGTAAAGCGCTTTGAGAGTGATGTTCGAAGCATCGTAATCATCTTCAATGCCGAATTCGGGGTGCTCAACGTCTCCCCATGCGAGGAAAGTGAAGGTCTTGCCGCCGAAGTCAAGGTTGTCGGGAAGGTCATCTCTGAGGTATCCGTTGAGATCGGTATCATCGGTTACTTCAGAAGAGTCGTCTCCGTCGCTGCCTGAAGGATTGTTCGTAGCCTCGGGACCCTTTGTCTGCTCGTCGGAATCATCCGGAGTATCCGGCTCTTTAACGCAAGCAATAAAGCACGAAAGCATCATCAAAGCTACGAGAGCCAAGCATAAAATTTTGGTAAATGTTTTCTTTGCCATTTCTTTGTCTCCTTTTAGTATTTTGGCATTGTTAAGTATAGAATAATACCTGTTACTAAGTTTAGCATATTTTATACAATTTGTCAATCCCTCTAAAAAAGTTTTTTGATTTTTTTGATACATTATGATAAGTGGCGAAAAGTGTGAAATTTGCCTATCGGGAACAAGTTCGATAAAAACTTTGATTCTCTCGGAAACAAAGTGAATATAAGCGTGCCTTTGAATACAAAATTATAGTATATGAAAACGGCGGAGCTTGAAGTACATCGAAAAACAGCATATTTTATTTCTTCGAATGCCGCCGTATGAAAGGAATGGTATTAAATATGAAAACTTTCGTATACACCGTGAAGGATGAGCACGGCATACACGCACGCCCTGCGGGAGTTCTTATAAGCTGTGCCAAAAAGTTTGCTTCCGATGTAAAAATATGCAAAATAGCCGACGAAGGTTATGAAGATCGAGAGGATACCAAAGCGTGCGATAAGGAAGCCGACGGAAAGCGATTGCTCTCTGTTATGTCGCTCGGTGCTCGCTTCGGCGACAAACTTCGGTTTACCGTATCGGGTATAGACGAGAGCGAGGCGGCGGCTGAACTTCAAAAATGCTGTTATGAAAATATCGGGCAGTAGACCATTTGGAAAGGGATGGAAATATATATGACATTGCTAAATAAAAATGCCGAGGCGGAGGTGTGCGGTACTTCGATAAATGACAGGGTAGCCGTCGGAAGATTGCGCTTTCTTAAGAAGCGCCTTCTCATCGATGCGTCCGAGAATGATCCGGCATATCTCGGCGAGGATACGGAGATAGAGAGATACGAGGCAGCTTGCAGATTGGCATCGGCAGAGCTTGACGAGATCGGTGCCATAGCGTCCGAGCGTGTCGGTGCCGGAGAGGCGGAGATATTTAAGATACACAAGCTTCTGCTTGAAGATGAAGAGCTGCGCGAGAGGGTACATTCGCACATCAGAGAGGGCAAGCCCGCCGAGAGGGCGGTGGAGCTTGCCGTGTCGGAGCTTGGGGAAATGTTTCGCGGGCTGAATGATCCGTATCTTTCCGAGCGGATCGCCGACCTGAGGGATGTCGGAGAACGCGTCGTGCGTGCCCTTGGCGGTACATCCGAGTGTGTGCGTGATGGCGGCAGGGGCTTTGCCGACAGATCGGGTCAAAAGTATATTCTTGTTGCCGACGACCTTTCTCCCGGCGAGACGGTAACTCTCGATATGTCCGAGATCGCGGGATTTGTTACTTTTAAAGGAAGTATAAATTCTCATACCGCGATACTTGCGAGAGCTATCGGAATTCCCGCTGTTATAGGGACGGGAAACATAGATGACGCATACGACGGAAGTATTGCCTTGATTGACGGAAGGGTGGGGAAGCTGTACATCGAGCCGGGTGAAGAGCTGCTCGAGTACTGCCGAGGCGAGCTTGCCCGCGAGGATGCGCAGGCTTTGCGGCTCGATTCTTACAGAGGCAAGGAAAGCGTGACTAAAAGCGGTCGTAAATTAAGACTTTACGCCAACATCGGCGGCGAATCGGATGCGCGTTCGGCTCTCGGTGCGGACGCCGAGGGAATAGGGCTTTTGCGCAGTGAATTTTTGTATATCGGCAAACGTCGGCTTCCGAGCGAGGAAGAGCAATACGAGGCTTACAGAAGAATAGCCGAGATTATGGGCGACAAGCCCGTTATTATAAGATCGCTTGATATAGGTGCCGACAAGCAAGCGGCGAGCATAAGCGTGGGACGGGAGGAGAACCCCGCACTCGGTTTGAGGGGGATCAGGCTGTGTCTTTCTGAGCCCGAGCTTTTTAAAACACAGCTGAGGGCGGTGTGCCGCGCGTCGGCTTACGGGAATATTTCTCTTATGCTTCCTATGATAGTGTCGGTTTCCGAAGTTGTCGCGACCCGCAAGCTTATCTCGGAGATACATCGCGAGCTGAAGCTTGAGGGCAAGGAATATGACAAAAATATGCAGGTGGGTATAATGATAGAGACCCCCGCGGCGGCGGTAATGTCGGACGAGCTTGCCGAGGTATCCGACTTCTTCTCGGTGGGAAGCAATGATCTTTGCCAATATACCCTTGCCGCGGATAGGCAAAATCGTTCGGTTGAATACATCTGCAAGGATGTGGAATCGACGTTGAGACTTATCGAGCACGCGGCAAAGTCTGCACATAAGCACGGGATATGGATAGGAGTTTGCGGCGAGCTTGCCTCGGACACCTCGCTGACGGAAAGATTTATTGCTATGGGAATAGATGAGCTGTCGGTCTCGGCTCCGTACATTCTGGCGGTGCGGGAGAAAATAAGAAACATCGATTAAAAAAAGGAGATCAGAGCTATGTTCGGAACAAAGAAAAACAAGATCTACGCAATAGCCGACGGCGATGCTATTGCGATCGATAAAGTACCCGACGAGGTATTTGCCTCGCGTATGCTCGGAGACGGCTTTGCCGTTGAGCCCGAGCGAGGGGAGATCGTAAGTCCCGTGGACGGAGAAATTACGGGTATAACGGAAACCAAGCACGCTTATACCATAACGAGCAACGATGGGCTTGAAATTCTTGTTCACATAGGAATAGACACGGTCGCACTCGGCGGAAGAGGATTTGAGTCATTTGTTCGCGAGGGCTCGAAGGTAAGCGTCGGCGATGTAATGGCAAGGGTGGATCTTTCGCTTGTGAAAGACAGCGGTTATCAGACCGTAATACCGGTCGTTATTACAAACGCCGAGGAATCGGGTATATGCGATCTTTCATTTAATTTTGGAAAAGTAAAACGCGGCGAGAGCGCGGTGGCAATGTATTCCGTGCCGAGAGATTAGGAAGAATTTCCACCTTTTTTGAAAAAAGGTGGAGCCAAAAAACTTTACAGAAAAAAGTAAAAGTGTCTTTTGAAGTTTTTGGGAGGTGCGGAACCCTTTTTTCAAAAAGGGTTCTGCGAAAAGATCTTCCGCCTTTTGAAAAAATGCAGAGCCAAAAAACTTTACAGAAAAAAGTAAAAGTATCTTTTGAAGTTTTTGGGAGGTGCGGAACGCTTTTCTCAAAAAGGGTTCTGCGAAAAGATTCTTCCACCTTTTTTGAAAAAAAGGCGGAGCCAAAAAACTTTACAGAAAAAAGTAAAAGTGTCTTTTGAAGTTTTTGGGAGGTGCGGAACGCTTTTCTCAAAAAGGGTTCTGCGAAAAGATTCTTCCACCTTTTTTGAAAAAAAGGCGGAGCCAAAAAACTTTACAGAAAAAAGTAAAAGTGTCTTTTGAAGTTTTTGGGAGGTGCGGAACCCTTTTTTCAAAAAGGGTTCTGCGAAAAGATCTTCCGCCTTTTGAAAAAATGCAGAGCCAAAAAACTTTACAGAAAAAAGTAAAAGTATCTTTTGAAGTTTTTGGGAGGTGCGGAACGCTTTTTTCAAAAAGGGTTCTGCGAAAAGATCCTTCCGCCTTTTGAAAAAAAGGTGGAGCCAAAAAACTTTACAGAAAATAAATCGTTAAAAGCTCTTGTCGGTTTAAAAAATTTGTTTATGCCGCGTACGGCGGCGGAACGGAGATAAATATGGACGCAACGGTAAATGCCAATGATCCGAAGAAAAGAGGTTCTCGGACGTTTGGCACACTTCAGCGCATAGGACGGGCGTTTATGCTTCCGATAGCCCTGCTTCCCATAGCAGGGCTCTTGCTCGGAGTGGGAGCATCTCTTACTAACCAAACTATGCTTGAAGCATACGGACTTACATCGATACTCGGAGAGGGAACAGTCGCATACGCGATCCTGTCGGTGTTCAGCGAGGTGGGGGCGATTATATTCAACAACCTTCCCATCATATTCGCAATGGGTGTAGCGCTTGGTATGGCGGAAAGCGAAAAGGGAACGGCAACGCTTTCTGCCGCTATTGCTTTCTTTGTGATGCACCAAACGATAAATACATTGCTTCGACTAAGCGGTCAGCTTGATCCGGGGGCGGATGTGCTTGAAGGATCGGTGGCAAACGTAGTCGGAATAGAATCACTTCAAATGGGTGTTTTCGGCGGTATTATCGTAGGACTCGGAGTCGCCTGGCTTCACAATCGGTGCTACAAGATCAAATTGCCAAACGTTATATCCTTCTTTGGCGGAACGAGATTTATACCGATCATCTCAACGCTCGTATACGTCGGCGTTGGTGTTATTATGTTCTTCATCTGGCCTTACGTTCAGTCTGCCATATACGCGCTCGGAGAGCTTGTCCTTAATTCGGGATATGTCGGGACTCTCATATACGGCTTTATCGAAAGGATACTGATCCCGTTCGGATTACACCACGTATTCTATCTGCCGTTTTGGCAGACGGGGCTCGGCGGATCTGCCGTGATAGACGGAACGCTCGTATACGGGGCGCAAAATATCTTCTTTGCCGAGCTTGCCTCGCCTTCTACGGAGGTCTTTTCGGTGGCGGCAACGAGATTTATGAGCGGAAAGTTTCCTTTGATGATATTCGGACTGCCGGGTGCGGCACTTGCGATGTACGTTTGCGCAAAAAACAGCAAGAAAAAGGTTGCGGGCGGACTTTTGCTCTCGGCGGCGCTCACTTCTATGCTGACGGGAATAACCGAGCCCCTGGAGTTTACCTTCCTCTTTGTAGCCCCCGTGCTTTATTTTATCCATTCGATACTTGCGGGTGTGGCTTATATGCTTATGCACATTTTGAACGTCGGAGTCGGTATGACCTTTTCGGGCGGTATCATAGACCTGTTTTTGTTCGGCATATTACAAGGAAATCGGAAGACCAATTGGATTATGATCATTCCCGTGGGCTTGGCGTATTTTGCGGTCTATTTCTTCCTGTTTCGGTTTATGATACGAAAATTCAATTACGTTACACCCGGACGCGAGGATGACGAGGCAGAGACAAAGCTCTATCGACGGGCGGACTATGATGCCAAAAAAGCGTCGAATACCGATGCAGAGGCAAAAAAATCATCACGCGGAGATAAGGAAAGTATTTCCGCACTCATACTTGAGGGGCTTGGCGGTAAGGAAAATATAGTAAATCTTGACTGTTGCGCCACACGTCTCAGAGTCACAGTGGCAGATGCCGAGAAGGTCTCCGACGGTATGCTGAAGCAGTCCGGAGCGGCGGGAGTGATAAAGCGAGGCGACGGGGTCCAAGTCGTCTACGGACCTTCGGTGTCGGTAATAAAAAGCGAGCTCGAAGACTATATGAACACACTTTGACACTGAGGGCTTATCAAAATTATTTTTCAAAAAAGCCAAAAAGTTTGGTAAAAGGTATTGACAAAAGTTATCTGTTGATGTATAATAACCAAGTACGATGAATTGAGTATGTGGCATTAGCTCAGTTGGATAGAGTGCTTGGCTACGAACCAATAGGTCGGGGGTTCGAGTCCCTCATGCCACGGAATAAGAAACACACCCTTGTCTTGAGATATGGGTGTGTTTTTTGCCGTAAAAGCGCACGCCGCTTCCGTCTGCGATCGATGGAGCGGCGTGCGCTTTTTGCGAATGCTTGCATTATCAAAGCTTAAGCTTTGCTCGAATGTGACGAGATGAAATTTGTCACCCAATGCTTTGTGTAATCGTAAAGATCGTCGAGCGAGGTCTGAGAGTATCCGCGACAATATCGAACGTATTCGCAGAGCATCCCGTCCAAAAAGATCTGAATATCAAGTTCCACATACGTGCGCTCTTTTATCCGACTGTCATTCATACACAACTCAAGCAGCTTTGTCGAGGCTAAGGTAGACAGCTTTTTTACGGCAAATATAAAGTCATTTGACTTACACAGCAGGCGATAATTTTCATCATTTTGTCGGATGTATTCGAATATCGAGTCGATAAACTGCATAATGTTCTGAGAGTTGATAAGTCGAACGCTGTCAAAGAAGGTATCTATCAGCTCGTTTTCGTATTCCTCTGCGATGCCATATATGTCATCATAATGTAAATAGAAGGTTCCGCGGCTGATATCTGCGCGCTTACATAGCTCGGTGACGGATATTTTCCCGAGATCCTTCTTTTCCGAAAGCATTTCGGCGAACATCTTTCTTATAAGTTTTTTTGTTTTCTTGGAAGAATTGTTGAGATTTTGTGCCTTCATATTTGCGATCGGTCCTTTCGTGGCTTCCTTGATTTTTTATCTGCCTTTACAATTTATTTGTCATTGTTAATATATTTACAATGGCAACATTACTGTGCTTTTGATTTTTTCTCTGTAATATTATAATATAACACAGTTCAAATGTCAACACTGTCAATAAAAAGGAGGATAATGAATGAAAAATAAAACCACACCTCGGGATGAAGATATAAATGTTATAGAGACCAAAGGGCTGACAAAGGACTACGGATTCGGAAGAGGAATATTTGATGTCAGTATTCGTATAGACAAGGGCGAGGTGTTCGGATTTCTGGGACCGAACGGCGCGGGCAAGTCCACGACGATACGCCATCTTTTGGGATTTTCAAAGCCCGATGCCGGCAACGCTCGAATAATGGGATTTGAGACCTTCGAAAAATATGACAAGGTCTTAAGACACGTCGGCTACATTCCGGGCGAGATAGCCCTTCCTGCCGGGCTTACGGGGTGGAAATTTATAGGTATGATGCAGGATATGCAGCATATTCACAATGAAGCGCGACTTAACGAAATGCTGAAGCTGTTTGAACTTGATGACAAGGTGCTTTCCGGAGAGATCAAGCGAATGAGCCTCGGAGTAAAACGTAAGCTTTCGGTGGTGACCGCATTTATGTCAGACCCCGATGTACTGATACTTGATGAGCCGACTAGCGGTCTTGATCCGGTTATGCAGGAACGATTCATCGAATTGATCCACGATGAGAAAAAGCGCGGAAAGACCATTATGCTTTCAAGCCATATTTTTTCCGAGATCGATTCGACCTGTGACAGGATAGCGATAATAAAGGACGGACGTATAGTTTCGGAGTTTATTGCGGACGAATTAAAGCACGCCTCGCGGAAATATTATACCATTTCCTTCGATGACACCGCGGGCAAGCGGCAATTTTTAAAGGATTGTGCAAAGATACCTTCGTTTATTTTTATTAAGGAGAACGAGAATGTCGTTGATATTTCCGTGGAAGACAGAGATCTTAACGATATCATATGTATGCTTTCGTCGCTCTCCGTACGTTCCTTCAGCAACAGAAAAGAGACTCTGGAGGATTATTTTATGAAGTTTTACAAAGAAGACAAGAATTTCGGAGGTGCATTGCAATGAATGTCATAGAGACATCCGGACTTACAAAGGATTACGGCGGAGGACGCGGTATTTTTGATCTTGATCTCTGCATTTCCGAGGGAGAAATGGTGGGATATGTAGGTACTAATGGAAGCGGAAAGACGACAACCATTCGTCATATTATGGGATTTTTGAAGCCGACGTCAGGTAACGTATTCGTGACGGGACTTTCTTCTTGGGATCATTCAAGCGAGATAGTGAAGAACATAGGATATGTTCCCGGCGAGATCGCTTTTCCCGATCTTAAGACGGGTATAGATTTTCTCAAATGTCAGGCAGATTTTTTGGGGCTTAAGGATATGTCGTATGCAAATGAGCTGATTGAGAGACTTCAGCTCGATCCGCGCGCCAACCTCAAGCGTATGAGCAAGGGAATGAAGCAAAAGACGGCACTTGTCGCCGCACTGATGAATGATTCTCCGATCATAATTTTGGATGAGCCGACGACGGGACTCGATCCGCTTATGCGTGCGACTTTTCTCGATATCATCAAAGAGGAGCACAAAAAAGGCAAAACGATATTTATGAGCAGTCACAGCTTTGATGAACTTGAGAAGACATGCGACCGCGTTGCACTGATCAGTGACGGAAGTATAGTGGACGTATGCGATATGAATTACATCAAAAATCCGCCGACTAAAGATTTCAAGGTGGAATTTCACTCAAGAGAGGATTACCTGCGATTTTTGAATGAAAAATATGAGATGATACGTTTGCAAGAGCAATATAATCAGGTCACCATAAGGATAGGTTCCGATGCCACCGCGAAATTGCTCGGTGTGCTTAAAAACTACGATGTGAAATTTATATCGGAGCTTCCGTATACGCTTGAGATGCACTTTAAGAATATATTGATCTCAAATTCAAAGAAAAAGACAGAAGATAAAGGATAGAAGATAGAAGGTAGAGGAGTAAATTATATGTTCAGTAAAGCTTTATTTAAACAATCTTGCAAGGCAAACGGTACGATGTGGGGGATAATTACCTTTGCGGTTTGCTTTATGCTTGCCTGCGTTATGCTGATCTCGGGAAACGGGAATATAGGCGAGGTCAAAAATTCCATACAAGATACGATAATAATAAAAGAGATCGATGCTCAGATGCAAAATCGGGCGCTATCGTATTATTCATATGCCTATGACGGGCTCGAGCGCTTCGACTCTTTGTTTTCGAAGAACGCGGATGATACTTTGTCATATCTTATATGGTGCTCGAAAATGCCGGATATGTCAAGCTATACCGATCCCGAAAAATATGCGCGGGATATGGCAGAGTGGCAGAGCTCAGTCCCCGAGATGAAAACGGAGGCGGGGAAGGCGTATGCGTCGGCAGTGTCCGAATGGATGCAGTCCGCTCCGACGAGCGAAGGCTTTTCATCGGAAAACGAGTATCTTGCCGCTTTGCAGACCTGGAAGCAGAACTCTCCGGCAACTCAGGAGGCGGCAGTAACTGCGGCTTATGCGAGCGCCTGCGAGGAGCTTCAAACATACATAAAAGAAAAGGCGAGCGCCGCAGGGTATGCGGAGGACTCGACCGAGGCGCAGGAGATGCTCGGAAGCGTGATGTACGCTTTAAATCCCAATGGAATGTTTAACGACTTTTATCTTGAGAACGGAGAGGACGCCCCCTTTGACTATGATATATTATCCCTTGTGTCTCACATCGCAGCCGGGAATATCGAAAATTATCTCGGCTCCGATGACCGCATAGGTTACCTTTGCGGCAGAGCCGCGGATTGCACATCGGTATTTCTTTCGGGAAATATGACCAATGCCGAAAGCGTGGACGCAATGCTTGAGGCACTGTCATCCTACGGTGTCACAAAGGAAAAATATGACTCTTTCGGTTATACCTATGAGTCTGTCAAGCATATGGCAAATACAGCCATCGTCACATATCAGGGAAGGCTCGAATACGAGCTCGGACTTTTGAAGGATAAATACGATGACGGTCAGTATGCCGGCGAGTCCGCATATCTTGAGGCAGTTTCGGCAAAGAAGACCGAGCTTGCGTCGGATATTTCCTCGAGCTTTTTATCCACGTTGCCGTCTGCCGTTTCAAGCGCGCTTGAGGAGATAGGCAAAATGGATCTTTATACCTTGATAGTCGGTTCGATATTCTATAAGCTTGCGGGACTCTTGCTTCCGATCATATATATGATAATGGCATCAAACAACCTTATCGCGGGGCAGGTGGACAGCGGCTCCATGGCATACGTCCTGTCAACGTCTACCAAAAGATCCACCGTCGTCTTTACACAAGGCGTGTATCTCATAGGCTCGCTTCTTGCTATGTTTTCCTTGACCACGGTAACGGGCTGCGTTTGTCTGTCTCTCATTACGGAGGACGTCGAGCTGACATACGGTAATTTGCTGTTGCTTAATCTCGGCGCATTTCTGGTGCTTTTGGCTCTGTCGGGGCTCTGCTTCTTTACCTCGTGTTGGTTCGACAGGAGCAAGCATTCTATGGCGATAGGCGGCGGTCTGAGCATTTTTGCTCTTGTTGCCGCTATGCTCGGTCTGTTCGGAAGTCCTGTTATCCCGTCGGTAGTTCGTCTCGAATCCTTGAATTACTTCAACTACGTTACGGTGATATCTCTGTTCGATGTCATCTCGATAATCGACGGGACGGAGACCTTCGTATGGAAATTCGTCATCTTGGCGGTCCTTGGTATCGTGGGCTACGTAGCCGGCTCGGTAAGATTTGTTAAAAAGGATCTGCCGCTCTGAGTGTTGAAGGTAAAATAGATATATCGTCGTCGCTTCGGACCGTTTTTTTTTGTGATGCGGTTCGGGCGACGATATTTTCTCTTGCGATTTCAATAAATATGTAAGGTAATTTAATCGACATTTAATAATTGTGTGATATAAATTCGCACAGATCGATATAAAGGATCAAAAACTCTTAAGGATGAAATATATGAAACACAAAATTTTGATCGCCTCGGATATACACGGCTCGGCGACATATTGCAAGCAATTACTTGCACGATTTGAGGAATCGGGCGCGGAAAAGCTCGTTCTGCTCGGCGACATACTTTACCACGGACCGAGAAATGACCTGCCGGACGGGTATGCGCCCAAGCAGGTCATAGCTATGCTTTCGGAGTATAAAGATGAGATCGTAGCGGTGCGCGGAAATTGCGAGGCGGAAGTTGATGCCATGGTACTTCCTTTTCCCGTAATGGCGGATTACGCCGTGCTTTTCTTCGGAAACAGAGTGCTCTACCTTACACACGGACACCTTTTTTCACCCGAGGCACCCATAAATATGCGTAAGGGCGAGATAATGATATCGGGTCACACGCATATACCGCTGATGCGCGAATGTGACGGAAAGATATATCTTAATCCGGGGTCGGTATCGATACCCAAAAACGGCTCGCCTCATTCATATATGCTTGCCGAGTCGGACGGCGAGGACGTCACGTTCGGCTGGTATACTCTCGACGGAGAAAAATTCGAGGCTTGAGTTATATCTTTGATAATAAATTAAGGAGCTGTCTCTCTTATGTGAGACAAGCCCCTTAATTTGTTTTAGTCAAGATATATCAAAAGTTTTGTTGTTTCTACAAGCTTGGTCGGAATATTTTCAGTCTCCAAATTTGCGGTAATATAATATTCGAGGGCATATTTACCGTTAGACAGCTTTACTTGACGATGTTGTTAATAGGCGGGATCGGATTGAGTAAGCGCTTGCTGTCCGAT
>CAZZFP010000002.1:50711-56663 GCA_964653575.1 uncultured Lachnospiraceae bacterium
CTTGACGATGTTGTTAATAGGCGGGATCGGATTGAGTAAGCGCTTGCTGTCCGATCCCAAATCTATTGAGTCCCTTTTTCTCTTCACTTATATAGACGTAATAGCCGTTGAAAAGTTTCAAGGATTTAAATAATATTGTGTAAACAAACAGTAAACGCCGCCTCCCGCTATATCATATGCTTGTCTGAGGACTTAAGTACTACGCGACTTCAATTGTATGAATAAGAACCGTGCAAATATGTTTTATCATTTTAATGTGGATCTGTCAACGGTGTTTTGTTAAAATGTATTGTTTAAGAAGAAATTTACTTCGAACATTCGAGATTTTTGCAAAAAGCTATTGACAAATATTTTGCGCAAGCGTACAATAACAAGTGTTATATAAACAATGGTATTTAAAGGAGCGGATATGCTTCCAAAGGTTAAAGTTACAAAAAATTAAATAAAGAACGCCGCGATAGAGCTCGTAAGACTCAACGGTGCCGAGTCGCTGAACGCACGTCGGCTTGCACGAACGCTCGGATGCTCGACGCAACCGATATTCTCAAACTATGCTCGTAACCTCGTATTTTACCCCGGACGATGAGCTCATCAGCAAAATACTGACGGACACCTATGAGGGGATCAAAAACAGATTTGACGTAAAGGAGAAAAGACCATGAGCAGTAACAACATAATAGAGATCAATCATTTGTATAAGAGTTTTGGCGAGGTCAAGGCGGTGCAGGATCTCAGCTTTGAGGTCAGACGAGGCGAGCTTTTTGCCTTCCTCGGAGTAAACGGTGCGGGAAAATCGACTACCATATCAATTATGTGCTGTCAACTTCAAAAGGATTCCGGCGAGATCTTGATAGGCGGTAAAAACATCGATAAGCACGCGGACGATATCAAATGCGACATAGGCTGCGTGTTTCAAAATTCCGTGCTTGATAGGTCGTTGACGGTCAGAGACAATCTTGAAAATCGCGCCGCGCTTTACGGCATCAACGGTGACAAGTTTAAAAAACGTCTTGCCGAGCTTTCCGAGATACTTGAACTCGATAATTTACTCAAACGCACGGTCGGCAAGCTCTCGGGCGGACAGCGGCGCAGGATAGATATAGCTCGCGCATTGCTTCATAAACCCAAGATACTTATACTTGACGAGCCGACAACGGGTCTTGACCCTCAAACACGTAAGATCATCTGGCAGACCATATCCGAGCTGCGTAAAAACGAGAATATGACCGTATTTCTTACCACGCACTATATGGAAGAAGCGGCGGAAGCCGACTATGTCGTAATATTGGACAGCGGAAAGATATCCGCGAGAGGTACACCTCTCGAGCTTAAAAACACATATACGGGAGATTTCATAACAGTATACGGCGTTGACGAGGCGGCTGTCAAGTGCCTCGGCAGACCGTATGAGGAGCTTCGCGATGCGTTCCGCATATCCGTTCCGAACACTGCCGCGGCGACTGAGCTGATCATAGAATATCCGCAGCTTTTTGTGGATTACGAAATTACAAAGGGCAAAATGGACGACGTATTTCTTGCCGTGACGGGCAAAAAGCTTACGGGAGGTAACGAAAAATGACGGGTTTTTACAGTTTGATAAAGCGCAATACGAAATTATTCTTCAAGGATAAGGGAATGTTCTTTACATCTCTTATAACACCGCTCATACTTTTGGTCCTTTATGCTACTTTCTTATTTAACGTGTATCGCGATTCATTTACCTCTGCCGTTCCCGAAGGCTTTTTTGTGGATGAGAAGCTCGTAAACGGTATCGTTGGCGGTCAACTTATCTCATCCTTGCTTGCCGTGTCCTGCGTCACGGTCTCCTTCTGCGCAAATATGCTTATGGTGCAGGACAGAGTTACGGGTGTTATACACGACATTACGATAACGCCCGTAAAGAGATCCACTATGGCACTCGGATACTATGTAGCTACGCTGATCTCCACCCTTATGATAGGATATACCGCGCTGGCAGGTGGCTTGGTCTATCTTGCCGTCATCGGATGGTATCTCAGCGCCGCAGATGTTGCGCTTGCGATCCTCGATGTGTTCTTGCTTGTAATGTTCGGGACGGCACTATCATCTATCATAAACTGCTCGCTTTCCTCACAAGGACAGATCTCCGCGGTCGGCACGGTCGTAAGCTCCTGCTACGGCTTTGTTTGCGGAGCATATATGCCCATCTCTCAATTCGGAGATACGCTTCAGAAGATACTTATGTTCCTTCCCGGCACTTATGGCACGTCGCTCGTGCGTAATCATATGATGCAGGGTACCTTCAAGGAGATGCTCGCTCAGAATTACCCCGCCGATGTAGTCGAGGCGATAAAGGACAGCGTGGACTGCAATCTCTATTTCTTCGACAACAAGGTGTCAGACGGGGCTATGTATGCCGTATTGGGCGGAAGCGTCGCGTTATTCGTAACGGTATATGTGCTTATCAATATGTTTTCAAAGAAAAAAGCGAAATAGGTGTTGTGTGAAGATATTGAAGCTCTGCCTCGAGGTTTTAACCAAGAACCCTTTTTGAAAAAAGGGTTCTTGGAACTCCCAAAAACTTCAAAAAAGAAGCCTCGACCTGAGTTGCTTTGAAGCTTTTTGAGGATCCAAGGAACTTTTTCTCGAAAAAGTTCCTTGGCGGAGTTTGAGGCGGAGCCTCAATTTATAAACTCATATTACTTTCTTGCCGCGGTTTCAATAGCCGCGGTTTTTGTATCTCAGCTTCCAAATGATCTTTCTTGCCCATTCTATGGGAAAGACGCTGAACGCGAGCATCATAGTATATTTTAATTCTCCTGCCGTCAGCGGCGCGGTACGAAGCGCAGAGCCGCCTATGTAGACAAAAAGTAATTGTATCGTGCATACGGCGGTCATAATGACGATAAAGGTCGGATTGCTGCCGAGCCCGTTAAATGGATTAAGACGGTCGGTCCTCGCGTTGAAGCAGTTGAATACCCCCGAGAAGATAAACAGAGCGAAGAAAGCCGTAAGAACATATATATCATCCTTGGCGGCGCGAAAATGTACGAGAATGTCGGGAGATACAAGAAAGGCAATAAGAAGTGCCACCGTGCCGCCGCCGAGCAGAAGTATTTCGTTTATCATATAGCGATTTAAGATCGGCTCGTCACGACGCTTGGGCGGCTCTTTCATATAAATGTCAAGCGCAGGCTCTCCCGCGAAGGCAAGCCCTCCGAGCGTATCCATTATTATGTTTATCCAAAGCATCTGCACGACCGTGACGGGCTGATCTATCCCGATAAAGGGACCTATCATACACACACCCACGGCGCAGAGATTCATAGTCAATTGCAGGACGATAAATTTACGTATGCTCTTGAATATCGTTCTTCCGTAGAGCACCGCTTTGACTATCGATGAAAGATCGTTGTCCAGAATGATGATATCTCCCGCATCCTTGGCTACTTGCGTACCGTCTCCCATCGCAAATCCGACGTCGGCGTGACGAAGCGCGGGGGCATCATTTATTCCGTCACCTGTCATTCCGACGACGAGCCCAAGCCCTTCGGCAATTTTAACGAGTCGGCTCTTGTCCGAGGGAAGAGCACGTGCGATCAGCGCGATCCGCGGAAGCAGTTCCGAAAGCTTTTCGTCTGACAGCCTTGACAGCTCTTCGCTCGTAAGACAAATATTTTGCTCGCCCTTGATTATTCCGCATTTTGCGGCTATCTCGGACGCGGTATTTTTGCTGTCTCCCGTTATCATAACGACCTGTATCCCCGCGTCTTGAAGCTTTTTTACCGCCTCGGGAGCTTGCTTTCTCAAAGGATCGCGCAGGATCAACGCCGAGGTAAGCTTGAGCCTGCCGATCTTGCCCTGGCGGATATCATCGGTATCGTAATAAGGATCTATCATCACCGCCATAAGAATTACGCGTGCGCCGTTCTCCGTAAGTTCGGAAAGCTTTGAGACAAAAGCTTTTTTGAAAAGACTGAACGGTGCGCTTTTTCCGTTTCCGCATTCACATTCCGTAACATACGGAAGTATCATCTCGGGGGCTCCTTTTATGTAGGTGGCTTTGACCGAGCTTGAAGTGATAAGCACTGTCGCGGCCGAAAATTTACGCTTGCTGTCAAACGGAAGCTTCTTTAATACTTTGTATGAGGGCTCCTTGTATTTTTGAGATATCGTTGAGCCGAGCACGGCACGGTCGGTCGCGTTTCCGCCGACGGCACGCCCGTCCGCGATCAGTGCCGAATTGTTGCATCGTGCGTTGGCTACGTAATCGGTAAAGGCACGCCCGCTTGACGGGAGTGAAAAAGGGGAAGAAAAGCGCGAAAGATCTCCGAGTATAAGCTCGTCTACACGCATTTTGCCGCAGGTCAGGGTTCCTGTCTTGTCCGTGAAAAGTATATTCATACTTCCCGCCGCTTCAATTCCCACGGGTTTGCGTACGAGGACTTGATCTTTTACCATTCTTTTGATGTTTGATGAAAGGACTACCGCTATCATCATAGGCAACCCCTCGGGAACTGCCATTACTACGACGGTAAGTCCGAGAGTGAACGCATTGAGAAGCGTTGAAAAAAGATATCGGCGGTCGCAAAGCTTTAAAAGTATGACATCTCTTGAAAATCCACTGTCAAATATAAACGCGTTGATAAGGTACACCGCGGCGACCGATGCCGCAGCTATGTATCCGAGCGTGCTTATTTGTTTGGCAAGTTCCGCAAGCCTGATCTTGAGCGGACTTTGCCTTTTATCCTCCTGTATCTCAAGAGAGATCTTACCGAGTGAGGTGTTATCTCCGACTCCCGTGACGGTCATTTCTCCCTCTCCCGAAACGATGACACATCCCCCGCACATAGATGACGGTGCGCTCGGCGCCTGAGATGCTGAACCGGATACATATTTGTTTACCTCGCGTGTTTCTCCCGTAAGAGCCGATTGATCGACCGCCAACGATCCGTATGTAAGTATACCGTCAGCGGGTATTTTTTCACCCGCGCTCAGTAAAACGATATCTCCGCATACAAGCTCCGATGACGGTATTACCGAGATCCTTCCGTTTCTTCTTACCTTGCAATCGGCCGAGGCGCATTGCTCGCTGAGCTTGTCAAATGCCGTTTCGCTTCCGTATTCGGATAGAGTCGAAATAAATGTCGCAAGAAATATCGATACTGCGATCCCAACACTTTCTATCCAATCCGAGCCTTGAAACATAAATACAAGATTGACCGCAAGCGCACAGAGAAGTATCTTTATTATCGGATCGCCGAGATTTGATATAAAATGTCGCATAAAGCTCGGCTTTTTTGCCTTTGCAAGTGTATTACTGCCGTATAAGCGGCGGTTGCGCTCGACCTCTTCATTTGTAAGTCCGCGCTCACGCGGGGTGCGAAAGGATTTTTTGTCTGCGCCGAGAGCTTTATCTGCCTTTTCGTTTGCCTTTTTTTTAGCGGCAAAGCCGTCTGTATTCTGCCGCATTTTTTGCGTTTTCGTCAATTATACATCACTCCTTTTGATATTTACGGTAGCGGTAATACATTATATTTTGAAAACGCCGGATATATTCAAAAGCTTTGCATCAGCTTTCAAGGGAAACAAAAAAGCTTCTACTCGGTCAACACGGTTGACGGAATAAAAGCTTTTGTTTATAAGTTTTGTTTTTGGTCTCAGCTGCTTTTCGGGGGCGGCTGAGAAAAGACCGCGGTTTTATTTTTCAAAATATCCGAGCCTGTAAAGAAGCTCCGCGCTGAGAAGGGCGCCGCCCGCCGCGCCTCTGAGAGTGTTGTGCGAGAGCCCGACAAATTTGTAGTCGAAAAGTGTATCCTCGCGAAGTCTGCCTGCGCATACGCCCATACCGCCGTAAATGTCACGGTCAAGAGCGGCTTGCGGACGGTTATCCTCTTCAAAATATGTTACAAATTGTTTCGGCGCGTGAGGAAGCTCAAGCTCTTGCGGCTTGCCCTTGAACTCTGCCCAGGC
>CAZZFP010000002.1:56763-135495 GCA_964653575.1 uncultured Lachnospiraceae bacterium
TCGGCGCGTGAGGAAGCTCAAGCTCTTGCGGCTTGCCCTTGAACTCTGCCCAGGCATTGAGTATCTGCTCTTTTGTGGGCTTGTGCTTAAAGCTTATGAACACTGCCGCCGTATGACCGTTGGTCACGGGAACGCGTATGCACTGCGTGGTAATGAGCGGGGAGACGGCGTTTACGATCTTGCCGTTCTCGACCTTTCCCCAGACCTTAAGGGGTTCAAGCTCGCTCTTTTCTTCCTCGCCGCCTATGTAGGGAATTATGTTGTCCATCATTTCGGGCCATTCTCTGAATGTCTTGCCTGCGCCGGAGATAGCTTGATACGTGGTAACGACGATCTTTGTGGGTTCGAACTGCATAAGGGGCGTGATCATAGGAACGTACGATTGAATGGAGCAGTTCGGTTTTACGACAATAAATCCGTGCTTGGTTCCGAGACGCTTCTTCTGAGCTTCGATGACTTCAAAGTGATCGTCGTTTATCTCAGGAATTACCATAGGGACGTCTTCTTTTCCTCTGTTTGCGGAGTTGTTTGAAACGACGGGTATCTCGTGCTTGGCATAGCTTTCTTCGAGCGCAACGATGTCGGGCTTCTTCATATCGACCGCGCAGAATACGAGATCGACAAGGGGAGCGATCTCGTCCACCTTGGCGGCGTCGTATACCATCATATTTTTAAATTCCGTCGGCATCGGAGCTTCAAGTTTCCATCTGCCGCCGAGTGCTTCCTCGTATGTTTTGCCTGCCGAGCGCGGAGATGCCGCAAGTACCGTCACCTCAAAGTACGGATGCCCCGAAAGAAGTGACAGAAATCTCTGTCCTACCATTCCCGTGGCGCCGATAACGCCGACTCTTTTTTTGTTTGTGATCTTGCAATCCTTCATAGCTGTGTTCCTTCCGTATATTACTGTATAGAATACTAAAGTATGTATTTATTTGCTTTTTTTATGTTACGGCTGCTTTTTTGCGTTTTTTTGACAGTCGGTAACCTCTTTATACACGACATTCTTTGCGATTCCGCGTTCCTTTGCGACCGTCTTTATAGCTTCCATCTTTTCCATACCGGCATCTATGTAAGCGTTTACCTGCTCGCATACCGAGAGCTTATTGTCTGTGTCCGATTCCGCGTTCGGAGTGTAGCCCTCGGTGACAAGAACATATTCTCCGCGCGGCTCGTTGTTTTCATAATATGCAACGGCTTCTCCGAATGTGGTATGTATAACTTCCTCATTGAGTTTGGTAAGTTCGCGGCACAGAGTTACGCGCCGATCCGCACCGAAGGTACGGCAGAGGTCGTCGAGAGTGCGTCGAAGCTTGTGAGGCGCCTCGTAAAATATCATAGTCCTTTCCTCGTGAATAAGAGATGAGAGCCTGCTTCTGCGTTCGTTTTTGTTGTAGGAAAGAAATCCTTCAAAGCAAAACCTTCCCGTAGGAAGAGCGGAGAGCGTAAGCGCGGTTATGGCGGCACACGCCCCCGGTATCGACGTCACCGTGATACCTTTTTCGGCGCAAAGCTTGACTATGTCGGCTCCGGGATCTGATATTGCGGGCGTACCCGCGTCGGTTATTAGAGCACAGCTCTCACCGTTTTGAAGTCTTTCCGCTATCTCTTCGCCGCGCTCGCGTTTATTGTATTCGTGATAAGACACAAGCGGCTTTTGTATGCCGAGGTGTGTCAACATATGTATTGAATTTCTCGTATCCTCCGCGGCTATAAAGCTGACTTCGGAAAGCACTTTGATTGCGCGTTCGGAAATATCGGAGAGGTTTCCGATCGGAGTGGCTACGAGATAGAGGACACCATCCTCAACCTTGTTCTTTTCGCTTTTTGTATTTGTCAGATTGTAACTGCTCATCTTTTGGTTCCTTTCTTTTTCAGCCGATCACGCGGCTGAGACGTCTGCCTTAATTCTCTGCCTTATTCTCTGTCAAAATTTATCTGCTCGGCATAAACTGATTTTGACACGATACAACATAAGAAAGGGAATTTCGGTATGGCATATAAAATTTACATAGATCAAGGACACAATCCCGTCAATCCGAACGCGGGTGCTGAGGGAAGCGGACTGCGCGAGCAGGATCTTGTATTTCAAATAGGCGTGGAGCTCGCGGAGCTTCTCGAAAGCAACGGTAATTTTGAGGTGAGGCTCTCAAGACCCACGGCAGATACTCAGCTCGGTACTTCAACGGGAACGAGCCTTGCCGCTCGCGTCAACGAGGCAAATAGCTGGGGAGCGGATTATTTTGTAAGTTTGCATACAAACGCATCGTCAAACGCACAGGCATCGGGAAGCGAGGGATTTGCGTTTTCGCGGGAAAGCGAGGGCTTTGCGCTCGGAGAAGATATACTCTATTGGCTAAATCGCGAAACGGGTCTGAGAAACAGGGGAATGGCAAGCCGTCCCGGGCTGTATATACTTCGTCGCACCCGAATGCCCGCGGTTCTGATCGAGCTCGGATTTATTACCAACAGAGGCGACGCGTCGCTTATGCAAGGCTCCTCTGAGCTGTTTGCCGAGGGAGTATACAACGGTATACTTGATCATCTCGGCTTTATTTCCTGAGATATACGTTTACGACTTGCAAAGAGACAGAAATTCGTTCTCGTCTATGATCTTCACTCCGAGCTCGGTTGCCTTGGTAAGCTTTGAACCTGCCGCCTCGCCCGCGACCACGTAAGAAGTTTTCTTAGAGACAGAGGAGCTGACTTTTCCGCCGAGCGCTTTTATCATTTCGGAGGCTTCATCGCGTGTCATAGTTGGGAGAGTTCCCGTCAACACAAAAGTAAGCCCTTTGAATTTGTCATCGATGGGAGCGGCAACGCTTTCCGTAAGAAGTCCGAGAGCGGAGAGTCTTTGACAAAGCTCGATATTTTGAGGATGAGAGAAAAAGTTTACCACGCACTCTGCCGTGATGAGACCGAAATCATCTATTTCACAGATCTCTTCGACCGAAGCTTTCATAAGAGCATCGAGCGTTTTGAAGCGTGCGGCGAGCGCGGCTCCCGCGACTTCTCCGACGTTTCTTATGCCGAGTGCGTATATGAGTCGCTCAAGCCCGGCGCTTTTTGATCCGTTTATTGAATTTATAAGATTTTGAGCCGATTTTTTGCCCATTCTGTCAAGCTCCTCAAGCGCTTCGGCTTTAAGCGTATACAGATCCGCCACACAGGATATCAGCTTATTTTCAAGCAAAAGCGATACGAGCGCGGGTCCGAGTCCTTCAATGTTCATAGCACCCTTGGAGCAAAAATGCTCTATGGAGCGCGAGAGCTGAGCGGGACACTGTGAATTGGTGCATCTTATCGCCGTCTCGTCTTCTTCTTGAAACACCGGCTCACCGCAGGATGGACATATGCTTGGCATATTGAAGATACGCTCACTGCCGTCGCGCTTTTCGGGATGGGCACAAACTATCTCGGGAATAATATCTCCCGCCTTTTGTACGCTTACCGTGTCTCCGAGCATTATGCCCCTTTCTCGTATAAAATCGAGATTGTGAAGCGTGGCACTTTTTACAGTCGTTCCCGCCAGGCGTACGGGAGCGAGGAGTGCGAGAGGGGTAAGAACGCCCGTTCTTCCAACGTTGACGGTGATATCGAGTAGCTTGGTTTGCTTACATTCGGGTGGATATTTGTAGGCTACCGCCCATTTTGGCGTTTTGGTACCCTCGCCGAGCTCACTTCTTAGGGCGAGACTGTTGACTTTTATAACGGCACCGTCTATGTCATATGCAAGAGAGTCTCTTTTTTCGCTTATGAGATCTACATGCGCTTTTATGTCGTCGTATTCGGACAGGGGACGGCGCAGCTCCAATGTTTTGAAGCCGAGCTCGGAGAGTCGGTCAAGCGTTTCGGAGTGGAGCGTCGGTGCTCTTCCGTCGGAATATATATCACCTTCTTGAAGGTTAAAAACGAATATATCAAGTCCGCGTGACGCCGCAACGGCAGGATCAAGCTGACGGAGTGAACCCGCGGCGGCATTCCTCGGATTTGCAAACAAAGTCTCGCCGTTTTTTTCGCGCTCGGCGTTTATTCTCTCAAACGATGAACGAGGCATATATACCTCGCCTCTTACCGTAAGCGAAAGAGGCTCTGCAAGCTTCAGCGGTATCGAACCTATTGTGCGCAGATTTTGCGTTACGTCCTCGCCCGTTATTCCGTTTCCGCGCGTCGCGCCCTGTACAAATATGCCACTCTCGTATCTCAGAGAGACAGACAGACCGTCTATTTTAGGCTCGACGGAATAGGTCACATTCTTGGATATGGCGGCGATCCTGTCGATAAAGTCGCGCAGCTCCTCAAACGAAAATACATCGGAAAGCGAATTCATCTGAACCCGGTGCGTGACGCTTTCAAATTTACTGAGCGGTGATCCGCCTACGCGTTGAGTCGGAGACGATGGGTCAAAGTGTTCGGGATATTCGCTCTCAAGCTCCAAGAGCTCGGCGTAATATTTGTCGTATTCGTAATCGGAGATCTCGGGAGCGTCGTCAACATAGTATTTCTTTGCGTGATACGAAAGAAATCTTCTCAGCTCATCTATTTTTTTATAGGCTTGCGTTTTATCCATAGGTTGACCTCCGTTTTTTGATCGTACCTTTTATCCCGAGAATATTATTTGCCTCGTTTTGATAATAATATATATGATATCACAAAAAGCTCGCTGTGTCAATAATAATAAATGCGAAATTTGATATCTTGCGGTTGCTTAAAATGATATGAGAATGTATTGACAAAATTATATTTGGATGATATAATTACAAACAGGTAACGGCCTATTTTACAGCTTAGCACGGAACTGTCTCTTTTATGTATATGGCTATGTTTTACGGAGGTGATTTTTTTGGAATACGTATTGCTTATCGTGGGGTTTGCCCTTTTGATCAAAGGTGCCGATCTGTTTGTTGACGGAAGCTCGGCTGTCGCCAAGCTTTTGAAGGTGCCGTCTATCATTATAGGACTTACCGTTGTCGCGCTCGGGACGAGCCTTCCCGAGGCTTCAATAAGCATAAATGCCGCGATCCTGGGGCAGAACAGCCTGGCACTCAGCAATGTTCTCGGCTCAAATATTTTTAATCTTCTCGTCGTTTTGGGCGCAAGCGCGTTGCTTTGTCCCGTTCGCGCGGGTGACGGTGTTATAAAGAAGGAGATGCCTTACAATATTCTGATAACCGCGGTGCTGTTTGTGTGCCTTCTTTGCGGTATGGCGGCAGGCGACGAAAATGTATGGGCGGCTGTCGTAGGCAATGAATCTTCCTTTACGCTCGGACGTGTCGGCGGAATTATTTTGCTTTTGCTTTTTGCCTTCTACCTCTTTATGCAGATAAGAGGTGCGCTCAAAGCAAGAGAGGCGGATCGTGAACTCGATGCCGCGGAAGAGGGCAAGCAGATCTCGCTTTGGAAGTCGTTGATATTTATAGTGATCGGTGCCGTTGCCATAATCTTCGGCGGCGACATCGTCGTTGACAGCGCATCAAAGATAGCCGAGACCTTCGGAATGAGTGAAACTCTGATCGGACTTACCATAGTCTCTATGGGAACCTCTTTGCCCGAGCTCGTTACATCGATAGTCGCCGCAAGAAAGGGCGAGAGCGATCTTGCACTTGGAAACGCTATCGGCTCGTCAGTATTCAATATCCTGTTTATTCTTGGCGCAAGCGCTGCAATATTTCCGATCACGGTCGGAGTTTCGGCAGTATACGATACGCTTCTCCTGATGTCGTTCAGCGTGCTTACGTGGATATTTGCCGCAACGAAAAAGAAGATCTCGCGTGTCGAAGGCGGCATTATGCTTCTGACATACGCCGCATATCTTGCATATATCATCGTAAGATGAATATATATACCAAGTTAAAACGAAAGGAAACCTTTCGCTGTAAAGGTTCAAGGTGACAGCTATGGAATATGTATGGCTCATCGTCGGCTTCGTGCTTCTGATAAAGGGAGCTGACTTCTTTGTTGACGGAAGCTCTGACATAGCAAAATTCTTTAAGGTTCCGTCGATAATAATAGGTCTGACGATAGTCGCTTTCGGTACGAGTATGCCTGAGGCATCGGTCAGTATCAATGCTGCCATTGCGGGCGCAAACGACATTGCCGTGAGCAATGTTCTCGGCTCGAACATTTTCAATCTTCTCGTCGTGCTCGGAGCGAGCGCATTGCTTTGTCCCGTAAAAGTGCATAGCGGGTCGGTCAAAAAGGAATTTCCTTTCTCGATACTTATCACCGTTGTGCTCGCAGTACTTTTGATTATCGGATATACTGCGGTAACACCCGTCAGCGCGGATACGAGCATATTCGATAATATAGCAAACGGAAACGCGGCGTTCGTGCTCGGACGTATTGGCGGAATAATCCTTTTGGCATTCTTTGCTTTCTATATGTTCTGGCAGATCAGAGACGCACTCAAGGCAAGACAAGAGGATACGACCGAGGAGCAGAAGCATATATCTGTCGTCAAGGCGATAATAATGATAGTGGGCGGTGCGGTCGCCATCATATTCGGCGGTAATCTCGTCGTTGACAGTGCAAAGACCATCGCTTCAAATTTCGGTATGAGCGATACTTTGATCGGACTTACCATAGTCGCTATCGGAACATCTCTGCCGGAGCTCGTTACCTCAATGGTAGCCGCTCGCAAGGGAGAGAGCGATATCGCACTCGGTAACGTAATAGGCTCGAATATATTCAATATCATATTTATCTTGGGTATGAGCTCTGCCATTTTGCCTATCACAGTGGATATTCTCGCCGTATATGATACGCTCATACTTATTGCCGTAAGCATTGTGTGCCTTATCTTTGCAAGGACAAAGCACAAGGTGTCACGCGTCGAGGGACTTATAATGATCCTTATGTACGTTGCTTATTCCGCATACATAATCATAAGATAATCCTCTTGCTTTAACAGATGAAAATAACGCCACACGGGCCCGTCTAAGGTCAGCGTGGCGTTTTTTGAGTATTTTTTATTTCATACTCCGTATTTTATTTTTATCCTTTGAAGCTTATCTCCAAACGGCTTTGAAAGATAAAACAGAAACAAAAAATTCGATATTGAATAGAGTATGGTATGAGGCAATGCCGTTACTATTGCCGAGAGATACAGAGCTGTGTCAAATCCATCATTATACCACAGTACCGTCCATACGTCCATTATCAATGAGAAGGCGACTCCCGAAATGACACCGAAAATCAGCAAAAATATCTTGCTTTTTTTCAGTGGCTTTGCAAGTGCTCCCGCGGCAAGCCCGATCAGTCCCCACGCAAGCATTTGAAACGGAGTCCACGGACCTTGACTGAAATAAAAATTCGATATAAGTGCCGAAAAAGCACCGACGGCAAATCCCGCCTCGCCACCGAGATATATAGCGGTTATCACGGTCAGCGCCGTTACCGGTTTAAAAAACGGTATAAACCGTCCGACGACAGATAATGCTGTCATAATCGAAACTATAACGGTCCTTCGCGTGCCGATTTCTTTCTTTTCAAACCCGATTACAAACAGGATGATCGTAAGAATAGCTATAAAGAGCGACACAAAGAGATGCTTTTTTTCGTCGAAAACGAGCGTGCCCATAACCGCCGCTGTCGGTATTATCACAAACGGTAAAAGTATTTTTAGGGCTTTTCGAACACCGCGGCTCTTAATTACCGTCATCGCCGTTACCGCCTCGCTTTCTCGCACCGTTTTCTTTGCAAAGCTGTGCTATATCCTCCACCGTTATCGCGTTTTCAAAGTATCCCTTTGCAATACGCGCCGCGGATGTGGTGTAGAAACAGTTCTCCGAGAAGAATTCATGCGGAGTACCGCAAGAAACAATATTGCCGCGGAAAAAAAGCGCGCATCTGTCGGCGCAAGCCGCGGCAAATTCCACATCGTGAGTAACCGCGAGTACCGTCACGCCGTCGGCTTTCAGCTTTCTGAGTATGTCGATAAGGATTCTCTTTTTTTCGGCATCGAGTCCCTTGGTTGGCTCGTCCAAGAGCAACAATCGAGGATTCGTTGCAAGTACCTTGGCAAGCGCAAGAAGCTGCTGCTCTCCGCCCGAAAGATCGTAAGGATGTTTCTCGAACAAATGCGAAAGCTCGAAGGGAAGTGAGCTTGCGTCCACGTGTGCGTCTTCAAGCTCCTCTCGTACGGAGTTGCAAAGAAACACATTCTGCACATCCTGCGGAAGTAGTGCAAGACAATTTCGATACAGCGACTGTCCCGGGTATTCCTTCTGCCGCTTTCCAAATACGCGTATCTGACCGCCGTATATTTTTCTTATGCCGCAGGCGCAGGAAAGTGCCGTAGTTTTGCCTGAGCCGTTTCCGCCGAGGATGCAGAATATCTCGCCGGCGTATATTGTAAGATCCAATCCCTTTAGCACATCCGGTGCATTTTTTTCGTAACGAAAATATGCTTTTTTGAATTCAAGCGCCGTGCTCTCGCTGTGAACGTAGGGAGAGATCGAGAGACTCGTGATATGATTGGAATATTCCGTCTCGATAAATCGTCTGCCATCGCCCACCGTCAGCGGACATTCGGCGCCTGACCCGAGCAGGCGATACAGTCTTGCCGCTGTCGGCATAGAAGCAAGGAGCGGACAGTCGTCCGACAGCTCCGAGATAACATTCCGAGGCTTTCCGTCGCCGATGAGAGTCCCTTTGTCCATCACGAGCAGTCGGTCGCACATGGGTATAAGCTTCTCAAGACGATGCTCGGCGATGATAACGGTCAGCGAAAGATCGCGGTTGAGCTTTTTTACCGTATTTAGAAAGTCCGAGGTTGCGATGGGGTCGAGCTGTGACGTCGGTTCGTCGAGAATAAGGATATCGGGATCCATCACCATAACCGAGGCAAGATTTAAAAGCTGTTTCTGACCGCCGGAGAGCGTTGAAACGTCGCGCTCGAACCAGCCTTCGATACCGAAGTAGGATGCCATCTCTGCCACTCTGCGTGCTATAACGTTTTGAGGCAATCCGAGGTTTTCGAGTCCGAAGGCAAGCTCCGAATATACACGGTCGGTCACTATTTGCTCATCGGGACGCTGCGAGACGAATCCTATCCGCTCGGCGGGTATCTCATTTATCGGTCTTCCGCCGAAAAGTATTTCGCCTTTTTCGCTTCCGCGTGGCGCGATCTCTCGCTTCAAAAGTCTCAGGAGCGTGGATTTCCCGCCGCCCGTTGCACCGCATAAAACGATAAAATCTCCCGATGCGACTGAAAAAGAAACATTACAAACTGCGGCTCTTTCGCACACGGGATATGTGAATGTCAGATCTTTGACTGTAAGTATTTCCATTTTAGTCTTTCCTCCGTTTCTGTAATAGTGGGGAGTATTGCGAGGATCCCGTACGCTGCGTATGCCGCTGTGGAGAGAGGCGTCGGATCGGCAGACAAAATAATTGGATAGAAGGTGAAATCAAGTGCGCCGAGTGCCATTCCGATGAGAGTCAGTGTCGTACACGAGAGAATGATGCCGAGCATTATTACGTCGCAAAGGCAAAATCCGAATATCGAATAATATGTTCTTTTATGCTTTCCGTATGCACGAGCCGACATACTGTCGGCGGTCGTGATACCGTTTTCGAGTGCCCACGTGATAAGAATGGAAAACACACGAAGGTCGCTTTTTATTTTATCAATCACATTTTCATCCTTGTAGAGTCCAATGGCTCTCTGGCTTTCGGATATGAGACGAGCTCTTTCTTTGAAGAGAGCTACGTATCTGAGTGACATTGAAAGAACGAGAGCAAGCCTTGGGGAGAGCTTTCCGAATACATAAAGAAGCTTGTCCCGTGTCATAATACTGCTGAACGAACGAAACAGATACAGAACCGTTACGATGATCCCCGCATTGACGACACCGTATACAGTCGCCTCAAGCGTTATTGGGGAGTTGTTGATAACGAACAATACCGTTTTCCCGTTGTGATAGGTGAGCGGATTTATTACGCTTAAAATCGCAAACAAAGCAATGTAAAACAGATGCGAGAGAAATGAGTTTTCCTTGTTACGTAACAAAAAATATGTCAATGCTCCGATAGCTCCGATGAGAAGAAGCACGGGATTTTGCGAGAACATCAGTATTAGCATCATTGCAAGAAAATATATCGTTATGACAATAGGATTGCAATCTTCGAGACGTCGCATATCCTTCTCCTTTCCTCTTTTTCGTAATTCAGCCTATCATTTCAGATCTTCTCCGAGCGCGCAGGTGTAGAGCCATTCTATTTTGTCGCCGTCTTTGAGAATATATTGCCCCGCGCCGACGGACGGACATTCTCCGTTTACGTAGTACATCCATCCGGAAAGGTCTCCGTATTCGGTCTCGTAAATGTAAGCGATACCCGAAATGTATACGTACGTTGCATCTCCGTCATTTTCAAGCTGTATTTTGTAGGTGCGTGCGGCTTCTGTCAGGACAGTGTATACCGTGTCGCCGTCGGCAATATCAAATTCGGTGATATCAAGTATTATTCCGTCATCCGGAATATGATCGGCGCGTCCCGCAACGGTGTCGCATCTGATAGTTAGTGTTACCGTGCCGGTGGTGTTTTCCTTTGACACACTGTCACCGTTGTAATATTCATCGGCCGAGCGTATCTCTGTTGAGCAAACGATCAAAAGCGAGACAGACACGACGATCAGAACGGCAATAAAATTCTTTATATTTCGTTTTTTCAATGCAAACAGAAGGACGCATACGGCACCGCCAATACAAACGATGATAAGACAGGCTAAGGGCTTGTATCCGCCCGACGAGTTATCGCTGTCGGTTGTAGTCGGTGCGCTTTCGGATCCTTGCGAGGGGGAAGATGTATCCGTTTCGGGTAAAGGATCCTTTTCGGTGTCAGAGGGGGAGCTTGTATCGGTGTTGAGATCGAAGCTCGGCTCGGTTTCCGGGGTGCTCTCCGATCCAAAGCTCGTATCGATATCGGTGCCGTTAAACGACATCGAATCAAGCATATAAAGGGAAGGCTTGCCGCTCGTCATACGCAGATATGATACTGCGGCGCACAATACCTGAACCGTGGCAGTTCCGTCGGAGTTGCCGCCTACGTTGTGGCAAAAGCTTCCGTCCGGAAGTCTGTATTTGGCTATTCCGTCAAAAAGCGTGTTGCCGTTTTTGATAAACCTCTCATCATTTGCCGCGTCGATGCCGAGCGACGACAGCGCTATAACTACCTGCGCTGTACTTTCCGGATTTGCCGAGCCGTAGCTTGCGAAGTCACCGTCGTCAAGCTGACGCTCCGACAAAAGGCTCAGTGCGCAGTCTATTGCAGATCTGATGTCGCTGTCGGAAGAATAAAAGGGTGCAAGTGCCTGTATCGCCATGGCGGTGGCATCAACGTCACCGTACTGACCCATGACCGTCCAGCCCCCGTCACTTGTTCGCAGATCAAGAAGCTTTGCCTTAACTTGTTCCGCCGTATATTTTCCACCGCTGTAACCATTGTTCAAAATGTGCAGACCGAATATCCAGCTCATCAGTCCTTGCTCTCCGACGGAATCTTCCAGCGCTGTCGAGATATAAACGTCGTCGCTGCCGGAGGCGGCAAGGCAGAGCGCATATTTCAGCCTTGACGACGCAGAATGTACCGTATTGCTTTTGAGATAGGAAAGAAGTGCCGACCTGTACGATGAAAGATCGTATTTTTGGTATTGCGAGAGGGCAATAATGTACCACTCTGCGGACGTGCCCGCACTTTGGGTCAGGTATCCGTCTATCCACGATTGGACCTTGTCCGATCCCGATATGCCTTGATAAGCCAAGATACCGTCGATAAGGCTTTGTGCCTCAACGACGGTATTTTTCGTTGACTTTTCTGCGTGGCACGGTATCGCTCCGAGCAACAATGCGGCAATAACTAACAGTATTGCCGCCGCGGAAAATTTAGATCTCATAACGCTTTTTTGCCGTTAAAGCGAGAGCGAGTACTCCGCAAAGTGACGCTGCAAAAAGAACGATGTAAACGAGCGAGTTGTCACCCGTCAAGGGATTTTCGACAACCTTTACTGTAACTGCGGGGGGGACAAGTGTTTGAGTTGCGCTTGTGGCACTGATAACGAAAGAACCTACGTTATCAATTTTTACCGTGACCTTGCCGTCCTCGCCTGTTTTAAATTCCGTTGCAACACCGTTGACGGTGATGACGGCATCCTTTACGGGAACTGTTATGGGATTGGAATCCTTGTCAAATTTTGCCGCGTTAAGTATGAGAGTGAGCTCGCCGTTCTTTCCGACTTGTGCCGTGTTGACGTCAAAGTAGCAATATGTGTCGCTGTAGCCCGAAAGGTCTGTATATACGAAGGCGTTGATAAAGTCACCGTCTTTTATTGCGTCGGTAAGTCCGGATGCCGAAAGGTTATTGACATAATAGCCGTATGAGCCGCCGTTCTCTACTCCCCAGAGCTTTGTGAGAGAAAGTCCCCACGTTGAGAGCGCGGATCCGTATCCTGCCGATGCGCCGCCCTCAAACTTTGCTTCGTGAGCACAGTACAGAGCATCGTTTAACGTCAACTTGGAATCATCGTCGATGTCTGTTACGGTTATCTTTTCCTGCGTAAGTACGAGCTTTCCGTTGTCATCCGCAATGGTTACGTAAACGTCTGCGGATAAGGAAGCGCCGCTTTCTGCGAATACGCCGAGTGCCAAAGTGCTCAAAAGCACTAAGATTGCCAATGTGATAGATAAGATCTTTTTCATTTTTATACCTCTTTGTTTTGATTATATTTTTTGATCCGCTTTCGCCGATCAAATATTCGACTTTGATTTTGATAATGTATGATGCTTGCTCAATCCTGTTCGCTGTCCGCCTTGGGTTTTGTTTGTGCTTCGGCGCTTTTGCGTGCGGTAAGACGTGCACGCTTGGCTCTCACTCTCTTTTCTCTGTTTCTTTGGAGGCGATCATCGTTTCTCGGCGGCTTTATGCCGGCGGCTTCGAGCGCACGCGGCCAAGGCCCGAGAAAAGCTTTTATTGCCACGACTTCAGCCTCGTCGAAATCGGATCTTTGAGGATAACGAGCTTTTTCGAGTTCGCTGTATTTGATACATAGAAGGCGAATGCACTCCTCTTTACTGTACTTTTTTTGATCCATACGACACCTCCGAAATACAAAAAACGCTTTTCTACCTCAAACGGTAAAAAAGCGCAGCTATCCTATCGGTCGAAAAATGGGCACACTTCACCCATATACCAACGAAAACGGCTACGCTCTTCAAGTCCAAAAACGATTGTGCGAAACGCACACTACCTGTCGCGGTTTTGGCGAGTATTCCGACTTATGAGATCTGTGTCTCAATTACGGTAATGACGGTTGCGACGGATTTTCACCGAACTTCCCTCTGATCTGCGGAAAGCAGAGCCAAACTGCGAAAAATATTTAATTTTTATTTATGCTATGCGGAAACAGCAAAGCAAACTTATATCATCGAGACAGTATTATATCACCTTTTTATCAGATTGTCAAGCCGTTGATTCAAATAGTTTTTGATTTTGAAATCGAGGTCGAAAGTCTTAACTAAAGTAATGTGCGCGGCATATACTCTTAGCAAGAAATACGCCAAAAGGAGGCAAAAGCGATGCAATTCGACCGTGAAGCGATAGATAAGCTGCTTTCACTCAATGATTTTCAACTTAAAATAGTGGTAACAAGACTTCTTAAGGAAAACGGCATAGACCCGTCAATGCTAAACATCGACACTAAAAATATGGCGACACTAAGAAGGACGCTTCAAAATGCAACGGAGGCAGATATTGAAAGAGCCGCGCAGCTGTTTTCGAGGTTCAAAGGAGGACAGTAAAAGTTACGATCTAATGTGAAAGGGGGAGAATATACAGTGGCACAGGGAGAAAACAAAGGCGGATCCGACAACGGCAATTCTGCCTTGAGCAAACTTTTGGGCGACCCCGAGGCGCTCAGATCGATCGCCGCGCTTGCGGGCGCTTTTGGTAAGAGTACGGGCGGAGAGAACGATGCCGCAGGCGCTCAAAACGCGCCGTATGGAGGCGGGGAAAACAAAGGATTTAAAATTCCCGACGGATTATTTGATGACTTGCCGGAAGGACCGCAAGAAGCTGAAGGTATCGATGTCGAACATAATAACCAAAACGCTGATGATGCCGGTAACGCAGACGCTACCCGTTCGGAGGCTGAAGCGGCATCGGTCGGCGGAGACATTCTCGGATCTTTGATATCTTCGGAAATGCTTTTGAAGCTTCCCGAGGTGATCGCGGCAGCGGGACCATTGATGCAGTCATTCGGACGATTGCGGGAGGATGGCGCGAAAGGTGGAAAGACGTTTCGGCGCGGGCGTGTTCCCGCGGAAAAAAGATGTGCCTTGCTCGCGGCGATGAAGCCGTATCTCAGCGAGCATAGATGCAATACTGTGGATATGATGATAAACCTCAGCAAATTCTCATCGATTTTTGAACGCAAATAAGCCGAGAAAGGAAAATATTATGTATTCACGAATAGGACGCCGAGACATCCCACAAACGGATCGTAGCATAAATATTCCCGAAAATTACAGCGGCTCTGCATTTAACGGCGGACTTCTTGGAGACCTTTCCGAGAAGCTTCCGGAGGATGTATCCGTAACGGCGAGCACGGATATGTCAGCTAATGTGACCGAACACGCAAGCTTCGACGAGGTGGAAAACGGCACCGATCCGAGCGGGGCTGTGTGCGAGCGTGATTCGAACGCAGATGCTTATGACGGCGATCTCGTGTCTTGCTCCTTGCCCGGTCATATGGCGGTCGGTACAAAAGAGTCGCGCATACTGCCGTTTGATAACGACCAACTGCTGATACTCGGATTGATACTTTTACTTAACAACGGAACGTTTGACGAGGATATACTCGTGCTGCTTATACTACTGCTTTTGTGATAAGTAAAAAATCAAAAAATATTATGTCGCTGACACGGAGCGACATTTTTCTTTCAGCCTCTGTGATAAAATCATATTTGAAGAATACATAATGCCAAAGTCAAAAAGAAAGGAATTGAAAAGTATGATAAAAAAGACGGGTGGCTTTGAAAAGAGCCTTGAAAATGATAGCCTTGTGATAAAAATACGGGGCGAAATAGACCATCACAGCGCGGTTGACATACGCGGAGATATAGATCGGTTGATATACGAGACCTCTCCGCGCAGGCTCGTGATGGATCTTTCGGTGGTGGATTTTATGGACAGCTCCGGGCTGGGGCTCATTATGGGAAGGTATTCGGTTATGTCGGGGCTCGGCGGCGAAACGGTACTGCGCGATCCAGCGCCGTCAATACTTAAGATTATCAAGCTTGCGGGGCTTGAGAGAATGATAAAAATCGAGAAAAGCAAGAAATAAGCCGAGCAACAGAAAGGAAGGCAAAATATGAAAAAAAACACTGTAAAAAAAGATATGACCGTGCTTAACAGAGTAAAGCTCGTTATTCCATCGCTGTCCGTAAATGAAGGCTTTGCCCGTGCGGCAGTGGCGGCATTCTGCGCGCAGATAAATCCTTGCGCCGCCGAGCTTGCGGATATAAAATGTGCGGTTTCCGAGGCGGTTACAAACTGTATCGTTCACGCATATAAAAATACCCCGGAAGGAATGGGGAATATCACACTGACCGTAAAGCTTTGTGCCGACAGAGTGGTTATCGTCGAGATAAAGGACAGCGGTTGCGGAATACCCGACGTAAAAATGGCGAGGACTCCGCTATTTACCACAGACGCGGCGGATGAGCGGAGCGGAATGGGATTTACGGTTATGGAAAGCTTTATGGACAGGCTTAGAGTAAGCTCGAAGGTGGGACGCGGGACTAAGGTCACTATGTACAAGTACCTCAAGGATCAGGAGAGCCTCTGAATACATAACAAGATCCTTATCAGGGAGGGGAAAACGTGAGCTATTGTGAAAATGAAGTACACGGTCTCGGAGAATATCAAAACGGTGGCGCTTGCAAAGAGACGGAGGAGAGCGGGGAGGTGAAGGAGACCTCTGCCGCGGATATCGGCAAAATGCGGGATGCAAGTCCGCTTTACGCTAAGAATACCGAGCTCGTAAGACGCGCCGCCGAGGGGGATGAAAAAGCGCTTGAGGAGCTGGTGCTTTCAAATATGGGGCTTGTACGAAGCATCGCGCGTAAGTTTATCGATCGTGGCACGGACTACGAAGATCTTGTTCAAATAGGCATTATGGGAATGCTCAAAGCGGCGGAAAGCTTTGATATTACCAGAGGGACGGTATTTTCGACCTACGCGGTACCTCTCATTGTGGGGGAGATACGAAGACATTTGCGCGACGACGGTATGATAAAGGTCAGCAGGCAATATAAGCGGCTCGGAATGGCGCTCAGTCGTGAACGGCATCGTATACTGACCGAAGAAGGACGCGAGCCGCGCATAGAAGAGCTTGCGGCGCTTTGCGGTTCGACCCCGGAAGAATGCGCTATGGCACTTGAAGCTATATCTCCCGTTTCTTCTTTTTCGGACACGGTGGGAGGAGACGAGAGTATGACGCTTGAAAGCACACTCGCCGATGCCGACAGCGAGGCGGAAATCGAGCGTATAAACGACCGCCTTGCGCTTAATCAGGCTATATCCAAGATGCAACCGACGTGGAGAAAGATCGTGCTTTTGCGCTATTACAGAGGAAAAACTCAGCAGGAAACCGCGGATCTGCTCGGACTTTCTCAGGTCAAAGTATCAAGAGAAGAAAAGAAGATCATGGAGTTTCTTCGAGGGGAGCTTGTGGTATAAGAAGCATCTGAAAAATGCAGTGAACGAAAAATATATGTCGAACATTACGTAAAAAATCCGATCCTTTTAGGGTAGTCGCTCAAAAATGCTTTTGAGGCTACGCTAAAGGGATCGAATCATACGCTACAACAAAGCCGTTTTTTACATTCCGACGCTTGGTAAATCAATAATCAGCATCCGAACGACTCTTTCAGTTCTTCTTTGGAATAAGCGCAATAATGATAATCACTACTGCCGCAATAATGACGATGGCTATTATAATACCGACGATGCTTCCCGCGTCGTCATCATCTGCCGTGTCATTCGTGACGGATTCACTCTGACTCGGAGCCCTCGTTACAGACTCCGCCGGAGTACCTGTTCCGCTGCCGGAAGGCGTGTTCGACACAGTGCCGTCGTCGGGTGCGGCAGTAAGCGTGTCGCCTATAAGCCCGTCACTGTCGGAGACATTTCCGCTGACCGTAGCCGATGCGCCTATGGCCGCAAGCCAGATCATAACGAAAGTCAAAGCGAGGATCAACGCACTTTTTCTCCTCAGTTCGCCTGCCTTTGAAAGTCTTTGTTTACTGTTATTTTTCATTTTACAGTCCTCTTTTCGTGATAGTTTTGATGGTTGAATTATGGATAATTTAACTATGTAAGTATATTTTTGACCGTTCGAGACATAAATATACGCTCAAACACATATCCGCTCTGCATCAAGACGGGTTTTTACCGCAAAAATCGAAAAAACACTTGAAATTCAAAGCAAAATAGTGTATCATATATTCGTAAGCTTGCAGAACACGGATCTGCGTGTAACAAATTTTCAAATGAAAGAGGTAACGTAATATGAAGCTTAGCGTTCTTGCAAATCTGTACAGAAATTATTCGCTTGATAAAACGCTCTCTATTTTGTCGGAGCTCGGTGTTCATACGGTCGAGCTCGGTGCGGGAGGATATCCCGGGAAGGAGCATTGCAACCCTGCGGAATTGCTCGCAGATGACGCAAAATATAATGAGTTTATTGCAACTTTGAAAAAATATGACACTACCGTATGTGCACTTGCCTGCCATGGGAACGCACTCCATCCGAACAAAAAAATTGCGGCGGAGTTTGACAAGGACTTCAGAGAAGCCGTCCTTCTCGCGGAAAAAATGGGAGTGGATACCGTTATCACATTTTCGGGGTGTCCGGGTGACAGTGATAACTCTCTATATCCCAACTGGGTAACTTGCCCGTGGCCCGAGGATTTTCTTACAATACTCGATTGGCAGTGGAATGAAAAGCTTATTCCTTATTGGAAAGAAGCTGCGTCATTTGCCTTATCTCACAATGTAACGAGGATCGCGTTTGAGATGCACCCGGGATTTTGTGTTTACAATCCCGAGACGCTTCTTCGCCTGCGCGCGGCAGTTGGCGACGTTATCGGAGCAAACTTTGATCCCTCGCATCTGATCTGGCAGGGAATGGATCCCGTTGCCGCCATTCGCGAGCTTAAGGGGGCTATCTATCACGTTCACGCAAAGGATACCAAGGTTGATAAATATAACACTGCAAGAAACGGTGTGCTCGATACCAAGCATTACAGCGACGAACTCGGCCGTGCGTGGGTGTTCAGGACGGTCGGATACGGAAACGGCGAAACTTATTGGCGAGATATTGTAAGCAATTTGAGACTTTGCGGCTATGACAGAGTGCTTTCGATAGAGCACGAGGACAGTGTTATGACTATCGATGAGGGACTTCGCAAAGCAGTTGAATTTTTGAATGGTATCATAATTACCGAGGAAAAGCCTACCTCGATGAGCTGGGCTTGATCTTCAAAATACAATATTCTTTCGGCGGACGGTATTGCTGTCCGCCGTTTTTGCGTAGAAAAAATATAAATACGCCGATAAGGCAAAAAAATGTTGACTTAAGTCGAAAACGGATGTATAATATAGTGTATAGTATGCAGTATATATTGAAAGAGAGGAGATGCAATTGAAAAAAACGAACAAGGAGAACAAAAAGAACAAAGGTCTCAAACTTCTTAAGCGCGGAAAGCTTGCCTCACTTCGAGCCATATTCAGCCGTAGTTTGATAATGCTTTCGTTGCTTGCCTTTCAAGTATTCGTTATCGTTGCTGTTCAAGTCCGGTTTGAACAGCTCTTGCCGCATTACGTGTGGATAAACACTGCGCTGACGGTCGTGATGGTTCTGTACCTTATCAATTGCAACTATGACCCTTCGGCAAAGATCACCTGGCTCGTTGTCATAATGGTGCTTCCCGTATTCGGTACGCTTTTTCTCATATATACGAAAAGTGATATCGGGCATAGAGATCTCAAACATTCAACGGATAAGATGCTTCTTACCACCAAGGACATCCTGACGCAGGATGCAGAGGTGTTTGACGAGCTTGAGCGGAAAGATGCCGGGGCGGCGTCACTTGCCAGATATTTAAGGAAAAGCGGTGGATTTCCCGTATATCGGTGCAACGGAGTCAAGCATTTTCCGCTCGGAGAGGATAAGTTCGAGGAGCTCAAAAAACAGCTTGAAGGTGCGGAGCGTTTTATTTTCCTTGAATATTTCATAATAAATGAGGGGGCTATGTGGGGCGAGGTGCTCGAGATACTTGTAAGAAAGGTAAAGGAAGGCGTTGATGTGAGAGTCATATACGACGGCACCTGCGCTTTTACATATCTTACGAGCGATTATCCGAAGCGTCTTGAAAAGCTCGGCATAAAATGCAAGGTGTTTTTGCCGATATATCCGATAATCTCAACAAGGTTCAATTACAGAGATCATCGAAAGATCGTAGTTATCGATGGTCATACGGCGTTTACGGGCGGGATCAATCTTTCGGACGAATACATCAACGAGACCGAACGCTTCGGTCATTGGAAGGACACCGCCGTTATGATCAAAGGCGAAGCGGTAAAAAGCTTTACGTTGATGTTTCTTCAGATGTGGGAGCTTTACTCAAAGGCTCCGGTATTCGATGACTACGTAAACGTCTGTCTTCCCGAGCTGACGGAAAGTCAAGGGTTTGTGATACCTTACTCCGACTGTCCGCTCGATGCTTACAAAACCGGCGAGATAGTATACATCGATATTCTTAATAGGGCAAAGAAGAGCGTAAATATTATGACTCCGTATCTTATTCTTGACGGTGAGCTTGAGACTGCGTTGAAATTTGCCGCGGAGAGGGGAGTCAAAGTGACCGTGCTTTTGCCGGGAATACCTGATAAAAAGGTTCCGTACGCGTTGGCAAAGACACATTACAAGTCTCTGATTGAGTCGGGAATAGAAATATACGAATATACTCCGGGCTTTGTTCACGCAAAGCAGATGGTGGCAGATGGAAAGGAAGCTGTTGTCGGAACTATCAATCTTGATTACCGCAGTCTTTATCATCATTTTGAGTGTGCCGCATATCTTTACGATGTTGATTGCATTGAAGGAATGGAGAATGACTTCAAGGCGTGTGTCGAAAACAGCAGGCGCGTGACATTTGAAACGGTCAAAAAGGAAAAGCTTAGCATTAAAATATTGGGCTTTGTTATGAAGGCGATAGCGCCGTTACTTTGAGCGATCTTGAGATGTAAATTTTGGGTCGATCCTATTGACAGGCTCGGTTTTGTGTGTTATCATACTAAAGTGATAAAGCAAGCCTTGCGCGGCTTGCAAAAAAAGAGAGGGAAAGGTTATGGATCTGCTTGAAAACGAAGGGTACCGCTTGGTACTCAAAGCGCTTGTTGCGGCAAAGACCGAGGAGGAGTGTCACGCACTGCTTGACGATCTTATGACTCGAAAGGAAATATTGGATATCGCACAGAGAATGCTTGTGGCGAAGCTTTTATCTGAGCAGACCGTTTATACAAAAATAGTCGAGGAAACGGGAGCAAGTACGGCGACGATAAGCCGTGTAAACCGTTGTTATCTTTACGGCTCGGGTGGCTACAAAACCGCGCTTGAACATATTAAGGATTACGATTAAAGGTTAAAACTCCGCGATAACAAAAATGACCGAGACACGGCAAAAAGGCTTTGCCGTATCATATTTTCGGTGTACAGATGTTTCAAATAATAAAACGATCCCAATCCGAGACAGTAAAGTCGGGCGGGGATCGTTTTGATCTTATGAATTTTTGTTATTTAAACGAATGGCTCGTAAGCTGACCGTGACCTCTTACGTCCTCCTTCGAGCCGTCGAACTCTGGGGTGACGTATTTATCAAACCATTCGGAAAGCTTTTGCTTCAAAAGCTTTATTACCTCGGCGCACTCGGGGTCATCATATCTGTTGATGTATTCGTCCGGATCATCTTTAAGATTATAGAGCTCATTGGGACCGTCGGGACCGCGGAAAACGAGCTTCCAATCGCGGTCGGTCACCATCCTTGTAATTCCGTATTCATCAAAGACGAAAACATCTCCGTCTTTGTCAAAGTCACCCTTGCCGCAGAGCATAGGCGCAAAGCTCTCGCCCGGCATATCGTCGGTTTTCTCAAACGGAACGTCTACAAAATCGAGCACCGTATGGAAAATATCATAGTGACTTACCTTAGCTTTGGCAACGACACCGGACGGAATAGTTCCGGGGCAGGAGAATATACCGGGAACGCGGGTAGAAGTTTCATACATATTTACGGGATAGGTTCCGTTTCCCTTGCCGAAGATGCCGTGATGTCCCATATTACTGCCGTTGTCGCTTGTAAAGATTATGAGGGTATCCTCGGTAAGCCCGTCGGCTTCAAGCTTGTCGAGCAATCTGCCGAGCGCCTCGTCCATAGCCGATACCGCCGCAAAGTATCCGCGCAGACTCTCTTTACGGTATTCCTGCCAGACTTCTTTTATGGGAGCGTAATTTGCGTAAAGAAATCTGACTCCCGGATGAGGAATCTTTTTCCAATCTTCAAAGCTTACGTCCGCACCCTCGACCCACGGGTGTGGTGGAAGGTTGGGTATCGAATCAAACGGACAGTTATCATACATATCTATGTACTTTTTTGGGTGACATTCCTTTCCCCAGGGGGAGTGAGGTGCACTGTAATTTACGCAAAGGCAAAATGGCTTTTCCTTGTCTCTCTGATCGAGAAAATCCATAGCACGGTCGGTGATATAGTCGGTTATGTATTCACCGCTGAGCAATTCCATCTTACCTTCCTTGAGAACAACAGCGTTTATGTAATCCGCACCGCCGATAGCACAAGTTGACCAAAATGAAAATCCTGCTTGCGGCTCGTCTGCCGCGCCTATATGCCATTTGCCCGAGAGCCCACATTCGTAGCCGTTATCGGCAAGTACCTCGGTAAAGGTCTTGTGACCGTCAAGATATCTTATGCCGACATCATCCTTAAGCTGGCTTTTGGGCCAACGGTATTTAAACGGCGGGTCGTCCATAGCGAAGGCTTCCTTGAGCTCATCCGAAAGGCAGTCTGAGGTTATCTGTCCCTTTGCAAGCCAATCGTGTACTCCGTGCTGAGAGGGGATCTTGCCCGTAAGCAACGAGGCGCGTGCGGGCGAGCATACGGGAGACACGCAGTAAAGATTTTCAAATCTTACGCCGCTTGCCGCAAGTCTGTCGAGGTTGGGAGTTTTAAGCTCCGGGTTTCCCGCACAGCCCATAGCCCAAGCGCCTTGATCGTCTGTCAGTACGAAGAGTACATTTTTCCTTTTTTTCATCGTATTACCTCTTTATTTCATTTTTTTGAAAAATGCAAACTGAAATTGTGGGTTCAAAAGCCTTATTCGACACCGAGCTCATCGAGTGCATCGGGAACATTGCCGTGCTTGCTGAGAAGAGCCGCCGCTGTTTCTCTGTCGCATCCGCTGAGAGTCATAATTATTCTTGTTGCGCGCTCAATAAGCTTTTCATTTGATGGCTTAACGTTTACCATAAGGTTGCTTCTTACTTTGCCGGTCTTTATCATAACTCCCGTGGATATCATATTGAGCACGAGCTTTTGCGCCGTGCCCGCCTTGAGCCTTGTCGATCCGGAAATAACCTCCGGACCTACGAAAGGCGCAATGGTCACGCGGCAAAGAGGCTTCATAAGTGAGTCGGGATTGCAGGTAATTCCTACCGTGATCGCCCCTATTTCATTTGCCCTTTCAAGTGCGCCGAGTACAAAGGGAGCGCGTCCCGCGGCGGAAAGTCCCACGACCACGTCCTTGTCGGTTATTTTATCGTTATCAACGGCGTCACGACCCATTTCGCGGCTGTCCTCTGCGCCTTCCACGGCACGGAACATAGCATCCTCGCCGCCGGCGATTATTCCCCTTACAAGTCTCGGATCAACGCCGAATGTGGGAGGACATTCGGACGCGTCTACGACTCCGAGTCTGCCTGATGTGCCGGCTCCGAAGTATATCAGATTTCCGCCTTTTTTCATCGCTTCTGCAATAAGGTCCACCGCCTCTGCAATCTCGGCAAGCTGTGTGTCAACCGCGTCATTGACAATGCGGTTTTCTTCGTTCATAACGCGCATCATCTCAAATGTTGACATCTTGTCGATGTTCATGGTGCGCGGATTTCTTCCTTCTGTTTTTAAATTATCGTAATTGTCTCTCAATTTTGTGATGTTCCTTTCAAGTTTTTATCTGGGTCGGAATGTTCTCCGTTTTTGACGGGGCATATACCCTCGAATATTATTCCGTCCGCTTTTTTGCCGTTTGAATATTTTTTGAAGTCTTCCTCGGTCTTCACGGTCCAAACAAATCTTGCCGGTTTGAAAAGATTAAGACAGAGGCGGAGCAGGGGTTTATCCTCGTGTTCAATATCGTATGCTATGAAGTCGGGGCGTGATATCGAATTTATCATCATCGAGTCGGCAAAGGCACGCAACTTCGGCTGCGGCTTCTTCAAATCGGTATATAGCTGTCCCCGCGGTATCTTTGGACGGTTCTTTTTGAACCATCCCATAAGGAAAGAGTTAAAGGATTCGACACAGAAGAGTCCCTTATATTCGTCGAGCACTGCCGCGACTTTCGGACAGAGCGTCTTGTCTCCCATATCCGCTTTAAGCTCGACAAGGAGAGGTACCTTTCCATTTACGAGCGCGAGTACGTCTGTAAACAGAGGAATAGGCTCCTCGGTTTCACCAAGGCGTAGAAGCTCTATCTCGCTGTCGTGCGTTTCTTTAAATTTTTTATCGACACCGCACATACGCTTAAGGTTATCATCGTGGAATATATACAAAGTGCCGTCTGCGGATTCACGCACGTCCAGCTCGATGCCGACTCCGACATCGACCGCGCGTTCAAATGCTTTCATAGAATTTTCCGGGATTCCGTTGCCGTGCAATCCCCTGTGAGCGTAATTCGTCAGCAGTCCTTTCATATTCGGACGGTCGAATACTCTCGGTGCAGAGGCTACGAGATATGCGCCCGTTACCGCCGCAGATGCGGCGAATATCGTCTTTGCTTTCATAGAAATCTCCATTCTGCAGATTTAATTTATGCGTAACAGATCGTTTTGATCAAATTTTCAGTCCCCCGAGCCGAGCGTTTCTATAACGCTTTTATCGTTTATCGGTTTAGAGTCACCGTGTTTTACAAAGAACATAGTAACGAGGGAACCGAATGTGAATATCGTTGCATAGGGGAAGAGAGTGGTGAACTTGATGTCGAGGAATATTCCGCTGAGCACGGGGGTAACGGTCTGAGCCGCCATACTTGCGGTGTAATAGAAGCCGGTATATTTTCCGACGTCGCTGCCTTTTGCGAGCTCAACGACCATAGGATATGAGTTTACGTTTATGGTAGCCCAGCCTATGCCGGCGAGCGCAAACAGGCAATTCATAATAATGGGCGAGCTTCCCGCGCGCATAAATGCCGCCACGCCGAATGCGGTGCCGAGCATTACGATTCCCGCCATAATAGTCTTCCTTCTTCCGAACTTTGAGGAGATGATTCCGACGGGAATATATGATATGATAGCCGCCGCCTGAGCTACGATGAGCGTAAGATTGTAGTCAAGCTCGAGAACCTTGCCTGCATAAACGGAATATTTGCTCGTTACCGCATTATATCCCATATACCAAAGCACGACGGACGCAAGTATCAGAATGAGTGAGGCGAACTCTCCCTTGGAAAGTTTCTTTTCTCCTTGCTCCGAGTTATCCTCTCCGTCATCAATACCGTATTTTGCGGATTCTTCTTGCATTTCTCTAACAAGCTTCGGCTCTTTGACCGTGAGCATAAAGATTATGAGTGCTCCCAGCATTATTGCGGCAACGACGGAGAAGAATACAGTGTAGTTCATGAGAGCGTTCTTAGTCGATCCCGTGCCGAATACCATACCGAGTACGAGCACCAGGATACCTCCTGCCGTACCCATAAGATTTATTACGGCGTTAGCCTTTGAACGGAGCGGCTTTACGGTTACGTCCGGCATAAGCGCGACCGCGGGAGAGCGGAATATACCCATAGCAACGAGCACGACAAGCAAAAGTCCGGAGAAGAATATCAGCGCCGTCGGAGATTTCATAGTCTGCTGCCAAGCATAGCTCTGCCTTGCGGGGACTACGTATTCAGAGTAATCGGCGGAGTCGATCGTGATCGCGGTAAACTCATCGCGGGTAAATTTCTCTTTTATGGAAAATTCCACGCCGTCGGGAGTTTTTAAGGTCTTATCGTATTCATTGTCGTAAAGGATCTCGAGCGCCTCGGTCGAGCCGACATCGCCGACCTTGCCGAGATTTGTGAGCTGCATATTGTCGGCGAAGGACAATCCGACGAAAAGCACAGCCGCAACTATTGTTCCTATCAAAATATACGGGGTACGTCTGCCGAGCTTGGAGTGTGTTTTATCCGACAGAGCTCCGAATATCGGCAAAAGGAAGAGAGCCAAAATGTTGTCCAGCGCCATTACCGCGCCCGAAAGGCTCTGAGACATACCGAATTTATCGGTAAGTATCTTCGGAATTATTGTGTCGTATGCCTGCCAAAAGGTCATAATCAGGAAAAAGGCAAATCCGACGAGTATGGTCTTTTTGTAATTGAGCTTCATTTGATAGTGTTCCTTTCTGTTATCATATTTTCAGCGCTGTTCTCGGCGCTTGAGACCGATATATACTTTAAGTATTGCCGCCTGAGTCTTGGCGTCAGTCAGCTGTCCGTTAAGTATCATTTCGACTGTTTCCTCGAGCGGGAGCTTTACCGTGTCTATGAATTCATCATCGTCGGGGTGAGAGATACCTTTCGTCAGACCGTGCGCGGAATACATATGTATCACCTCGTCACAAAAGCCGACCGTAGTGTGTATGTCGCCGATAAAATTCAGCTCGCGGCAGGAATAGCCCGTCTCCTCCTCAAGCTCGCGAAGCACCGCGGACGACGGATCCTCGTCCTTGGAATTGAGCTTTCCCGCGGGGATCTCGAGCACCATTTTGCCGAGAGGATATCTGAACTGACGTACGAGTATTACCTCGCCGTCATCAGTCACGGGTACGATGCAGACCGCGCCGATGTGGCGTATCACCTCGCGTATAGCAGATCTTCCGTCGGGAAGCGTGACTTTATCTTTGTAAAGATGGACTATCGCGCCGTCGTAAATAAGCTCAGAGGACTGCGTTTTTTCGGTAAACTGTCCGTATTCGTCGCATAACAAATTATTTAACCGATTTATATTCATATTATCGTCCTTTCACTTGAAAAATCAGCGGATTTGTGTTAGAATATATCATAAGCGTTAAGAGCTTACATAACTTTTGCTTTTGAGGTTTTTATATGAGTAGCGTTAAAGAAGAATTTATCAGGATCGCGTACCTTCTCGGAGATGATGCCGTAACAGAGCTTTCACGAAAGCGAGTTGCCGTTTTCGGCGTCGGCGGCGTCGGTGGGCATATCTGCGAGGCGCTTGCACGCTGCGGCGTGGGAGCTATAGATCTTTTTGACGCGGACTGCGTTTCCGTGTCAAATATCAATCGTCAGATCGTGGCTCTTCATTCCACCGTCGGACGTCCGAAAGTCGAGGTTATGAGGGAACGTATACTTGATATAAATCCCGCGTGTGTCGTGAATACTTTCGAAGTGTTCTATCTCCCGGACAATGCGGACAAGTTCGACCTTTCGTGCTATGATTACATCGCCGATGCTGTCGATACCGTCAAGGCCAAGATCGAGCTTTGTGTAAGAGCTAAGCAACTCGGAATTCCGATAATATGCGCTATGGGAGCGGGGAACAAGCTTAATCCGACCGGATTCAAGGTCTCGGACATTTCAAAAACCGCTGTCTGTCCTTTGGCTAAGGTGATGCGCCGCGAGCTCAAGGCGCGCGGTATATATCACTTAAAGGTGGTATACAGTGAGGAACAGCCTTCTAAGGCTACGATTGCGGACGAGCCTATGCCCGAGGGGAAGCGGAGCGTGCCCGGAAGTCTTGCATTCGTTCCGTCCGTTATGGGACTTATTATGGGCGGAGAGATAGTCAAGGATCTTGTAAAGCAAAGTACATCAATATTATAACCGTTATTTCCACATAAATCAAGTGGTAATGGTAAAAAAATAAAGAGGATAGTTGATTTTATGAAACACGTTGATATATACACCGATGGTGCCTGTCGCGGAAATCCGGGCAGGGGCGGCTGGGGTGCGATACTCGTTTACGGTGGCAAGGAGAAGGAGATGTCGGGCGGTGAAAAGCTGACGACGAATAATCGTATGGAGCTTACGGCGGCTATAGAAGCACTCGGAGCCCTTAAAGAGCCTTGTGAGGTAACACTGTATTCGGACTCCACTTATCTTGTCAATGCGATCAGCAAAGGTTGGCTTAAAAATTGGCAGGCTAAGAATTATCGCAAAAATTCAAAAGAGGAGATACCTAACAAGGATCTTTGGATAAAGCTAACCCCTCTCCTCGAAAAACACACGATCACATTCGTTTGGGTAAGGGGACACAACGGTCACGACTATAACGAAAGATGCGACGGGCTTGCAACGGCTTTTGCGGATTCGCTTTGATGACGGAGGATGCAGCATATGGATAAAAAACCTTTTGTGCTTGCGATCGTGGGACCTACCGCATCGGGAAAAACAGCGTTGTCCGTGCGTCTTGCCAAAGAACTTAACGGCGAGATCGTCTCCTGCGATTCGATGCAGATATACCGCGGAATGGACATAGGTACGGCAAAGCCGACCGAGGAAGAAAAGCAGTGCGTTCCGCATCATATGATAGACGTAGCCGATGTAAGAGAGCCGTTTTCCTCGGCAGATTATGCGGCACAGGCTTCAAGGTGTATTGAAGATATTACCGCAAGAGGGAAACTTCCCGTTATCTGCGGCGGTACGGGACTCTACCTTGATGCGCTTCTGCGCGGAGATGATAACAGCGGCGGAGGAGCGGATCTTGAATATCGTGCAAGAGTGGAAGCTTTGGCGCTCGAAAAAGGCAAGGAATACGTTCACGGTCTGCTTGCCGAGTTTGATCCGGAGTCGGCGGCAAATATTCATCCGAATAACATAAAACGAGTCATCAGGGCTCTTGAGATACGACACGTTACGGGTACCAACAAGAGCGAGCTTGACAGACTCTCGCGCGAAAAAGTCAAAAGATATGATTCTCTTGTGCTGGGACTTCGATACAACAACAGGCAAACGCTCTACGACAGGATAGATCGTCGCGTTGATGATATGATAGCCAAAGGGCTGTGCGACGAGGTGAAAGAGCTTTATGACAAAGGCATCTTTGAGAGCAAGACTGCGTCGCAAGCGATAGGTTATAAGGAACTGCTCGGATATGTGAAGGGCGAGCTTGCGCTTGAGGTTTGCGTGGACGAGCTCAAGCGTGCAACGAGACGGTATGCCAAACGGCAGATGACTTGGTTTCGCGCACTTGAGGGGATCAATTGGATCGACGTTGACGGCGAAAGCACGGGCATCGGTGACGAAAAAATAAAAACATTTGAAGATATTGTAAACATTGCAAAAAAACTACTTGCAGATTTCAAAGGCTGTGGTATAATGTAAGATGATGTGTTGTATGCTGTATTTTTAAAAGGTGCTTTAGCCGAATATGGGTGTACACGTGATCTGAGTTAACGGCGGGAGCGAGAATATGGAAAATAATAATATTTTTAAATACCGCTCCGGTTCAAGAGCTGTTACCGTGATCGTAACGATCGTCACTCTTATGGCGGTTCTGTTTGTCTCGACCTACCTTTGCTATCATTCGGTCGCCGTATTCGACGATCTTTATATGACGGGAGTTATAGACAAGGCAAGCACGAAGGTTTATACGGAGCTTGAAGCCGTATTGTTTCGCGATGACGAGATAATCGAGTTTGATGGCGCACGTGACGGAAATATTCGGTATATGCTTTCCAACGGATCCAAGGTTGGATACGACTGCGAGGCGGTACGCATCTACACGGATACTCATATGACAAGCAGTGAGAATATGAGTCTTATATCCCAAATGCGAGAGATAGAGCTCGAAATTGAGTATATCGATGAACTGCTCGATCTTCGACACACTACTTACTATTCCGCCGCAAGTCGTGTACAGAGCGCGTATACATCATTTTTGTCGGCACTCGGCACCGAGGATCCACAGAACGCAATACTTGCCTCGCAGGGGCTTTCCACGGGGCTCAACAGATTTGATGCGATCAAAAACGGCAAGGCGGGACTTGAAAAGCTTCGAGAGACGCTTGAAACCGAATATGAGAGCTTAAGTGAGAAATATTACGGTAATTATTACAGTGTACTTACGAAGAAAAGCGGATACTTTTTCGACCGCTCGGAGATAGATGGGTACGAGGAAGCTTTTTCGACCGATCTGCTCAGATCCATAAATGCGGATTCGCTCCGCGCTATGATGAACAGCGAGCCTGCCGAAGTGCCGAAGGACGCGGTGGGAAAGATGACTTATTCCTACGATTGGCGTATTGCAACGGTCGCGGACGACAGCCTGTGCCGAAGCCTTGAGATAGGCGCACAATACCGCGTCACGTTTAAGGATAGCGGCGAGGAGCTTGTGTTTGTGCTTGAAAGAATAGCATCGGTCATTAACGGCGAGGGTGTTTTGATCTTTAAATGCAGTACCATGCCTCAAGGATTTAACTATTCGAGAATAAGCAGTATAATGCTTGAGACGGGCGAGATCGAGGGGCTTTCTGTTCCCTCGTCGGCAATTTATAACGAAGATGGTATCAAATGTATCTACACTCTGAAGCGAGGCAAGCTGGTAAAGAAAAGAGCAGAGGTACTTTACGAGGATAACGGAATGTGCATAGTTGCCGAGGAGCCGTCGGAGAGCGACGGAGAAGGTGACGGAGGGCTGCCTTATCCGACGTTTAATGACGTGATAATTATCTCGGGCGATGATCTTTACGACGGCAAGGTGCTCGGCTGATGTCGGTCTCAACGGAGGGCTTGGTTATCGGATATGGAAGAAATGAAAGAAAAGGATTATTCGTATATTGACATAAATGTTGCGTCGGTAAAGGAACGCCTTGAACGAGCCGCTCTGTCGGCGGGCAGAAGATCGGAGGATATAACCTTTCTTGCGGCTATAAAGAGTGCAGAGATCGGCGAGATAAACTACCTGCATCAAAAGCTTCTTGTCGATCATTTCGGCGAGAATCGTGTTCAACAGCTTATGTCCAGGTATGATGAGATAGATAAACAGGGGCTTAAGCTTCACTTTATCGGCAAGCTTCAGCGAAACAAGGTGAAATACATAATCGACAAGGTGGATATGATACACTCGGTAGACAGCAAGGCTCTGGCGGACGAGATATCATCCCGCGCTATCAAGGCTCAAAAATGTATGGACGTTTTGATGGAGATAAACATAGGCGAGGAACCGGATAAGAGCGGCGTTATGCCCGAGCTTGCCAAGGAGACGGCTGTGTACATAGATAAACTTGAAGGAATAAAGCTTTGCGGATTTATGACTATGGCTCCCGTTTGTCAAACGGATGAGCAGTACAGAGCGTATTTTTCAAGGATGCGTGAGCTTTCGTTTGAGATATGGAGTCGAGATCTCCGAAAAGAAGGCAACCCCGAGCTTTCTATGGGAATGTCGGGCAGCTTTGAGGCGGCGGTAGCCGAAGGTGCGACCATCGTCAGAATCGGCAGATGCCTTTTTCAAAAGGATGTGCTGTAACTGTACAAAATAAAAAACAATTCAAAATAAATGATAAATAAGTGAGGGTGGAACCATGAAACAAGAAGACATTTCAATAGGCGCATTTTTTAAGAGCCTTTTCGGCAAAGCCGAGACCAACGTGCAGGCGGATATTCCCGACGATTCGGACGCGGAATATTACAGAATGGATACCAGATCGTCCAAAAAAGCCGAGCCGGCAATCACATCTGACGTTGCAGAAGAGGTGCATACCGAGCCTGCTAAAAGAATGGAATATACTGCTCCCAAGACCTCGGTCGCCGATGTTGATGACTTCGACTTTGTCGATGACGGTGATATTGATGACGAGATAAAGGGAGGGTACGGAGACGAATATGAATCCGATTCCGATCGCGAGCCCGAGGAGCAGGAGTCCTATGCTGATGAGGACGTGATCGATGCCAAGATCAAATATATAGAAAATGCCACTCTCGATGACGCGACAGAGGTGGCTGATGCGATCATTGACGGTGCTTTTACGGTCGTTGATATAGCCAATACTCCTGTCGAAGAAAAGACTCGTATGTTCGACTTTATCTCCGGCGTGGTCTATGCCTGTGGCGGCAAGGTTGAGAAGCTTCAGGGGGGCAGGTGTGTACTTGTACTTCCCGAGGGAATGGATATGGATGACTTCAAGGCGGCTATGGCGGCTATGGAGAATAACTGATAATATTGCGAAAAAAACAAGGATAAGAAACAAAAATGCTTTTATGGACATTGATTATCATAGTACTGGTATATCTTGATCAGATGTCAAAGTACCTTGCGGTGATCTTTCTCAAAGGGGAGGAGTCCTTTCCCCTGTGGCGGGACGTTCTTCACTTTACCTATGTTGAAAATCGCGGCGCGGCGTTTGGTATGCTAAAGGATCACAGATGGGTGTTTATGATCATATCGACGGTAGCTATTATCGGAATAATCGTATATCTCTCACTTCATTACAAGGACGGCAAACTTCAAGCTTTATCGCTTTCAATGCTGATCGCAGGCGGTATCGGAAATATGATAGATCGCATAGTGCTCGGATACGTGATAGATTTTATAGATTTCACTCTGATAGATTTTGCGGTATTCAATATAGCTGATTCCTGCGTGTGCGTTGGTGTCGGACTTCTGATGCTGTGTCTTATTATCGATACAATTAAGTCGTATAAGGAAGAAAAGTCCGCAAAACTTGCGGGGGCTGCGTCAGGCGTCGAATCGGCAGACGCATCGGATAAGACGTCCGATAACGAAAACGGCAAATAAGGTCGCATCGTAAAACTCGAAAGGCGCATCGTATATTTGTATGGATAGTAAAAAAAGAGCGGTCGTTTACGTGAGGGCTGATGATGTCGGCAAAAGGCTTGACCTTCTTCTGTCGGAAAATCAAAATATGTCGCGTTCTGCTGCGGCAAGGCTTATCGAGCAGGAGCGAGTTACGGTAAACGGAAAGATGCCGCAAAAAAACTGCAAGCCTCGTTTAAACGATGTAATAGAAATAGAATATCCTCCGATCGTTGCATATGAAGCGGTGGCGGAGGACATTTCTCTTGACGTCGTATACGAGGACAATGATATTATCGTTATAAACAAGCCGACGGGTATGGTGGTTCATCCCGCGGCGGGAAATTACAGCGGAACGCTCGTAAATGCCTTGCTTTATCATTGCAAGGGTTCTCTCTCGGGAATCGGAGGCGTAGCGCGTCCCGGCATCGTGCACAGAATAGACAAGGATACCAGCGGGCTTTTGGTCGTGGCGAAGAATGATGAGGCTCATTTGAGCCTTGCGGAACAGCTTAAGACGCACACGGTGAGCCGCGTATATTTTGCTGTTGCGGTGGGGAATTTTCGTGATGACAGTGGCACTGTATCGGCACCGATAGGAAGGCATCCCGTGGACAGAAAAAGGATGGCAGTTTATCCGGAGGGCGACAGCCGCGCCAAGGACGCGATTACCCACTACACCGTACTTGAAAGATATAACGGTTTTTGCCTCATAAGGTGTGAGCTCGAAACCGGGCGAACACATCAGATCAGAGTTCATATGGCGTATAAGGGGCACCCTTTGCTCGGCGATGAAGTCTATGGTGGAGACAAAACGAAATTTTACGGCTTGAATAAGAATATTATAAGCGGTCAGTGTTTGCACGCGGGAAAACTTAGGCTACGGCATCCGCGAACGGGTGTGGAGATGGAGTTTGAGGCTCCTATTCCCGATGATATGTGCGCTGTTATCGACAAACTGCGTCGTATGAATTGAGGCGGCGTATTTGACAAAAGGTCGAGACTAATTATTGAAAGGTATCTATGATGATGGATCCGAAAAACGTGTTGATTGTCAGCGATATAGACGGTACTTTTTTAGGAAAGGGAAGTCGTATAGTTGAAAAAAATATTGAAGCAATAGAATATTTTAAGTCGAAGGGCGGGCGCTTCACGTTTGCAACGGGGAGAGCGATCGTGAATATCAAAAAGAATGTTCCTATGGTGGAAAAGCTCTTAAACGCTCCTGCGGTACTCGCAAACGGTGGATATATCTATGATTACGACGAGCACAGAACTGTTTGTGCCGATTATCTGGATTCGAATATTATTTCTCGGGTCATAAAGTATGTAGATGAGAATTTTCCGTCTGTTACGGCGAGGGCTATGACTGAGGATCATTTTTGGCTTACGCGATTTGAGGGGCTTGTGAAAAACGACGTTCTTCGTATGTTGAATGACGGTGACTATACCGTAGCTCCTGTCGAGGAGTGGCCTTGCGGTAAGATGATAAAATTTGTCATTCGCGGAAGCGCCGAGGACATCGACAAAGTAAGAGACGCTCTTGAGGAAAGGTTCGGAAGGTTTGCGGAGTGCAATAAATCCGCGTCTACATTTCTTGAATATCAGAAGCTTGGATGCAGCAAGGCGACGGCAATACTTGCTTTAAAGGAATATTACAGGCAAAGGGGAAGAGACGTTACTTTGATCGCCGCGGGAGACTATGAAAACGATCTTGAAATGCTTAAAGCGGCTGATATCTCGGTGTGTCCTTCAAATGCACTTGATGCCGTTAAGGAAGTGTGCGACTATTGTCTTTGTGATCACGACGAGGGACTCATCGCAAATATCATAGAGCTCATCGAGAGCGGCAAAATATAAGCCGACGCGGCACACGCCATCGGCTCGATATTCTTAACGATAAACGCCATATTGTTTTTTAAAAAATGTTTTACGGAGGTAGATACCTGTGGCACTCATTACAGCCGAATTTCGTTCAAAAGCACTTTCTCACGATACCAAGATAACCGTGATACTTCCAGAGGACTGCCCGAAGGATAATATTCCGACTCTTTATCTTTTGCACGGTATGCACGGAAATAACTCATCATGGGCACGCAAAACTCTTATAGAGCGTTATGCGAACGATCACAAGATCGCTGTCGTATGCCCCGATGGGGAAAACAGCTTCTATAACGATATGAGATACGGAAAGAAGTTCTATACCTATATTTCGGATGAGCTGGTCGATTATACGAGACGTGTGTTCAGACTCAGCACCGAACGAGAAAATACCTATATCTGCGGTCTCTCGATGGGAGGCTACGGGGCACTCAGAACGGCACTTATGAAGCCCGAACAGTATGCGGCGGCGGCAAGCCTTTCAGGATGCTTGGATATTTTGGCAAGGCTGAAAAAATGTCCGTGGCCGACGGAAGCGCGCAGTATTTGGGGTGACGATTACTATGACTACGCCAAGGATACCGATGTGGATATTATGTGGCTTATCGATCATTTTCCGTCGGACAAGCCCAAGCCGAGGCTCTATGCGGCTTGCGGCACGGAGGATTCTCTTTACGTGGACAATATAACCTTCCGCGATTTTATGAAGGACAAGGACTTTGACTTTAAATTTGAAGACGGTAGCGGCGTACACAATTGGGAATTTTGGGACACTTGGGTAAAGATTGCTATGGATCATATGCTCCCCGCGAGGGATGCAAAATGAGGCGCGAATGCCAATAGGTCAAAATGATGACGCATTCGGCGTGATCACGTTAATATTCGCCGCAATCGGTAATATCATAAACCTTCCGTGGACGGCGTGGCTCGTTGCGGAGCAAATCAAAACAGGCTTCGGCTTCGGAACGGATATGGAAATGGCGGCACTTCTTCCGTGGATCGCGGAAGTGCTTTCTCTTCCGGTGATCGTTTTGGGTATCGTATATTTCGTCACGATGATCTTGAAGGGGAAGAGCAAGAGATTCCTTAAGCCGAATGTGATATTTTACGCTTTACTGATATTTCAAATAACGATTACAAATCTCTTTATGTGGATCTGACGCAATAATCCGCTGTTACAAAACACAGAAATGAAAACGTGCGCGCACTTTTATCGTGTGCGCACTTTTTTGCTCTTGTTGAAGGATACAACCGCCATCATCGCCGGTGTGGCTTATTTCATACTTTTTGATATCTTGTATATTTCATCGCAAAATGCGACGACCTCGCTTTTGGTATTGTACATTCCGAAGCTGACCCTTACCGCTCCACCATCGGGAGTATTGAGTGTGGAGTGTGCCAGCGGAGCACAGTGATATCCACTGCGAACGCATATGCCGACTTTATTCAGCTCTCCGCCTACAACGTCGCTCGGTACGCCGTCAATGTTGAAAAGCAATGTATGCCCTACGTGCGACGGAGCGTATACCGTGATGCCATTCATATTTTTCAGCCTTCCGAAAAGCTCGGTATAAAGCGAGCGCTCTACCCTTGAAATGTGCTCAATACCGCTCTTTTTCACGGCTTTTATTCCCTCGCAAAGTCCCGCTATCGACGGTGTCGGAAGAGTGCCCGCCTCGTACCTTTCGGGTAGGATATCCGACATATCTCCGTCGAGCGAATTGATGCCGTTTCCTCCTTCAAGCACAGTCTCGGGGAGAGTGTTTTTATTAAGTAGCATCATACCGCTGCCCTGCGGACCGTAAAGTCCCTTGTGTCCCGGGATGCAGAGCGCGTTTATGTTCATTTGTGTCATATTTATCGGGATATGACCTGCCGATGCCGCAGCGTCAACTATGAAGTATATTCCGCATTCACGGCACAGTTTACCTATGGCTTGTATCGGCATTACGGCTGAGCATATGTTTGAGGCGTGGACCGAAACGATAAGTCCGGTGTTTGGTCGTATGAGAGATTTTATGTTTTCGACTATATCGCTTTGGATTTGCTCGTCGGCGCTGCCTGACGAATATACGCTGTATTCTATCAATCCGAGCTCGTGAAGCTTCTTTATGGGGCGAAGCACCGCGTTGTGCTCCATATCGCTTATTATCACGTGATCTCCGACGTGGAGCAGTCCTTTTATTGCTATATTAAGCGCCTCGGTGGTGTTATGCGTGAATATCACTCGAGTCGGATCTCCTAGCGCAAACATATCCGAGGCAAGCTCACGACATTCGTAAACTTTTTCTGCGGCTTTCAGAGACAGCGAATGCCCGGATCGACCCGGATTTCCGCCGTAGTTTCGTATACACTTGTATACCTCTTCGGAAACGTATGGCGGCTTTGGAAATGTAGTCGCGGCGTTATCAAAATATATCATTACTTATCGTGGCTCTCCTTTCGATGTGGGCTTCGAGACGGCGGCTGTCGTAAAGCTCTTGCGACAGCCCCGAATTTTATCAGCAGGTCTTTGATCGATGCACGCTCCTGTTACTCGGTGATATATTCTCTGACCTTTATGCCGTATGATGAGAGGATATACCGTACGTTGCGATACTGCTCGGGAGCAAATTCTATTCCGTAAATGCAACCGTTATTTGAGTGTCCCGAGCTTATCTTAACCACGTCCGAACGTATCGCCGCCTTTGCAAGCGTTTTTTGCGCATTCATAGCCTGAGTCGTTGAGCCGATGACGGCTTTGTATCGGAACACTTTGCTTTTTTGATCCTTTCTGAATTTGTGGTCGTTCGCGAGGACGTCGCTGAATATAAGCGAGCCCTCAGTGAAAGTATATGTCAAAAAATATACATTTGTGTTGGTATATTTAGGTTGAAAAGGATCGCGCTTTGATGTATAATATTAAATATGCCGTTCCTCGGTAAATGCTGCTTGCGGAGGTGTGTGATGTCGGAGGACATTTCGCTGAGAATAATTACCTATATAGTTGACGACTCGTACACGGACAAGCCGCTTAAGGATCTTATATGTGGGTATTTGCGAATATCTGCCAAGACCCTTGCAAAGCTCAAGCGCAGAGAAGACGGGATAACCGTTAACGGTGAGCGCGTGACGGTCAGATATGTATTGGAGAAGGGGGACCGCGTCACGCTTACACTCGGCGAGGAGACGGTGTCAGGTGAACCAAACGCCGAGGTGTTGCCGAATAATATACCTGTAAATATAGTCTATGAGGATGAAGATATCGTTGTTGCGGACAAGCCGCCGTTTATGCCTACGCATCCATCGCACGGGCATTACTGTGATACTTTGGCGAATGCACTTGCGTACCGTTATCTTAAAGAGGGAAGAGAGCACTTTGTCTTTCGTTCCGTAAACAGGCTCGACCGCAACACGAGCGGACTTGTAGCCGTAGCCAAAAACAAATATTCCGCATCGATTATGTGTGCGTATATGTCGCAGGGAAGGATAAAAAAGACCTATTATGCTGTTCTCGACGGTATACCTTCGGAGCCTCGCGGAACAATAATAACGTACATAAGAAGGGAAAGGGAAAGCATAATCACGAGAGTCGTGTGCGATGAAAGCGATGAGGGGGCTTTGTCGGCGGTCACAGAATATGAGGTCGTGGCGAAAGGCGAGTACCATTCTCTCGTAAAGCTTATTCCTTTAACGGGGAGGACGCACCAGCTGAGAGTACATATGGCGCACATGGGATGCCCTATAACGGGAGACGGTATATACGGAAAAGAAAATAAAGATATCGGCAGACACGCGCTTCACGCCGCGCGCCTTGAGTTCCCGGATATAAGCGGAATGACAGTGAGTCTTTCGTCGGAACTTCCCGATGATATGAAGCTTTTGATCGAGCTGTATGGTATCAAGGGTATATGAGTATCATCACGATCAAAATATAAAAAGCAGAGAGGAAAATAAGATTTATGGAAAACAATATTTCGAGAGCTGAAAGCAGTGCGGACAAGCAGTGCGGCACGGCAAACCAAAATGAGAACGGATCTGCAACAGTATTCGTTCACTCGGAGCGAAAGATCTCAAAATATGAAAGACTTTCAAAGGCATCCGTAGTTCTTTTTATCATTGCGGGTGTTTCACTGCTTTTGTATATTATTATGCGTCTCAGCGCGCCGTTCTCAGATTTTTTTAATACCTATATCGCATCATTTTTCAGAGCCGCGCTTGCCTATCTGACAAATTGGTATCCCGCATCGGTAGCGGAGACTATGGTGCTGTTGCTTCCTCTTGCGACTGTGGTAATTATTTTTATAGCCGTCAAGTATTATTGTATTTCATGGAGAAGCGTACTTACGTACGTGCTGACGGTCATCTCATATGTGTCTCTGCTATTCTCGCTCTTCGTTTTTACGTTTGCCGCGGGCTACAACGGGTCGGATATTGATGATAAGCTTGGGCTCGAAAGGCACGATGTGAGTGCCGAGGAGCTTTACGAGACCTCTTTGGTGCTTGTCGATTGTATCAATAAAGAGCTTGACAGCATATACTTTTGTCAAGACGGCGCATCCGATATGATGTATACTTATGAGGAGATGAATGATAAGCTTTTGAAGGCTTATGATTCGCTTTGCGACGATCATTCTTTTATACAGAAGCTTTACAGCCGTGTGAAGCCCGTATTGCTCAGCGAACCTTGGTCCTATACTCATACGACGGGGATATATACCTTTTTTACGGGAGAAGCAAATTTCAACAATGTGTTTCCCGATTACACGACTCCGTATACAGTAGCGCACGAGCTTGCGCATCAGAGGGGAATATCGCGCGAGGATGAGGCAAATCTCGTTGCCTTTCTTGTTTGCGAGCGCTCGGATGATCCGTATATAAGATACAGCGGATATTTGAATATGTATCAGTATGTCGCGAGCGCACTGTCGCGAGCGGACAGAGATCTCTATAAAGAGGTCAGAGCCGAGCTTGACGAAAGGGTAACGGTAGAATTGAGAGCTTACAGTGAATTTTTTAAAAAATATCAGGATAACGTTGTGGCAAATATAAGCAACACCGTAAACGAAGCGGGAATAAAGTTTCAAGGCTCGCGAAGCTACGGAATGGTTGTGGATCTTACCGTGGCATATTACAAGAGCCGCGAAAATGTCGGAGACTGACGGCATCGGCTTTATCAAGCTTGAAACAATGATAATTCGGAATAAATTCTCTGTTGAATTTAGTTTTACTTGGCCGCGTAGCACGTTTTGGACAAGAATAATTGTAAAAAAATTGTAAACACTCAAAATAATTGAATTTTTCCTATTTTAATTTAGAAACTGTTGTGATATAATAATGTCATCAGTAGTCGAAAGCTGCCGAAAAACGAGAGTAATATTGATAATTGATTGAATTTACCGCTTCAAATGATTCAAATAAATCGATCTGTAAATAACTCTGAGGTTTCGGCAGATTTTTTATACACGCTGACTCTCTTAATGATTGTTAAAATAAATCTACAAGGAATCGGGAGCTCTTGGCCCGTTAGGAGGAGAAATGAATAAGATAGTAGTCAACGGCGGGCGCACGCTGTACGGAGAAGTTTTTATAAGTGGTATGAAAAATGCCGCACTTCCCGTCATATTCGCTTCCATTCTCGCAAAAGATGTTTGCATTATCGATAATATTCCGCCTGTCGGGGATGTATCTTCGGCTCTCGATATTCTTTCCGAACTCGGTGCAAAGGTTCGCAGGATCAGAAAGAACACCGTTGAGATAGATACGACTTATTTTGAACCCGAGATGCCTTCGGTCGAGCTGGCGGGAAAGATGCGCGCTTCGGCATATCTTCTCGGTGCAGAGCTCGGAAGATTCGGAAAAGCCGTGGTTTGCTGGCCCGGCGGCTGTGATTTCGGAACACGTCCGCTCGATTATCACTTGAAGGGCTTCAAATCTCTCGGCGCCGAATGTAATATTGAAAACGGTGCGATATTTGCCGAAGCGGAGGCTCCGCTTTCGGGATGTACGATCAACCTTCCGAGACCTTCGGTCGGAGCTACCGTAAACTTGATGATGGCGGCGGTATTTGCCGAAGGAACTACCATTATCGAAGGCGCGGCGAGAGAACCGCACATAATCGATCTTGCGGGATTTCTTAATAACTGCGGCGCGAACATTATGGGCGCGGGTACTTCGGTGATAAAGATCAAGGGCGTACAGAAGCTTCACGGAACTACATACAAGATACTTCCCGATATGATAGAAGCCGGCTCGTATATGGCGGCTGTTGCGGCTACCGGCGGTATGGTGACTATCCGTTCGGTCGTTCCGAAGCACCTTGATTCCGTAGCGGCATCTCTCAGGGAGATGGGGGTCGGCGTTGAATACGGCAGTGATTACGTTACCGTTTCAAGTAACGGTATACTGAAGCCTACCGATATAACAACATTCTATTATCCCGGATTTCCAACCGATATGCACCCACAGTTCGCTGCGCTTCTTGCGATGGCTGACGGCGTTGGCTCCATAACCGAGGGCGTCTTTGATTACAGATTCAGATATGTAGATCAGTTCAGAAAGATGGGCGCTCAGATCGCCGTTGATACGCATAAGGCTATGTTTACGGGCACAAAGCTCGGAGGAGCACCGGTTGAAGCTGTTGATCTTCGTGCAGGCGTCGCACTTATAATCGCAGGACTTGCGGCAGAGGGAACCACCGAGATATCCAATATCGAGCTTATCGAGAGAGGATATTACAACATTATCAGCAAATTCAGAGCACTCGGTGCAGATATCAGTATGCGCTACGAGCCCGACGCGGTCGTTACCGTTCCCGCAACAGTGTAAGCTTGTGCACGTACGAAGACCGTCGGTTCTCAAAGAGCTAAAATACAAATAAAAAAAGACCGTTGGCTTTTCTCGCATCGCGATAAGCTGACGGTCATTTTTTATTCCAATTCTGTGAGGCGTTCGATAGGAAATCGAACGCCTCGTATAATTATTTGTCGTACATTTTGCCATTCTGCCTTTGTTTCGATCCTGACATAGCAAGGGCGGAAAGATGAGATATTATTTGTATTCCGGCAACCAACCCTTGTGAGCCTCAATAAGATCGTCACAAAGGGATATGATGTCGTCTATGCTGAGCTCCGTGCTCGTGTGCGGATCCATCATAGCCGCTTGGTATATAGTCTCCTTTTTCTTCGTAACCGCCGCTTCTATGGTAAGGAGCTGAACGTTTATGTTGAGTCTGTTGAGTGCCGCAAGCTGTTCGGGAAGCTCTCCTACGCACGTCGGCTGAATGCCGAGCTTGTTTACAAGGCAGGGAACCTCTACGCAGGCATTGGCGGGAAGGTTGGTGATAAGTCCCGTGTTGAGCACGTTTCCGCCGATCTTGTACGGAACATCGGTGACGATGGCTTCCATTATGTATGAAGCGTACTCGCCGGTGCGCTTGTGCGATACATCGTTGTTGAGATATTTTTCGCGATCGGCTTTCCACCTTGCGATCTGATTTACACAGCGGCGCGGATATTCGTCGAGCGGAATACGATAGCGATCAATAAGCTCGGGATATTTTGATTTTATAAAGAACTGATTGTACTCTGCGTTGTGCTCGCTTGATTCGGTGCAATAGTAGCCGAAGCGTCTTATATATTCAAGACGCACAAGATCCTTGAAGCCTTCGGGAGGATTGTCGAGTATCTCGCAAGCGCGACGTCTGATCTCGGGGTAGAGGTCATTTCCGTCGGCATCCTCAAGCTCAAGAAGCCATGCCATATGATTGATACCCGCGATCTTTTCCCTCAGCGGACGCTTGGCTTCTATACCGAGCTCCTTAAGCAGACCGTTTGAACATACTTGAACGGAATGGCAAAGTCCCACGGTCTTTATACCCGTGTATCTCTGCATATACCCGCTGAGCATAGCCATGGGATTGGTGTAGTTGAGAAAATATGCTTTGGGGCAAACCGCTTGCATATCGTTTGCAAAATCCTCAAGAACGGGGATAGTGCGGAGCGCACGGAAGATGCCGCCGATTCCGAGGGTGTCTGCTATTGTCTGACGGAGACCGTACTTCTTCGGAACCTCAAAGTCTGTTACCGTGCAGGGTTCGTAAAGTCCCACCTGAATTGCGTTTACAACAAAATCTGCTCCTCTGAGCGCATCGCGGCGGTTTTCGACTCCGAGATATTTTGATACTTTCGCGCGACCTTCATTGATGTTTCGGTTGAGCGCACATACCATAATATATGACTCTTCAAGCCTTTCCGCGTCGATGTCGTAAAGAGCAAGCTCCGAGTCCCAAAGCGCGGGCGTTAGCATAACGTCGCCGAGCACATTCTTTGCGAATACTGTTGAGCCTGCGCCCATAAATGTAATCTTAGCCATTTTGTTTACCTCTCTTCTGTTTACGTTTGCTTTGATTTTGAAGGTACCGGTTGTCGGTGATATTTCCGGTAGCTCATCCTGCGAACAGATCAAAAAAATCATTTGTAGGCTCCCGCGCGCTTTTTGCTTGCACACGGCTTCCTATGGGTTTAGTATACCAAAACGAAAATACAATGTCAAGTCATTTTTGCAAAAACAAATATTTTTACATTTTTTTGATATGTTGCAGAGCAGTTGATCCTTTGTTTCGATATGGGAAAATGATAGTAAATAATAATTACCGATCTATTGTCTACTTTGATATTATTTGGAGTTCAAAAATTGTGCAAATCACTAAATATGGAGTTTTGAAGAAAAAAACTCACAATATATAGTTGCAAAGCCGAAAAACTTGTGGTATAATATGTTTCACAGTTTATCTGGATATCGACATAATCTGACGTGATATCCTTACTATAAATATATTGTTACAAAAATCATTGACGAAAGGAAAACGCTTATGTATCGTGTTATCAAAAGAGACGGAAATGTTGTGGAATTCGATTTAGTAAAGATCAAGGTCGCCATTACGCAGGCATTCGACGCGGTCGAAAAGAACTATACCCCGGAGGTTATAGATCTACTTGCACTCAGAGTTACGGCGGATTTTCAATCTAAAATAAAGGACGGACTTATTTCCGTTGAAGATATACAGGACAGTGTTGAGGTCGTGCTTATTCAGGCGGGATATGCCGACGTGGCAAAGGCATATATCCTCTATCGCAGGCAGCGCGAGCGTGTCCGTGAAATGAAGTCTACCATTCTCGATTACAGCGAAGTGGTCAACAGCTACGTAAAGGTCACGGATTGGCGTGTAAAAGAGAACAGCACAGTTACATATTCTGTCGGAGGTCTTATCCTTTCAAACTCTGGTGCGATCACGGCTAACTATTGGCTCTCCGAGATCTACGACGATGAGATCGAGAAGGCACACAGAAATGCCGATATACACATACACGACCTTTCTATGCTTACGGGCTATTGTGCGGGTTGGTCGTTGCGTCAGCTTATCGTTGAAGGACTTGGCGGTATCCCGGGCAAGATATCTTCATCGCCCGCATCGCACCTTTCAACGCTCTGCAACCAGATGGTGAACTTCCTCGGCATTATGCAGAATGAGTGGGCGGGTGCACAGGCGTTCTCTTCGTTTGATACTTATCTTGCGCCCTTTGTAAAGGCGGACAACCTCTCATATAAAGAGGTAAAGCAGTGTATTCAATCCTTTATATACGGCGTAAATACACCGAGCAGATGGGGAACACAGGCTCCGTTTACCAATATAACTCTTGATTGGACGGTTCCCGCGGACCTTGCAAACCTTCCCGCAATCGTCGGCGGCAAGCCCCAGGACTTCACCTACGGTGATTGCGTTGAAGAGATGGCTATGGTAAACAAGGCATTTATTGAGATAATGATCGAGGGCGATGCTAACGGCAGAGGCTTCCAATATCCGATACCCACATATTCCATCACGAGAGATTTTGATTGGTCCGAGACTGAGAACAACAAGCTTCTCTTTGAAATGACCGCAAAATACGGTACGCCTTATTTTTCCAACTACATAAACAGTGATATGGAGCCGAGCGACGTCCGCAGTATGTGTTGCAGACTGCGTCTTGACCTTCGTGAGCTTCGAAAGAAATCCGGCGGTTTCTTCGGAAGTGGCGAGAGCACGGGCTCGATCGGTGTCGTGACTCTCAATATGCCTCGTATCGCATACCTTTCCGAGAATGAAGAGGATTTCTATCACCGCCTTACACATCTTATGGATATTTCCGCTCGTTCACTTAAGATCAAGCGTGATATCGTTACAAAGCTTCTCAACGAAGGACTTTATCCTTACACAAAGCGTTATCTCGGTACTTTTGAAAATCATTTCTCTACGATAGGTCTTGTCGGTATGAACGAGGCTTGCCTTAACGCAAAATGGATAAAGAAAGATCTTACAGACGAAAAGGCTCAAAAATTTACAAAAGATGTTCTTAACTATATGAGAGAACGTCTTAAGGTATATCAGCAGGAATACGAGGCGCTCTTCAACCTCGAGGCAACTCCGGCAGAATCCACGACTTACCGTTTTGCAAAGCACGATAAGAAAAGATATCCCGACATAATCACGGCAAGCGAAGGTAAGAACGGCGCACCTTATTATACCAACAGCTCGCACCTTCCCGTTGACTTTACGGATGATATATTTGCGGCACTTGACATTCAGGACGAGCTTCAAACTCTCTATACATCGGGAACCGTATTCCACGCATTCCTCGGACAGAAGCTCCCGGATTGGAGATCGGCGGCAAATCTTGTTCGCAAAATAGCCGAAAATTACAAGCTGCCTTATTATACGCTTTCTCCTACTTATACTGTCTGCGGATACCACGGATACATAGCGGGCGAACACTTTACCTGTCCCAAGTGCGGCAAACCCGCAGAGGTATACAGCCGTATCACGGGCTATTATCGCCCGGTTCAGAATTGGAACGACGGCAAGCGTGAAGAATTTAACGAGAGACGCGTTTATAACGTTACGGATAATGTCAATACTCCGTGTGAAGACTCTGCAAAGAAAGAGACTTGCACCTGTTGTAAAGAAGAAAAGACGATCGCGAGCGCAACGTTAGGCTCTTCTGCCCGCCTTGTGCTTGTTACGGCAACCAAGTGCCCCAACTGCGCTATGGCAAAGAGGTTTCTTGATTCAAAGGGACTTGCTTATGACGTTGTCAACGGAAGCGAGGACGCGGAATTTGCAGACAAATTTGAGATAAAACAAGCGCCGACGCTTCTCGTGTTTGACGAAAACGGAGCGCTTTCGGGTAAATATGTAAATCTTTCCAACGTGAGAAAATTTATTGAGGAGCAAGCGTGATGTCAGAGCACATCTATGATATAGCGGTTATCGGCGCGGGCCCTGCGGGGCTTGCCGCCGCAATATATGCACTGCGCGCAGGTCACGACGTTGTCGTTATAGAAGGGGCAAGCATAGGCGGTCAGATATCATCTGCCGCCGAGGTTGAAAACTATCCCGGATTTAAAAGTATTTCGGGCATGGATCTTGCACTTTCATTTTACGAGCAGGCAGAGGCGTTAGGAGCGGCGTTTGAGTTTGAGGCTGTTACCGAGGCAAAGCTTGATGGTGACATCAAGGTGCTTTTGACCACGGGCGGGGAGATCAAAGCCAAGAGTGTTATAGTTGCCACGGGCGCGCGTTGCCGCAGGCTCGGAGTGGAACGCGAAGAAGAGCTTACGGGCTCGGGAGTGTCGTATTGTGCTGTGTGTGACGGAGCATTTTTCAGAGGCCGCGCGGTCGCCGTTTCGGGTGGCGGCAATTCGGCGTTTGATGATGCACTGTATCTTGCCGAATATTGCAGCAAGGTGTACCTTATTCACAGAAGAGATTCATTCAGATGCGAAAATGCCAAGCTTGAGCTTGCCAAGAAAAAAGGAAACATTGAGTTTGTGACCAATAGCCGTGTAAGTGAGCTGCTGGGAGATACTTCGCTGAGCGGGGTCGTTGTAGAGTCTACCGTTGAAGATTATGAGAAGCGCACTTTGGATGTAAGCGGACTTTTTGTCGCGGTGGGACGTGAGCCTCAAAATGAGTTTCTCGGTGGCGTTGAGCTTGATGGCGGCTATGTTGCCGCGTCGGAAGATTGCAGAACTAATATCAAGGGCGTGTTTGCGGCAGGCGACTGTCGTACCAAAAATGTAAGACAGCTTACAACGGCGTGTGCCGACGGATCGGTCGCGGCTCTCGCGGCAAGCGAATACGTAAAGCGAATGAATTGATAAAAGCAGAATTAAAAAATAAAAAGACGTTGCCGTGTGCAGCGTCTTTTTAATGTGGGTTTTACAAATTTTATTCCGAATATCCTCGCATTTTGACGACGGGGATAAGCTCGTTCAGTATTCGTGCAAAGCTTTCCGCTTGATCTTTTTCGATCGGAGCGAGCGGGGCAGAGGATATACAGTTCCGCTTATCCTCAAACTTCTGAAGAAAATATCTCGGTGCGCCCTCGAGCCATTTGCCGATTATCAGCATATCGTCCTCCGTGTGATGCCCTTTGACCAACGTGGTCCTGAATTCGATATCAACGGCACGGCTTTTGTAAGCGTCTATGAGAAATCTTGCACTTTCAATGATGTTGTCAATATGCGCATCGCGCACGCCGGTGGTGAAAGGATACATATCCGGAGAATTTTTGATATCCATAGCGACGTAATCCAAAAGTCCGCTGTTTATAAGAGCTTTGAGCATTTGAGAATTTGTACCGTTTGTGTCCAATTTGATCTTGTAGCCAAGGGATTTGACGAACTTTATAAAATCGGGAAGCTCGGGGTACAGTGTGGGTTCGCCGCCCGTTATGCAGACCGCATCAAGTATGCCTGTGCGCCGCCGCAGATAATCTTCAATATATGCGTTATCTATGGTCGGCTCCGAATTTGGATCCAGGACAAGCGCGGCGTTCTGGCAGAATGGGCAACGGTAGTTGCACCCCCCCGTAAACAGGGTGCAGGCGGTGTATCCGTCGTAATCGACCAGCGAAAATTTTTCAATTCCGTGAAATTTCATTGTCCGAGCCGCCTCATCCGTTGAATTCACCCTTTAAGATGATGTTTCTGTTGAATACGAATACATAACATCCGCCCGATGTAAACTGCTCCACGAGACTTCCGTCCGATGTGATCTCATCCCAGTGATCCGTTTCCTGTGCGGTTTCGTATTCCGACGAGGAGAGAATAACAAAGTATTTGTCAATGCCCGGCTGATCCTCGTACCAGAGCCTTGAAGACTGATAGTAGTCTGTGATGATACCGTTGCTGTTGACGAGCGTTTCGCGACATTTTACCTTGGAGTCCGAGATGACCGTGATCGCCTGAGAACGCCAGAAGGTCGCATATCCGTATTCAAGCCCTCTTTCTTCAAGGTCCGAGGCAAGGATATGCAGGTAATTGTCCTGACCGTAATCCTTCGGCATTTTGCGTATTTCAGCCGCATTTACCGTGCATACGAGCACAAGGATCGCGGAAAGTACTGTCGCAAGTCTGAATTCCACGGGACGCTCCTTAAGATCTCCGAAAAACTCTCTCAGTATCGCAACAGTAGACATAATGGCTGTGCCAACCATAGGCGTGAGCCTCCAATTGGCATTGGAAAGCCTTCCGCAGACGAAGCCTACCATAATTACGGCACTTACCGCTACGTGTGTCCAGAGCAGTATTTTAGTGCTGTGTTCCTTGATCGATTTGTAGGTGCAAAGTCTTACTACGGGTAGCACCAATATGAGTACGCCGCCTACCATACGAATGAGGTAGGGAATAGACTCTTTGCCGAACAGCTCGGAGCCCTTCGAGGCGTTGACACCGATGAGTGTAAGATAGTCCTCAAAAAAGTTTGTGAAATTGCCATACCAATCGGAAACGCTTGAAAAGGTAGAATATATCGAGGTATAGTTTGCGATCTTGTCGCCCTTCAATATCTTAAGCAGGACAACTCCGAGCGCGGTTGCGACGACTATGAGTACAAGATTTACGGCGGCGGGCAAATTTTTCTTTGAAAACAGTTTTGTCTTGCCGTCAAAAAATCTTTCCGCGAATATTGCCGCAAGCACGGGAAGCGTGGAGATAGCGATCACCTGAAAGCCGTTTGTTGCGTTGCCTGCGAACAGTATTGCTATCAGCGCGGCAAATATTACGGACCTTGACATACTTATCTTTTCGGCTTCAAGATTTTTTGAGAGTCTTTGACAAAGTCCGAGCGCGACACATATTACTATCAACGCCAGACTGTAATAAATTACGTGTCCCCACATTATCTCACGCAGTTTGTCACTGCCCGAAAGTCCGAGCAAAAGCGCCGAGATCATACCGCAGCTTGCGGCTATGCTCCAACCAAAGCTTCGGCACATAAAATATATAGCCGCCGTGAAAAGTACGAGAAATATCGCCATTCCCGCAAGCTGAACATTCATCGTCATACCGAATATCGATATGAGAGGCACATACCAAAGCGATGATGAGAATGGGAGCATGGCGGCATATCTGAAGTTCTCGTCAAATACCTTCCCACTTTCCACGGTCGCGTTAGCCCATAGAAGCGAGTCTGTGCAATCCGAATGAAAATATCCCTGCGAGGGGTAAAGAATATAGTAAAGACAAATTCCGAACGAGACGATCGCGGCGATCACGGCAACAAATGTAAGCGCATATTTTTTTACCGTACCGACTACATCAAACCAAGGTCGGCGGCTGTTTTCTGAATTTTCCATTGATCTAATCCTTTCAATTCAATTTCAAAATTGTGATTTCTTTGCTGTCAAGTCCTCGGCGGTCAATGGCCGAAAAACTCAGCGAGCCACACGAACACACGTGCGTCGTAACCGGCAAGATTGCCGTTTATCGAAACGAGGACCGAGAAGCAAACAAAGATCGATACGAGCATAAGCATCTTTTCCGTGATGCGGCAAGCCTTTGCCGTTCCGTTTGCCTCTGTCATATTTTCGTTGAATGAGAACATCAGCAGTATCGACACAACGGCGGCAAGCAGAGTCATATCCGATGTATATCTGAATATAACACCGCCAAGGCAGAAGTTGACAAATGATATTACAAAGAATCCCGAAATGAGCGACAATACCAAGCTTTTGACAAATGTCGTCTTCTTTTTATCGAGTGCAAAAGGAAGCGCAAGAATCAGACCGAGCATAACCGGAATCGAGAATAATCCCATACCCGTGTCAACGTAGACATATGTGCCGTAGTTGTAAAGGTTTGAATAAAACAGTGTAAAATTGGGGAAGTTGCCCGAGATACCGAGCGGCTGAATAAAGTAATGATACAGGGCACCGGAAATTCCGCTGAAACGGAGTTTGTTTTTTGAAATATCGCTTACGGTAAGCTGGTATTTGGTTCCGAATTCAAACGGACTGCCAAAACGGGCGTTGTTGTACCAAAATGTAAAGACGAGCGCGACTGCAACGAAAGCACCGAGTGCGCAGATATCGACGAGTTTTCCTCGTGTGCTTCTTTCAATGCTCTTGCCGTTTCCGATCTCTGGCTCGGGACGTGAAAGGATCACTCCGAAGATAAGTATCGGTACGACCGCAAACGCTGTCAGCAACGCCATATTGAGCCTTGATAGGAACAGCATAGCATAGGAGAGTCCGGCAAGCGCAAAGAATAGGGGACGACGGATCCTATGCCGTGAATTGACGGCGAGCAGTATGAAGAACATAAATTCCGCAAGGTATGCCATCCCGGCGATAGAAGCGATGTAGTAGAAATGTTGAACTCCGCGCGCCATCAAAAGTATGTTCGAAGAGAAAAGAAGAGCAACTATTCCGAGGCAAAGGAGGGAAACGGGAACCTTCTTTTTGTATATCGTGACATAAGCTATGACGAAGAGAGCGGAGAAGAGTACCGCCGAGAGTGCGTAGAAGGATATTACCGTATTTTCGGACGGAAGCGAGCCGCTGAGCAAATAATGCGGTAAATATACATTCAATATCGGAGCTATACCAAAATAAGAGTAGTATTTGCCGTCGTACATAGCTCGATCCCAAAGATAATAGATCCCATCTCGGGCACTGTAATCATAAGGATTTTCGAGCTCAAGTAACGAGTCGGAAACGGGATAGTCGATATTTAACTGTCCTTTAAGGAAAGCGTCGGTCTGCTGAACATACGGGTTGTAAGTGTTGACTCCGTTTTGAAGCGGATATTCTACACTTCCGTGTCCACCGACAAATATTGCACAAAAGAGCGCGGTAAATATGATGCAAAGCGAGACCGTGCCGATAACGGCAACGTTGTGCGAGAATTTTTTCGGATCGTACGGCTCCGAATTCAGCTTGAAGGATATCGATCCCCATATGATAAGACCTATGGCAAGCAGGATCATCATTCTCGCAAAATTGAACGTTATCAGCTTGCGACTCGGATTTATTGTTATTTCGGAAACCGTTACATCATCGGTCACATCCGAAAAAGAAAATTGAAGATAAGTGTCGGACGCAGGCGCAAGATCAAGATAAACGGTTTTTTGAGAGCTTTTGCCGTTACCGGGGGCGATATAAGTCGTTGCAATGGTGGAAAGCGTGCCTCCGCGCTTTTCGTCATAGGCTTTTATCAGTACCTTGACCGGTTTGCTGAGGATGATGCCTTCCTCGACCGATGAGCAGATCCTTATCGCATATATATCGCTTGGAAGGTCTTTGATCTTGTGCTGGCTGTCTTTTCCCGATGTCAAGGCTATCACCGTGTCATCGAGGCAATCGAAGTCGGTCACGTATTCATCCGTATCTATAAACAAATTGCGGTAATTTGAAATAGCAAATTCCAACATTACCGCAACGCATATAAGTATCACGGATATCAGTGCCCGACGCACAAAAGGCTTGCGGGACGGATTTCCTGACATATTATTGTTTTGCCTCCTCGTGATACTCTTTCTCTGTATTAACGTTCCATACCGTGGTTTTGTCTGTGCTTCCGCTTGCAACGGCGCGTACAGCTTCTATTGCCGTGAGCATGGAGTGATCCATATTGTTGTATCTATGCTGTCCGTTTCTTCCTATGCACCAGAGGTTTTCTATGCCGTCGAGATAGTTTCTTACGGTGTCAAATTCCTTGTACGTGTCAAAGTACGCGGGATACGCTTTTTTGACCTTGATGCGCGTGCCGTCAAGTACGTCCTCGGCGTCGATAACGTCGATCTTTATGAGCTCCTCGGTAGCGAATTTTATAAACTCCTCGTCGCCCATACTCCAGAGCTCATCGCCTTCGTTGCAGAAATATTCGAGACCTATCCACATAGTGTTCTCGGGATCGTTTACCATATAGGGAGACCAATTGTTAAAGAGCTGAAGACGTCCGAGACGCACTTCACGTTCTTGGACGTAGATCCAACAATCGGGTACGTTGCCCGTGAGAGTCTTTGTCTTGGTCTTATTCTCCAATTTGAGCTTCTTTACAAGCAGACCGACGGTGATATAGTCACGGTACGGAAGTCCTTCGGCGACTCTCTTAACATCGGCGGGCGGTACGTCGCCCATTCCTGAGACCAGGTCTTTGATCGGCATGGTAGAGAAGAATACATCGGCTTCAAGCTCTCTGCCGTCCTCGGTTATCACCTTTTTGACTTGCTTGCCGTCGGCAGACAGTACGATATCTTTGGCTTTGGTATTCATCAGTATCTCGCCGCCCATAGCACGTACGTCATCAGCCAAGAATTCCCAGAGCTGTCCCGGACCCTTTTTCGGATAATAGAACTGCTCGATAAGGGATGTCTCTACCTTGTCCTTTGAGCGGAACGGCTTGGAGATAACGTTCCATACCGCTTTGCTGAGAGAAAGTCCCTTTACTCTCTGTGCGCCCCAATCCGCGGATATCTGAGAGGGATGTCTGCCCCATAGATTTTCCGTGTAGTATTCAAAAAACATTTCATAAAGAGGTCTGCCGAAACGGTTGATGTAAAAGTTCTCGAGCGAGTCCTCTTTTTTCTTAACGATACAACTGCCGATATAGCCGAATCCTGACTTTACGGTTCTCGCAAATCCCATATTAATAAAGGTCTCGGGCTTTAATGATATCGGATAATCGAAAAACTTGTGTAGGAAGAATATCCTTGAAAGACGGTTGCGCACGAGCATAACTCTGTCCTCGGTCTCGGGATCGGGACCGCCCGCGGCAAATTCTTTTTCCGTTCCGAGTATCTTGTCATCATATGCGGGCTTGCCCTGAAGCGGCATAAGCTCCTGCCAGAGCTGATTGACCTCTGAATTTTTTGAGAAAAAACGGTGTCCGCCAAGGTCCATACGGTTCCCCTTGTATCTTGCCGTCCTCGATATACCGCCTATAAATTCACTCTCCTCAAGAATTATGGGCTTTATATCGGTCTCTTTAAGAAGCTTGTAAGCTGCGGTAAGTCCCGCAGGACCTGCTCCGATAATGATAGCCGTTCTTTGTTTGTTTTCCATATAGTCTTCTCTCCTTATTTTATTTTCCCCTGTATACAAAGATCTTTCTTCCGAGATAATTCCAAACGAGCACAACTCCCTTAACGCAACAGCTGAGCAAAAGATACCATATTCCCTCGTCTCCGATGAGGCTCGTTCCGAGTATAGTCAAAAGCTCGGTGATACCGAATCCGATCACACCGACGGCTACATATATGGCAAATGCGCCGAACGTCTTGCCTTTTTCTTTTTGTTCGGCGGATTTGAACACGAATATATTTGAGAGAATGAAGTTTGTCGCAAGCCCGACAATAAAGCCCGCCGCTACCGACACGGCAACCATGGCGGTATCATCCTTCGTTGCCCTTAGGATGTAGTACAGCATAGCGTAGTTCACACCCATATCGATGACGGCGGATATTCCGCCGACCACGGCATAACGCAAAAATTCAAATATCGTTTTCTTTAGATCCGATCTCATAAGCTTTTCCTTTCTTGGCGTTATGATCGCCGAGTCGCGGTACATAACGACATCTTACCGTTTTATTTTACAACACAAAGTCCGATTTGTCAATAGGAGAGCATAATAAATAATGTAAAGCTTTTTGCCGAGCACGACCGTATGCGTCGAATTCTGCCAAAATTCGTACGCCATATCTCGGGGGACGCGATGCTTGAATTTCGAAAGTGGTATTATGTACACAAATATTTAAAAAATATCTTTAATTTCATTATCAAAGTCGGATGATATTGTGGTATAATACAGCGTGAACAATTAATGCTTGACATTTTTAACATTTCGATATTCAGAAAGGAAAAAAAGATGACAAAAAAGTTAAGTCTTATACTGTTGCTTGTGCTTGTTTGCTCTTTACTGCTTACAGCCTGCGACAACACTCCCAATCCCGGACCTGACAGTGGTTCCGACAGTGACACATCAACCTCCGCTCCATCCGACTCCGGTTCTGAGTCTGATTCCGAGTCGGAAAGCACTACACCGGATATTTCAACGAGCGATCTCGGTATCGTTGTTGACGGAATTGCCGAGTACAGAGTAATACGTTCTGAGACCGCATCGACTGCTGCATCGACTGCGGCAAACATTGTATACAACGCTATTTTGGAAGTCACGGGCGTAAGACCGGATTTTTCGGATGATTACATTCTCCGCGGACAGGAACCGAAGCCCGAAGATAAAGAGATACTTATCGGTATAACAAACCGCGATGAGTCTCAGGAAGCCTTCAAGGATCTTCCTTACGGCGAATATCTCATAAAGAAGGTCGGCGCAAAGCTCGTCGTTATCGCCTGGGATGACAATTCGTTGTTCGACGCTTGCCAGAAGTTGGCGGCGCACATCAGGAGTACAGGTGAGAAAGACAGCCTTACGATATCAAAGGATTATACGGTATCCGGTACGGGCGTTGATATGCTGAAAGATTTGCCCGTGTATGAATCCGAATCATACAAAGGACAGATAGTAGATCTTGCGGATGAAAGCTATATGTTCTACCTTGAAGGTACTAACAAGGCTGAGTTTGACGCATATCTCAAAAAGCTTGAGAACGAGGGATACAAGCAGTTCGCAAGAAAAGAGACCAACGAGTGCATATTCACAACATATACAAGTGATAAGTATGTTATCAACACGACGTATACGGGATTTGAAAATAACGTGAGAGTTACCATCGATAATTCCTACGATATGTCTATCTTTGAAAAGACGGAATATACAAAGGTCTGCGAGCCTTCCGTAACTATGGTCGGACTTGAGACATACAAGGGCAGTAACGACAGCTACAAATACAACCAGATAGGACTTTTCCTCATATTCAGACTTGAGGACGGAAGATTTATCATAGTTGACGGTGGCGGATATACAAGCTATCTTCCCAAAGTCATCTACGAGAATCTCCAAAACCTCGCAGTAGACAAGAATAACATAACAGTCGCTGCATGGATATTTACACACGCGCACGGTGACCATACAGGCGGCTTTATTCAGTTTGCGAACAGTTCTTACAAGAGCAAGGTAAATGTCGAAAACTTTATATTTAACTTCACTACATATTCTCAGTATGAGGGTATTTCCGAAGGAGCCGACCACGGACGTGCAGATCAGACAAGAGAGGCTATCGCATCCAAATATCCGAAGTCTACCGTAATTAAGGTACATACGGGTCAGGTGCTTCAAGCGGCTGACGTCGAGATGGAATTTCTCTACACATTTGACGATATTCTTCCCGCAAATCTTACCTATCACAACACGACCTCGCTCGTATTCCGTTACAAGTCGAACGGCTACACCGTTATGTGTCTCGGAGATGCTTACACGGTAACGTCCAAACGCCTTGTTAAAATGTACGGAGAATATCTTAAGAGCGACATGGTACAGATCGCGCACCACGGATATGTCGGAGGCACCAACGAGCTCTATAAGAACATTGCCGCAACCGTTAACCTCTGGCCGGGCGGTGTCGAAGCGTTCGGCGGAAAGAGAAACCTCAGCGGCGAGAGCTACAATAAGTACGCGCTTTCGCTTAAATCCGTAAAGGAGACATACGTTGCAGGTAACAAGGTATTCACGTTTGCGGTTCCGTACACACCGGATCCCAACAATCAGAATACTCTGATAAAAGGCGAATAATAATTTTTGGAAGGCAAAGTAGGCTATGACCCAAAGCACGAGCAATTTTTTGGCGTATCTCGATAACATCGGGGTGCTTTACAAATACACAGAGAGGCACGGCAGATCCGATATCATTTCTTTTCGGTATAAGCTTGATAACGGAAGGGCCGTGGAAGTGATCGCGTTTTTTGAGCCCGACGGTAAGAATGCCGCATTCAGATGCTATATGGGTCTTAGCCCTACGCCTTCGAAGAGACTTAAAGCCTTGGAATTTATCAATTCCGTTAATCAAAAATACAGATGCGTGAAACTTTATCTCGATGAGGATGAGCTTGCCGCAGGGTGCGATGTCCTATTGCCGACGGAAGACACGGGCGGGTATTGCTACAGATACCTGGAGCTTTTTATATACGTTCTGAACGAGGTGTACGAAAAGGCGGTAAACGAGCTCATAAAGTGAGGCTGTGTCCGAAGCTTTTGAACATTGGCGCGAGGATATAGATCACCAACGGCATTTTAAGGAGAATTTTGGTATGCTTATTAAGAAAACTCAAAGGTGGGAATTTAAGGACGGAGATAAGATCTATCAGATATCGCTTTCGGTTCCTTTGTTTATTCGCCGTACCGTAAGATTCAAGATTAACGACAGGGAATATCTTCTCAAGCCGCTCAAGGCGATCTCGTTCGGATTTAAGAGAGAGGAAGCTTTTGCGTTGGGCGGTAACAGAGGAATTCTGCGTATTGCCTTCAACGGAGATGCTTGCATTTTTGTCAACGGAGAAGAAATAGAAAAAAGCATAAATAACAGCTAAAGTCTGATACAATAAAAGAGCAGAGCCGATCTTGATACTATGTCCAAAGCATTTGATCTTTTGGATGCGAGTCTTCGGCTCTGCTTTTTTGCTTTTTTGATTGACTTTTTTGAGTTTGCGTAATATAATATAGTATGCTACAACCAATACATACGGAGGGATAATTGAATGCTCGATACAACCGTTTCATTTGTGAAGTTGCTTGACAGGGAAGGGAAAACATATGATTGCGAGGAGAGACCGGGGCAGTCGGACGTTATTACGCTGAAATTTGCAGGGGAAAACTGCAACTCTATGGTGATAAGATTTTTCTTTGACGCCGACGGAAAGAGTGCCGCTGTTAGGTGCTTTTCAATATGCAAATTTACCGATGAGCAGGCTGAGCTTGCCATAATGGAGTCGAACAAGCTCAACAATGAATACCGCTGGGTCAGATTTTCGGTCGATTCGGATAACGAGGTCGCTGCTTCGTACGACGTGATACTGACACCTCAGAATTCCGGAGAAGTATGCTACGAGATACTTGCGAGAATGGTAAATATCATAGATAAGGTTTATCCGAGATTTATGAAGATACGTTGGAATTGATCCGGAGTAATATGTCAATGGGGCTGTTTTAATGAGACAGCCCGTTTTTTATTCTTTTCAAAAAGCTATCCGTTTCGGCCTTTACCTCGCGGCTCATGCCGCATAGGATGGGAACATTTATAAGAGTCATAAGCCCGAGAGCGAGATCCGAGATCGTCCATATATCATTTGGCGCTATGACGGATCCTGCGGCAATAAGCAGGCAGTAAATTGCCTCAAATACGTACACCGCGTTTTTGTTATCGAATAGATATCGAACACATTCAATTCCGTAATGAGCCCAACATACTACGGTGGCGTATCCGAAAAGCAGTACGGAGATGGCGAGCAGAGCACCTGCCCAACCGCCGAGCACGGCGGAGTAGGCGCTTATCGTCATCATAACGGGATCTTCGGAAAGATGCGAAACGCTGTCGTAGCTTATGAGCACGACCAAAGCCGTCATGGTGCAGAGCACTATCGTGTCTATAAAGACCTCCGCTATGCCGAGCACACCTTGCTCGGCGGCAGATCCCGCGTTGGATTCGGCGTGAGCTATCGGCGCGGTTCCGCAACCCGCTTCGTTTGAGAGTACGCCGCGTATCGTACCGAGGCGCACGGCTCTTGACATAAAAAATCCGAGCACTCCGCCGCCAAGACTTCTGAAGGATAAAGCCTCGGAAAATATGCTGACAAAGGCATCGGCACAGCGGTCGCTTTTCATTATTAAAACGGATAGGGATAAAACCACATATATGCCGCTCATTACGGGTACTAATACCTCGGTGACCTTAGATATCGCCGAGCTTCCTTTGACCAAGATTACGGCAACACTTATCGCAATGAGTACGCCGCATAAAAGCTTTGGAAGCTCAAAAACGCCCGATAACGCATACGAGACGGCATTTATTTGTATTACGCACCCCATCGTCAGAGAGTCGATTATGCAAAGAACGGCGAAGAGTGCGGCGAGAAAGCCGCCGACACGTCGAAGCCCTGTGATGGAGAGGCAATCCTTGATGTAATACATAGCGCTTCCGTGCGGTCTGCCCGAGGCGTCAAATCGCCTGTGCCTGTGTGCCAACACGATCTCGCTATATTTCAGCAGCATTGCCGCAAATGCGCTTATCCACATCCAGAACACTGCGCCCGCACCGCCGAAGGATATGGCACTTGCCACACCGACGATGTTTCCGACGCCGAGCGTTCCCGCCAAAGCCAGAAGGAGGGCTCTTACGGGAGAGATTCCTTTTTTGTCGGAAGAGGGAGCTTTTTTTGCAAACAGAGGACGCCACAGCTTTATCGGATGAAGGAGATGAAAAGCCCTGAGTCTAACGATAAAGAAGAGTCCCGCGCCTATCAATACTATGGGTACCGAAGGTCCCACTATTTTTTCGTTGACAAATTCCAAACATTTTAAGATCAATATCATCGCCTCCGTATATACAGCCGACCGTATAAATACAGTATTTATGATTAAATTTATTCCGTATAAGCAATAATTATGAATATTGACGCGGGGATGAGAGGAGCAAGATAAAATTTACAAATTTGCGATTATTTTGTTAAATGTCCGACTATAAGTATAAATTACGGTTGTGATATAATACCTAAATAGAGGATAATTGAAATAATTATCGGATCAATAACGTTCTGAACAGAATACCGAAAGGAGACAGCAAATGTCAGATATCAATGAAAAGAAGCTCTCCGCAGAAGAGCTCGAGTGCGATCATAATTGCGAGGCTTGCGAAGGCGGCTGCGAGGAATGCGATGATAATCTTATCGTGCTTTGCGATGAAGAGGGTAACGAGACAGTCTTTGAGTGGCTCGACACAGTAGAGTATGAGGGTGAATATTACGGTGTATTCATACCCGTTGATGAGGATACCGAGGATGTCGTTATTCTCCATATTACCGTGAATGAAGATGAAGAAGAGATATACGACGGTATCGAAGACGAGGCACTCGTTATGAAGCTCTTCGAGCTCTTTAAGGAGCAGAACAAGGATCAGTTCACATTCAGAGATTGAGTTCTTTTGGATGCGGATCGGTGTTTATAATTTTAAATATATAGATTTGGAGGAAAAAACACTATGACAATCAAACCTTTAGGCGACCGTGTAGTAGTTAAAGCGGTTGAAGCCGAAGAAAAAACAAAGACCGGTATCATTCTTACGACTGCGGCTCAAGAGAAGCCCCAAGTAGCAGAGGTAGTGGCAGTGGGCCCCGGCGGGATGGTAGACGGAAAAGAAGTAGTTATGACCGTTAAGGTCGGTGATAAAGTGATCACAAGCAAATATTCCGGTACGGAAGTTAAATGCGACGGCGTAGAATATAATATCGTTCGCCAGAGCGACATTCTTGCAGTCGTAGAAGACTGACTTTAAGGAGGTAATTGAATATGGCAAAAGATATACTTTACGGAATTGAAGCAAGAAACGCACTTCTCAAAGGAGTTGATGCACTTGCGGATACAGTTAAGATCACACTCGGTCCCAAGGGCAGAAACGTAGTTCTCGGTAAGAAATACGGCGCTCCCCTCATTACAAATGACGGTGTTACCATCGCCAAGGAGATCGAGCTCGAAAATGAAGCGGAAAATATGGGCGCACAGCTCGTAAAAGAGGTCGCAACCAAGACCAACGACGCGGCAGGTGACGGTACAACGACCGCAACACTGCTTGCACAGGCTCTCGTTCACGAGGGAATGAAGAATGTTACGGCAGGTGCCAACCCGATGATACTCAGAAAAGGTATCAAAACGGCGGTCGATTGCGCAGTCGAGGCACTTAAGGCAAATTCAAAGCCTGTAAGCGGCACGGACGATATCGCGCGTGTAGGCACGGTATCTGCGGCAGACGCTAACATAGGTAAGCTTATTGCGGACGCTATGGAAAAGGTTACGGCTGACGGTGTTATCACTGTCGAAGAGTCCAAGTCGGCTGAAACATATTCCGAGATAGTTGAGGGTATGCAGTTTGACCGCGGATACCTCTCTCCTTATCTTGCTACGGATATGGAAAAGATGGAAGCGGTGCTTGATGACGCACTCATTCTTATTACGGATAAGAAGATCTCCTCAATTCAGGATCTGCTTCCGCTTCTTGAACAGCTCGTTCAGGCAGGCAGAAAGCTTCTCATAATTGCCGAGGACGTTGAAGGCGACGCTCTTACCAACCTCGTGCTCAACAAGCTTCGCGGCGTATTTACCTGCGTTGCAGTCAAGGCTCCCGGCTTTGGCGACAGAAGAAAAGAAATGCTTCAGGATATCGCTATCCTTACGGGCGGTCAGGTCATTACAAGCGACCTCGGCTTCGAGCTCAAGGATGCTACTCTTGATATGCTCGGCAGAGCAAGACAGATCAAGGTCAATAAAGAGAATACCATCATCGTCGGCGGTGCGGGCGATAAGGACGCTATACAGGCAAGAGTTGCTCAGATCAGATCCGCTATCGAAGTCTCCACATCAGAGTTCGATAAAGAAAAGCTCTTTGAGAGACTTGCTAAGCTTGCGGGCGGCGTAGCCGTTATCAAGGTCGGCGCGGCAACCGAGGTCGAGATGAAGGAAAAGAAGCTCCGTATCGAGGACGCACTCAATGCAACCCGTGCGGCAGTTGAAGAAGGTATCGTTGCGGGCGGCGGTACGGCTTACCTCAACGTAATAAAGAACGTAAAAGCACTGCTTAAGAAGGCTGAGGGCGACGAAAAGACAGGTATCGCCATCGTGCTTCGTGCGCTTGAAGAGCCTGTTCGTCAGATCGCGGCAAACGCAGGCTTTGACGGTGCGGTTATCGTCGATAAGATTATGAATTCCGGCAAGATAGGCTGGGGCTTTGACGCATATAAGGAAGTATATTGCGATATGATGAGCGCAGGCATCGTCGATCCTACCAAGGTAACACGTTCCGCACTTGAAAACGCGGCTTCCATCGCAAGCACCATTCTTACCACCGAGGCGGTAGTTGCCGATAAAAAGGAAGATCCCGCAGTAGCGGCGGCTCAGGCGGCAGCTATGAACGCCGGCGGCGGAATGGGCGGAATGTATTAATAGCTTCCGAACTTGAAAATACAAGTTCGATCGGAGACTGAGCTTTAATCTCGGTTAAAGCTTGTACCGTTCCGAATCCAATATGGGGCAGACCCGAAATCGTGTGTCATAAAGCTTATGCTTTTGAGGACGCATATTGCGGGTCTGCCTTTTTTGTTGACAAAATGTATTGTGCTTTTTTAAAATATGTGATATAATACAAGTATATAAAGGTATGCTCGAGGCTTCGAATGTACCTAAAAATAAAAGGAGATTATCTTTATGCCAAAGCATATTTTGTTTATCTTTACCGATCAGCAACGCCGTGATACCATTCACGCTCTCGGTAACGAGTATATTCAAACCCCGTCATACGATGCACTTGCCAATACATCGACGGTGTTCGAGACCGCATATACTCCGGCACCCGTCTGCGTTCCGGCACGGCTTTCTATGCTCGCCGGTCAATATGCCGCAAGAACAGGCTGTAGCAACAACGATTACGGTATCGTATATGACGGGAAGGGCTTCTATGATGCAGTAACCAAAGCCGGATACCGTTCCTGTTGCGTCGGTAAGATGCACAACGCACAGAGCCTCTATGCCTCGTTGGGATTTGAAAAGCGTTACAGCCAAGAGGAGCTCTCACATCCTGATGATGATTATACGAAATACATAAAGGAAAACTTTCCATATGTTTTTGACTATAACGGAATGAGAAGCGAAATGTATTATGTTCCACAGATCTCTCAGCTTCCGCCGTATGCCCATCCGACAAATTGGGTAGGTGACAGGAGCCTTGAATTCCTTGACAGCGTGGACCCGAATGAGAATGTCTTCCTTATGTCCTCGTTTATTCATCCGCATCCGCCGTTTTGCCCGCCCGCACCGTGGAATAAATTGTACCGCGACGATCTTCCGCTTCCGTACAATCCCGAGCATCCCGAGGATTTTAACAAGCTTGTTACAAAAGCCTTTTTAACCTCCAATATGGATGTCAGTGACCGGGAGCTCATCAGACTTAAAAATGCTTATTATGCATGCGTTTCCTTCGTTGATTACCAAATAGGAAGAATAATCGATAAGCTCAAGGAAAAGGGAATGTACGAGGATACGATGATAATTTGCGCAACGGATCACGGAGAAATGCTCGGAGACTTTTCCGTAATGGGCAAGCGCTCAATGCTCGACTCCTCCTGCCACATTCCGTTTATGATACATATGCCGGGTCAGACCGAGCAGGTAAAACGCACAGATCCCGTCTCGCTTGTGGATATCGCACCCACGGTTCTCGATTATGTCGGAGTTAAATACGATAAAAATGAATTTGACGGCGTGAGCCTTTTCTCGGGAGAGCATCACGAATATGTATACTCTCAATACGGCTGTCACGACAGAGGCGCATATATGGTAACGGACGGCGAGCATAAGCTTGTGTTTAACGGCAAGGAGAAAAAGTATTATTATTTTGATACCATTCCCGAGGACAGAGCTGATAAATACGATGAAAACGACCCGAATGTTAAGATTCTTAAACCCTTGCTTGACGAATATATGGCAAGCGATGTTGCTCCGCTCGAAAAAGCCGAATCGGCGGAGAAATCCGAATCGAAAAAGAAGAGAAATCCCCACTATGCCTCAAGGATAGATCACGTCGTAAGACGAGAAGAGGAAGCCGCCTGCATACCGAAAGGGTATACGATAGATCTCGAATAAAAAAGCAGAATCTAAAAAGATATAAAAAATATAAGAAGGACTTATCACCGTTTGTATACAGTGATAAAGCCCTTTGCTTTTGATTTGATTTTACTTTTTACGCGGGAGAATATTCTCCTATTCCGCATTCGTGCCACATTTCGTATGTATTTCCGTTGTGAACACAACGCTTGTCATCGGTGCGGAAATATTTGCAGTTGCCGTAGCATTTTTTGTGATCGGGTTCAAAGTCACCGTATCGACCGCACTCCTCCGACGGAGATTTGGTATATCCGCTGAATGCGCATTTGTGCTCGCCGACGCGGAAATATCGGCATTCATAACATTTTGCCATTTTTGTTGATCCTTCCTTTGCTTTTTAGTGTATCCCGAATTTGTGATGAGTTTACCAATCGTTGTGAGAAAAATTGCCGTTTGTGGCGGTGTATGTTACATCAAAGCGACAAAAAGAACTCACATTATACGGATCTTCTGATATAACTTTTGCGCCGATATCCTTGTCAAAAGGCATAGCATTGCGAATTTTGGGGATCAAAAGATCCTTTATGACTTCACTCATATTTAGAATTTCATTGTCGCCGGGGTTAAGATTTCTCAAGCCATAGCTTTGAAAATATATTTCTTTCGTAACGCCGTAGATGTCACATTCTAAGTGATCTTCATAAACGAAAAAGACAAGACTAACGCATATTTCGCTAACGCTAACATCTCTTTTGGCATCCTGTATTCCTTGGATAAAAAATTCGCTCATTTCTTGAACAATCTCTCGAACATATTTGCTATCCATGAAAACAGCTTGTTTGGCTTTGGCTTGAGCTTTCTCTGCGCGTCTCGCTTCTTCCCATACACGTTTTTCTTCTTCCTCTTTGCGTTTCCGTTCTTCCTCTGCGCGTTTTCTTGCCGCCTCTCGGCGCAGTTCTTCAGCTTTTTGTTCTTTACCACGTTTTTTACTCTCTATTGCATCGGATATTCGTTCACCGAAGAAAAGAATAAGTGGAAAAAACACAATAATTAATGCAATCGGTATACCGATTATCATTGCTAAGATGTCCTCCATTGACAATTCCTCCATTTCTTATTTACAATGATTTTTTGATTTGACATTCGGTGAATGTCAGCTATGCCATTATTGTAGCATACAATTTTAGGTAAGTCAAGAGAAAAACGAAAAAAATGAGGTTTTTAATGTTTATTAACAAAGCACCCGATGGAAAAAATAATGTTTGCGGCGGTAATATTGCAAAATTCAGGAAAAATTTAAAATTATCTCAACGAGCGCTTGCCGATAAGTTGCAGTTGTCGGGTCTTGATGTCGATAAAAATGCGGTTCAGAGGATTGAGGCGGGGAAACGATTTGTTACGGATATCGAACTGATCGCGATTTCAAAGGCATTAAATATAAGCGTATGTGAATTGTTGGAAGTCGAATAACAGAGGAGTAATTTATATGGCAATTGATTATGAATTGATAGGTTCTCGTATCAAAGTTGCGAGAAAAAGAAAGGATATGACGCAGGAGATGCTCGCCGAACGCTTGGATGTTTCGGTGGGATATGTAAGTCAGGTGGAGCGTGGGATAACAAAAATAAGTCTTGACCTTTTGGCAAGCATATCGGATATTCTCGAATGTGACATAGCGGAGTTTGTGTGCGCTTCATCGACTACCTCGGAAAATTACCTCAGTCGAGAGATAACGCAAAATTACGATAAGCTGAGCAATAAAGAGCGCAAGCTTGTAGACGGTATCATAAAGCTCATACTTGAAAACAGATATATTTGAAAAGCATTACGGCATAGGAGCACTTGTCGGAATGCTTTTTTGATTTTGTTTTGAACTGCTCTTGCAAAACGGAGAGGGATGTGTTATAATACACGCAGTGAGTTGCTTCGCAACTCTGCGGGCTTTTGCCCTTGTGCGCACTTCGTGCGCCCGCGTGATTGATGACCTCGTAAAAATGTCCGTGCAAGCACACATTTTTACTTCGTTATATAATACACGCAGTAAGTTGCGGATACTCTCCGACACTCTAAGCTTCCAATATTGTTTTTTAAGTTCTTTGGGGGCTTGGACCCTTTCTTTCAAGAAAGGGTCCAAAAAAATTTCAAAAAAGGGTCCAAAAAATCGTCATCGTAATTGTAACTAAAAAAACAGGTAAAGGTATATTAAATGGCTGAAAGAGCAACCGTCGGCAAGGAGTTTTTGCCTCTTTGTCGCGAGGAAATGATAAAACGAGGCTGGGACAGACCGGATTTCGTGTACGTGACGGGCGACGCTTATGTTGATCATCCGTCATTCGGCGTCTCTATAATTTCTCGCGTGCTTGAGGACGCGGGCTTTAACGTGGCGATACTTTCACAGCCGGATTATAAGAGCTGTGATGCTTTCAAGGAATACGGCAGACCGAGACTCGGATTTCTCGTTACCTCGGGAAATATAGATTCTATGGTGATGCACTACACCGCCGCCAAAAAGAAAAGAACTTATGATTATTACACACCCGGCGGCGTAATGGGCAAGCGTCCCGACCGTGCCGTTATAGTTTATTGTAACCGTATAAGAGAGGCTTACGGCGACGTTCCGATAATAATCGGCGGGCTCGAGGCGTCCTTGCGCCGATTTGCACATTACGATTATTGGGACGATAAGGTGCGGCGTTCGGTGCTCGTTGACAGCCGCGCCGATATTCTTACCTACGGTATGGGAGAGAACATCCTGCTTCGCATTGCCGAGCTTTTGAGACGCGGTATTCCCGTAAAGAAGATACACGACGTCAGAGGCACGGTGTATCTTACATCTCCCGACGACAAGATACACTATCCCGTGGCGGCTGAATTTGATTACGATGTTCTCAAGACCGACAAAAGAGCATATACCGAGGCGTTCGGCGTTCAGTATCAAAATCAGGACTCCATAAACGGCAAGGCTATAATCGAGCATTACGGAAACAAGATACTCGTTCAAAATCCGCCTATGCCGCCGCTTGAAAGGGATGAGCTCGATCACGTTTATTCGCTTCCGTATGTTCGTACATATCATCCGTCGTACGAAAAGCTCGGCGGCGTGCCCGCGATCGAGGAGGTGCAGTTCTCGATAACACATAACAGGGGATGCTTCGGCGGCTGCAATTTCTGCGCACTTGCCTTCCACCAGGGAAGAACCGTGCGGTCAAGAAGCATCGAAAGCGTTGTGTCCGAGGCGGAGGTCATTACAAAGCTCAAGGGATTTAAGGGATATATTCACGACGTTGGCGGACCTACGGCAAACTTCCGTTACCCCGCCTGCGATAGACAGCTTACGGAGGGTGTTTGTTCGACACGAAAGTGCTTAGCACCTAAGCCGTGCAAAAATCTAAAGGTGGATCACACGGAATATCTCGAGCTCATAAAAGCCGTCGAGCGGGTCGAAGGCGTGAAAAAGGTGTTCATACGCTCGGGTATCCGATTTGATTATCTTATGCTTGATAAAAACGACGCATTTTTCGAAAAGCTCGTTAAAGATAACGTCAGCGGTCAGCTTAAGGTTGCGCCCGAGCATTGCGCGACGAATGTGCTGAACTGTATGGGGAAACCCGAATTTTCGGTATATGAGGCATTCAGGCGAAAGTTCTTTGAGATAACGAAAAAAGTCGGCAAGGAGCAATACCTTGTTCCGTATCTTATGTCAAGTCATCCCGGCTCGACTCTGAATGACGCCGTCGAGCTTGCGCTTTGCCTAAAGCGTGACGGATATGCGCCCGAGCAGGTGCAGGATTTCTATCCCACCCCCGGAACGGCATCGACGGTTATGTACTATACGGGAATTAATCCGCTTAATATGAAGCCGGTGTACACTCCGACGGATTATCACGACAAGCAAATGCAAAGGGCGCTTTTGCAATTCAATCGTCCTCAAAATTATAAGCTCGTCAGAGAGGCACTCAGGGCGGCGGGCAGAGAGGATCTGATAGGCAATTCTCCGAGCTGTCTTGTACGCGCGGAATACGGCTCCGTCGGTATGGGCAATCAGGCTAAGCGGCAAAATAAAGATAAGTCTCGTGTGCAAAAATCGGCATCCCACGGTAAAGGGCACACGAATACAAGATCCGCTAAAGGCGGGACGCAAAATAAGCGGCAATCGGCCCGCCAAAATTCAAAAAATTGGGAAAGGAAAAGTAATAAAAAATGAGAGCATACGAAAGACTTCTTAAATATGTTACTGTTTGGACGGACAGTGACGAGGACAGCGGTACCGTTCCGAGCACGGCAAGGCAGTTTGACCTTGCGAAAATACTTGTTGACGAGCTTAAAGGTCTCGGACTTTCCGATGCCGAGGTGGATGACAAGTGCTATGTTTATGCAACTTTGCCGGCTACCGATGGGTATGAGGACAGAGCCAAGATAGGCTTTATCGCGCACGTCGATACGGCTCCCGATTTTTCGGGCAAGAATGTAAAGCCGAGACTTATTGAAAACTATGACGGAGAGGATGTCGTGCTCGGCGACAGCGGCAGAGTGCTTTCAAACAAAGATTTTCCGTGGCTCAAAGAGTTAAAGGGGAACACTCTTATCGTGACCGACGGAAACAGTCTTTTAGGCGGCGACGATAAGGCGGGAATTGCGGATATTATGACTATGATAGAGCAGATAAACGAGAGAGGGATCCCGCACGGGAAGATATCTATCTGCTTTACACCCGACGAGGAGATAGGCGCGGGTGCGGATCACTTCGACATCGAGCGCTTCGGAGCCGACTTTGCATATACCGTGGACGGCGGCGGTGCGGGTGAGGTCGTATATGAGAACTTTAATGCCGCGGCGGCGGTGTTCAAGGTAAATGGTGTAAACATACATCCGGGTTCCGCTAAAAATACTATGATAAATTCGCTTCTCGTGGCGATGGAGATAAATTCAATGCTTCCGAGCGGAGATGTTCCGTCAAAGACCGAGATGTATGAGGGCTTCTATCATCTTACCGATATGCAGGGAAATGTTACCGAGACCGAGATGCACTACATCGTTCGCGATCATTCCGCGAATATGTTTGAGGCAAGGCTCGAGACGCTTCGTCATATCGAAAAGGTAATAAATGAAAAATACGGACAGGGAACGGCAGTGCTGACGATCAGAGAGCAGTACAGAAATATGAAAGAAAAGATCCTTCCCTGTATACACATAGTCGAAAACGCTATCGAAGCGGCGCGTGAGCTTGGCATCGAGCCCGAGACGAGTCCGATAAGAGGCGGCACCGACGGCGCAAGGCTCTCGTTTATGGGACTTCCTTGTCCCAACCTCGGCACGGGCGGTAGCTACGCCTGCCACGGTCCGTATGAGCATGCCGTGGTCGAGCATATGGACACCGAGGTCGAGATACTCATAAATATCGTCAAGCGATACGCAAAGGGCTGAAGGACTCGGTCGCGTATCGGCAATAACGGTTATATCGGGGGAACTTCTTGAAAGAAGTTCCCCCACACCCCCTCAAGAACTTTCAAAAAAGAAAGCAATAAAACTTCTTTTTAAGTTTTTCGGGGGTGCGGACCCCTTTTTTCAAAAAGGGGTCTGCGAAAAAAGAAAATTATTAATCTAACCAAGGAGATTTAAAAAATATGTCAAAGTTCAGATTTCAAGCACACAGGGGAGACAGCAAATATTTTCCCGAAAACACATTGGTATCGCTCGGCGCGGCAGTAGAGCAGGGATACGATATAATCGAGATAGACACCAAATTTACAAAAGATAATGTATGCGTGCTTCTGCACGACGCATCGGTGAATCGTACGGGCAGACGTCCCGACGGAAGCGTTATCGCTGAGGAGAAGCTTCCCGTATCAAAGGTCACCTTTGAAGAGGTCAGAGGATACGATTTCGGACTCTTTATGGGCGAGCAGTTCAGAGGAACGCAGATCCCCACACTTGCCGAGGCACTTGCTTTTCTTAAGGGCAAGGGCGTACAGGTCAAGCTTGATAACGTATACCAGGGATTTAACGAGGAGCAGTTTGAGATCTTCTGCTCGGTGATAGAGGCTGCCGATATGGAGGAGCAGATCTGCTTTACCTGCAAGACTCTTCCGTATTTCCGCTATCTTGCCGAGAGATTTCCGAAGGCAGAGATGCACTTTGACGGAAGCCTGACTCCCGCGGCGCTTTCGGAGTGCGAAAAAATGTCGAAGTATCGCCGCGTTACCGTGTGGATCCCCTACGACAACGCCAAGACCGCTTGGTTTGTCGGCAGAAAAGCCGACGCGGAATTCTGCCGTGAATTGCATCAGTATGGCGACGTCGGAATCTGGCTCATCGGCACAAAAGAGGAGCTTAAGGTATCAAAAGAGGATTTCGGCGCGGATGTCATCGAGACCAACGGCGAGCTTAAGCCTTATATGCTCGCAGAGATATAAGCATACATACATTAAATAAGCAAAAAGCATATCCGTATCTACTTACAACCGTAAGTTTGCGGATATGCTTTTGATTTTTAAAGATAAGCTTCAGCTTATTTTTTATCTTTGCGCAGCTCCTCGACAAATTCGCCGATGCGTTCGAGTGCTGTCGTGATGTGCTTGACCGAATATGCGTAGGATATGCGGGCAAATCCCTCTCCGCAACTTCCGAAGGCGTTTCCGGGAACTATCGCACATTTCTTTTCATAGAGCAGACGCTCGCAAAATTCCTCGGACGAAAGTCCGAAGCCACCGATCTTGGGCCATATGTAGAAGGCTCCCTCGGGCTCAAATACTTCAAGTCCTATCTTTTGGAGTCCGTCGTAAATGTATCTGCGCCTGCGGTCGTATTCCGCAACCATTTCTTCAACGTCCGAGTCACCGTTTTGCATGGCCTCGATCGCCGCAAACTGAGACGTCGTCGGGGCGCACATAATGGCGTATTGATGAAGCTTTAAGATGTGCTTTGTCAGCTCTCGGGGCGCGCACAAATATCCGAGTCTCCAGCCTGTCATAGCATAAGCCTTGGAAAATCCGCTGACAAGTATCGTGCGCTCGCGCATACCGGGGATATTTACTATCGATGTGTGACGCTTGCCGAAGGTCATCTCGGCGTAGATCTCATCCGAAAGGATAAGGATATTCGTGTCTCTCAATACCTTTGCTATCCCTTCAAGCTCCTCTGCACTCATAATAGCACCCGTGGGATTGTTCGGATAGGGAAGCACCAAAAGCTTTGTACGCGGAGTTATCGCGGCTTTGAGTGCCTCGGGCGTCAGCTTGAATTTGTCCTCAAGGCGTGTGTCGATTATGACAGGCTTAGCTCCCGTCATACGTACGAGTGGCTCGTAGCACACAAACGCGGGATTGGGTATGATGACCTCGTCTCCCGGCACAAGTACCGCGCGCATAGATATGTCTATTGCCTCGCTTCCGCCGACCGTCACGATGATCTCCTTTTCCGGGTCGTACGGCGCTATGCCGAAGCGGCGCAAAAGGTAATCCGAAATAGCCGCGCGAAGCTCAAGCGTGCCCGAATTTGATGTGTAGTAGGTCTTTGACCTTTCAAGCGATTCGATGCCCGCTTTTCTTATGTGCCACGGCGTCGGAAAATCCGGCTGACCGACAGTCAGACCGACCACGTTATCCATAGTCGAAAGCAGGTCGAAAAATTTTCTTATCGCCGACTGAGGCAGACTTACCGCGGTCGGCGACAGAACGGAATTATAATCTATCATATTATGCCGACCCCTCTTTCGTCAATATCGGGGGACTTGTAAACAACGCCCTTGTCCTTGAATTTTTTGAGCACGAAATGCGTTGCGGTAGAGGTAACGTTTTCGATAGTCGCAAGCTTTTGTGCAACGAAGAACGCGACCTCACGCAGGGTCTTTCCTTCTATCATAACGACAAAATCAAATCCGCCCGACATAAGATAAAGGCTCTTGACCTCGGGATAATTGTATATTTGCTCGGCAACCTTGTCAAATCCGCAGTCACGCTGAGGCTGGATGTTTACTTCGATGAAAGCCGTAACGTATTCGCGGTCGGTCTTGTCCCAATCTATAAGCGTTTGTCTGCCGAGGATAACGCCGTCGTTTTCATATTCATCTATAAGTTTTCTTATATCGCCCGTTTCTTTGCCAAGCATCGCCGCGAGCTGGGCGTCGGTAAGCGTCGCGTCCTTCTCTATGATAGAAAGTAATGTGTTTTCCATAATTAAAAACTCCTTGCTTTTTCTTTTCGAATGTATCTGCTATTAATTATATTACATTATTCCGATTATGTCAATAGAATTTTTTGCGGTATTGCTTGGCGTCTCTCCACCTTTTTTGAAAAAAAGGCAGAGCAAAAAAACTTCAAAAAATAACGTAGTTGTCTTGTAGATCTTTGGCATAGAACACTGTACTGTTGCAGTAAAAGTTTTCGCCCGCCTTTTTCAAAAGGCGGCGTAGTGGAGGGCGCGGAGTCCTCCTCGCGCTCCGCAGTGCGCGAAAAAATCTCTTGGCGTTTCTCTTTTGCTAACTTTTCTCTTTGCGCCCGCGGTGTCAAAGAGAAAAGTGGCTGAGGACTTTGTAAAACTTGACAGTTTGTATTCCTTTGGCTTACAGTCTGTACCTTTTTTGAAAAAAGGCAGAGTCAAAAAAACTTCAAAAAAAGAAAGCAACTCTTGATTGCTATGATTGACAAGCGCCGCAGTTTATGGTATTATATTCTTATAAAAACATTTAAAAAATTGAGGTGTTTGGCTATGACAAGGCTCGAAAAAATAAAAATATTCGCTTTTGCGGTCCTTTTGCTTCTGCCTTTTGCGCTTTGCGCGTGCGGCGAGGGAGAGCTTCTTAAGACCGTCACGGACGGAGACAGAAGCTTTGAACTTTACGGAAAGGAGGAGAGCCTTCGCTATGTAGTCGTGATAAAAGACGGAAAACGCCTCGGAAAATACAAGGTCGGCGGAGAGCGCGCCTCAGAGGAAGCCGATTTCGGCTTTGAGCTTACAGACCTTAATTTCGACGGTATCACAGATTTCCGTGTAATAATATCATCGGGCGCCGAGCTGACTTATTATGCAAGCTATATCGGAAATTCCGACGGAACCTATTACGCTTCAAAGGAGCTCTCCGAGCTTGCAAACCTTTCGTCCGACTCCGAAAGCAAGACTCTGCACGGGGAGACCTACAAAAAGCAGTGGGAAGGCAAGGACAGCCGAGGCGAATATGCCTTCTATGTCGAACGTTGGGGAGAGCACACCTACCAATGGAGCGGCGGACTTCTGAGAGAGCTCGAACGGCTCGAGACCGTTTATTATTCCGAAACGGATATGTATTGCATAGTCCACTACGCCGCGGACGGCAACGGCAACTTGGAAATATCCGAGGAAACTTGGATAGAAGGAAGCGAGTTCCGGAACTGAGTTCCGAAAACAAACTCCGTGAATTAGTTTAAAAGTTCTTGAAAGGGTTCGTGGAAACTTCTTTCAAGAAGTTTCCACGAAGATCATAGACAAAAAGAGATATCTAAGTCAAAACGCACAAAGAACTTTACCCGCTTTTTCTTTGACCATGTAGGCGCAAAATGAAAATAGTTTTAAAATTTGTTCCAAATTTTAAAACAGCAAAAAGAAAGCGCCGGAGAGGCGATTTCGCCGTCTGCGGACGGCGACGAGGGCTACGCGCCCTCGACCGCGCCGCCTTTTGAAAAAGGCGGGCGAAAACTTTAGACAAATTGACGAATTCGAGTGATTTCGTCTACAACCGAAAAAGATCCAAAAACACAGGAGATAATTACGATAAAATGATAGAGATAAAAGATCTGACAAAGGTATACGAAAACGACGGCTACGACAGAGTGCGGGCACTTGATAACATAAGCTTTACGGTAAACAGCGGAGATATGCTCTGCGTCAGCGGCGACACGGGTTCGGGCAAATCAACGCTGCTTGAAATACTGTCGGGTACCGCATACGCGGACACAGGCTCGGTTATATTTGACGGGCACGACGTTACCGCGATGAAAGGACGCCGTGCGGCAAGGGTGAGAGGAGAGCTTGTCGGGTTGATACTCTGCGACTTCGATCTTATGCCGGATCGCACCGTGCTTGAAAACATCGCGCTTCCGCTGACGCTCGGACAGGTAAAGATAAAGAAAAAGCAGAGGCTCGAATGCTGCCTCGAGGCAGCCAAAAAGGTGGGGCTCTTTATGCAGCTCGATACCCCTGCGGGCAGACTTTCGGGCGGTCAGCAGCAAAGGGTCGCCATTGCCCGCGCGCTCGTCGCGGACCCGATGTACATTATCGCCGATGAACCGATAGCGGGACTCGACGCTCCTGCCGCCGAGGAGATACTTACCCTCTTCAAGCGCTTGAACGGTATGGGCAAGACCTTGGTCATCGTTTCAAATGACAGGCGCGTCGGAGAGATCTGCAACAAACACATACATATGCAGGGCGGGCGCATCGCAGATACCGATCTTGACCGATAACAACCATTGGTTGAAATTGTCAAAATCGGCTTGACTGTCGCCGTATAATATGATATAATTTACCTATCACACGGGATAAAATTAACTTTTTGTTAACGATATATATATATATATATATATATATATACTCGGTTTGATATAATATACGTATGCCGATGTCAAGCTTGACATAATCTCTATATTGCAAAGCTCGGAGGACACATGAAGACAAAAACAGAAAAAAGACAAAGGAAAGAAAAAGCGCAAGATCTCGGTGGGGCGGGCATTCGAGAACAACCTTTTTGCCATCAAGCTGATGGCAAAGACCGCCCCGATATTTACATTCACCTATTTCGGGTGGAGTATCGTAGGTGCCGTGCTTAACTTTTTTACAACTACATACCTTTTCAGAATGATAATCAACAGTCTCTCTCTCGGCGAGCCGAAGGAGCATATACTTGCATACATTTTGTGTATAGGATCGTTTAATTTGGTGTTTAATCTTTTTACAACGTGGCTCACCAGATTTGTATATCCGCGTCAGGATCAAAAAATAAGTGAAAAACTCGTGACAATGCTCTATGAAAAAGCGTCACAGGTTGAGCTTGCCTGTTATGAGACGCCGGAATTCTACGACAAATATGTAAGGGCAATGGATGTCGGCGTTGATAGAATGTACGACGTGATATATACGCTCGACGGTCTTATTTGGAGAACGACGGCGCTGTTTACCAATTCCGTAATGCTGTTTATTATTGACCCGTGGCTTATCGTGTTCGGGCTCGTTCCGCTTTTGCTCGGATTTGTCAAGCGAGCGGATAATAAGCTCAAGCACGATTGCGATACGGAAATAAAGCCCCTCAACAGAAAAAAGAAATATGTACAAAGATGCTTTTATCTTACCGATTACGCCAAAGAGATGCGACTGACGGAAATGTACAAGCAGCTCTATCGCGAATGGGATGAAAGCTTTAAGCAGTACAAAAAGACCTATCAAAAATACGGCTTTAAGCGCGCAGCCATCGGCTTTGTGCAAAAGATCGGTATGGAGGTCGTAGTCATCTTAGGCTCAACCTTTTATGCCGTGTATAACACCGTGGTGAAATCCGCAATGCTGCCCGGTGATTGCCTTGTTGTAATAAATTCCATTTCCGAAATATCGAATAATCTCAATTCCTTCGTTTCAACGCTTGCGAAATTTGATGAGCACGCGCTCTACCTTGAGGATGTCCGTTTCTTCCTCGCCTACGAGCCAAAGATCGGCTCCCGCGAGAATGCACCCGCGGCAAAGGGCGACGATATAAGCCTTGAAAATGTAAGCTTTTCATACGTCGGAAGCGAGGAAAAAGCGGTCGATAATGTAAGCCTTACCATCAAAAAAGGAGAGAGGATAGCTTTGGTCGGAGCCAACGGCTCCGGCAAGACCACGCTCGTTAAGCTGCTTTTGCGTCTGTACGACCCAACCGAGGGCAAGGTTTGCCTTGACGGCGTTGACGTGCGCGATTTTGAGGTCGAGTCCTACCGCAGGCTCTTCGGAACAGTCTTTCAGGATTATAAAAACTTTTCTATGTCGGTCAAGCAAAATATTCTTATGAAGCAAAGCTTTACCGAGGAGGACGAGGCGGCTGTCATCGAGGCGCTGAAGCAAAGCGGAGCTTACGATAAGGTGATGTCGCTCCCCAAAGGGATCGACACGATACTGACTCGCGAGTTTGACCAAGACGGCGCCGTGCTTTCGGGCGGCGAGAGTCAAAAGATATCGCTGGCGCGTGTGTTTGCCGGAAAGCGGCAGATAGTCATACTTGACGAGCCGTCAAGTGCACTTGACCCGATCGCGGAATACAATATGTTTGAAAATATGATGCGAGCCACCGAGGGCAAGACGGTCATATTCATTTCGCACCGCCTTTCCGCGGCAACACTTGCCGACCGCGTGCTTTTAATGGACGGGGGCAAGCTTATCGAGTCCGGCACACACGCCGAGCTTATGGCGCAGGGCGGCAAATATGCCGAGATGTTTGAAAAACAGGCGCAAAATTATCTTGCGGAGGAGGAGCTTGCGTGATGAGTTTGAAAAAGAAAACAAAAGACAGTGACAAGATAAAGCAGTCCTTTTCTCATGTTCTGAAAAATAATGTTTATATGCTCGGAAGAGTATGGCATTATGTCCCTCAATACATAATTTGGATGGTTATCGAAGGACTTGTTTGGGGTATCATAAACTCCATAGGTACATTATATCAGGTAAAGCTTTTTAACGCGATAGACCTCGGCACACCCTTCTGGGGTCGCGGCAGTATATCGAGCATCATCTTTATGATGGCGGGGTTCTACATCGTTGCATATGCGTTTGACCGTTGGTATTGGGTCGTGTATGAGCCGATACTTGCCAAGCGTCTTTCATTCAAGCTTCAAAGAGAGCTTTTTGAGAAGGCACGGCAGATGGAGCTTGCCTGTTATGACGACCCAAAGTATTACGACGATTTCGTGTGGGCTATGGATGAGGCAGACGGTCGCGCCATAAAGGTGTGCAAGGAGGTCGGAAAAATAATCAACCGCCTCGTTGCCATATCCACCATCCTTTCACTTCTGTTTTCGATAAATATTTGGGTGGCTATCGGAATTCTGGTCTTGTCGGTATTATATTCCGTTATAAGTATGTTCAACAACCGTATTTGGTTTGAGCTGAGCCGGGAGCAAAAGCCCAAGTTCAGAAAGGTCGGTTATTTCAGCCGCGTATTTCACCTTTCGGACTATGCCAAGGAGCTGAGGACCACCGACGCGACCGAGATCTTGCTCCGTGAGCATAAAGAAAATCGACGGGATATAACCGATACACAAATAAGGTTCGGTAAGAAGATATATTTGATGAATGCTATTCAAACCGTATTGTCACTTCTGATGAATTACGGTGTGATAGTGTTTATGCTTTTTGAGTTTTATCGCGGAAATGTTCTGCTCGGAGGCTTTGTGGCATCGGTAAATGTCATCTGGAAATTCAGATGGCTTATATATGATCTGTTTGATAGGTTTACCAAATTTCCCGAGCATTCGCTCTATATTGAAAAATATCTGGAGTTTTTGCGCCGCGAGCCGAGTGTCAAGTCGGGAGAGGCTGAGGTGTCCGAGTTTAGGTCGCTTGAAGTAAAAGGGCTTTCGTTTGCGTACGAAAATATAGCTCCCGATACCGAGATAGGTAAGCGGATAAAAGAGAAGGGCGCCGACGCCGAAAAATACAAGAGTCAAAGGTCGGAGGTGCTCAAAAATATAAGCTTTACCATTAACAATGGCGAGAAGGTAGCCTTTGTGGGCTATAACGGCGCGGGTAAAACTACGATGATAAAGCTGCTTATGAGGCTTTATGACCCTCAGAACGGTGAGATACTCTACAACGGCAAGGATATCAGGAAATACGATCTTGACGAATATCGCAAGCATATCGGAGCCGTCTTTCAGGACTTCAAGCTTTTCGGTGCGAGCATAGCCGAAAACGTTATGGGCGGCGAGTTTTCTCCGTCCGATGAGGCTACTGTACTTGATGCGCTTGACTCGGCAGACTTCGGCGAGAAGCTTTCGAATCTCAAGGACGGAATAAATACCCACCTGACCCGTGAATTCCGCGATGACGGAGTAAACCTGTCGGGCGGTGAAAGTCAAAAGGTGGCGATAGCGCGCGTGTTTGCACGTCCTTACGAGCTTATAGTAATGGATGAGCCTTCGAGCGCCCTCGACCCGATAGCGGAATATAATCTCAACCACGCTATCCTTCAAAAGGCGGCGGATAAAGCGGTCATATTCATTTCGCACAGACTATCTACCACGCGAATGGCGGATAAGATATATATGTTCGCCGGCGGCGAGATAATCGAGAGCGGCTCGCACGAGGAGCTTATGGCACAAGGCGGCAAATACGCCGAGATGTTTGAGCTTCAAGCAAAAAAATATCGCACTGCGGAGAGCGCATAAATAAACGCGGCTGTATCGAATTTAAGCATTCGATACAGCCGCGTTTGTATGTTATTGCTCGGGTGGAAACTCCAAATTTATTTTCAGTTTGCCGTTTGTGTATTCCGCGCCGATTTTGCCGCCCATGCGTTCCGCCAAAGTTTTGGCTATGGAAAGCCCGAGCCCCGTTGAACCGCGTGCTGACTCAACTGTGTAAAAACGATCAAACAGACGTCCGACTGTTACTGCGTCAAGCGACGAAGCGGTGTTTTCAAAACCGATTTTACCGTTTTCGTCCATTACTACCGCGAAGTCGCCGTCGGAATATTTCAGCGCGTTTCCGATTATGTTTGAAAATATACGTCCAAGCGCTTCGGTATCAAGCATGCGGTAAATGGGACCTTGAATGAGTGATATTTTCGGATTCAGTCCTCGTTCGCTCATAGCGGCGTAAAATGCAAGCAGGTTTCCCTCCAAAGCACACACAAGATCCACCTGTTTGATATCAAGCGCGGGTGAGGAGGCTATCATACTGTAGCCGAAAAGTTCGTTTGTCAGTTCTTGCAATGCCTCGGTTCTGTTTCGTATTCGCGAGATATAGCGCGCGGCAGCATCGCTTACCGGTTCGCGCTCAAGCAGATCAAGGTACCCTCGGGTTGCGGTAAGCGGAGTTCTCAGGTCGTGTGCGATATTTGTCACGGCGGTCATCAGTTCTGTGTCATTGCGGCGGTAACGGCAGCGCTCCCGGCGTAAATGCGCAAGTTCGGTGTTTATTGTTGCCACAAGATCGCGCATACAGCCGTCACGCGATGATATGTCTATCAGCGTGTTCGTATCGGTTGACATCCTGTCGCTGAAAGCCGCGGCTATCTCACGCGCCGCGCGGCGCATAAATAATATCTTTACCGTCAATGCCGTCACCGCCAAGACCGATATACAGATTAACGCCGATAAAACCATCTCCATCTAAAATCTTCCCGACCGAAGATATTGTGCTTGCATCGGTCGCTTGTTTGTATTATTTAATATAACAAACGTGGAACGAATTATTTGAATTCGCGGCGGCGAAAAGGCAGGTATCCCGCCGCTGTGACAAACGCGAGCAATGCAAGCGAAAGCGGTGCCCAACGCGTGTAATGCTCATAAATGCCGTTTACAAGTTGCAGCGATTGCCCGGTAGGCAGTAAGTCATACAAGAATTCATATATTGTTCGTTTCATGCCGGTTATGTAGGCCGGATTTTCTTTAAGTTCGCCGAATTCGATTCCGCCGTCAACGCTTATGCTTACACTGCCGTATGTCATTTCAGGCTCGGATATTCGCGCCCCGATAAAGGAGGCAAAAAACAGCATGGCAAAAAGAAGCAATGCCAAAAACACAGCAGATTTGCGCGGTATGTTAAGAATAAACGCCGCACAGATTGTTGATATGACAACCATGCATATCGCAGAGCAGAGAAGAAGATAAACCAGCTTGTCTGGCGCCATGCCAAAGCCTTTGGCAAATATTGCGGATGTTAAGGCACTGCCGAACAATGCACCCGCAAATATCGCTACGGCGGCAACGGCGCATGTGATATCGGCGGCAACAAACAACTCGGTGCGTGTGTGCCCGACTATTAGTTTGTTGCGTACGGCACCGCACTCAAACTCCTCGCCTAAAAACAGGCTTATAAACAAGGCGATACCAAAGGGGATGTATGGCGTAAGACCGAATATTGCATCCTCCGCGTGGGTATTCTCCCCTCCGGATATCAGCGTTCCTAAAGGTCCCGGAATGCTCGCGACGGCGGAAAGTATCACCGCGGCGGCAAAAAATAACCCAAATATACGGCTCTTTGCAAGCCGTCTCATATCTGCGGATAACAATTTACGCATCGCGATTGCCTCCTATGAGCGAAATGTAATATCCCTCAAGTGTTTCGTCGCGCTCATGTATCGAGCATACTTCACATCCGTCCGCGGCAAGCGCCACGGTGAGAGATGTAATATTTATATCGGAAAAAATATCCGCCTCGTTATCGGAGATTATTAAGTGATCTGCTCCCATTTCATCGAGTTTTCGCGCAAGCACCGATATGTTGTTCACGCTTATGCGCATACATTTGCGGCATGCGGCGTCAAGTTCTTCCGCGCTGATTTCCCGCAGCATCCTGCCGCCGTCGATTATTCCGTAGTGCGTGGCAATGCGAGATAATTCGTCAAGTATATGGCTGGATATCAACACGGTTATATGACGTTCTCTGTTGAGTTTTAAAATCAGTTCGCGTATTTCAACTATTCCTTGCGGATCAAGCCCGTTGGTCGGCTCGTCGAGTAAAAGCAGATCCGG
>CAZZFP010000003.1:0-74133 GCA_964653575.1 uncultured Lachnospiraceae bacterium
TCCCTCGCGTCAAGGAAGCGTACCGCAAAGCCGCTGAGGAGATAAACGCCGACGGCATTATTCCGTCGATGGACGCTATGTGTAAGCTTTACGACGCAATAGGAGAGGGAACATATCGTGATGGCTTCCATTGCAGCCTCGGCGTCGGAAGATATATGCTCGGCTGCGTCTGGTTTATGGTTTTCTTCGGCAAGGACGTAGAAGGGAACTCCTTCCGCGACTTTGATATCGAGGTGAGCGAGGACGAGGTAAAGCTCGCGCAGAGCATCGCAAAGCAGACCGTCCTCGAAAACGGATATCCCTTGAAATAAAACAAAAAAGCAAACCGCATAAACGCATAACAGGGCTACCGCACAAAAATTATGTGCGATAACCCTGTTTTTGATTTCTATAAATTTTATTTGCTTATGTCACCGTCGGTGCAGTGAATGGTATACGCTCCGGAATCTTCGTCCCAATCATAATTTTCGCCAATCGCATTCCATTGTTCTTTAGTTCCGTTAAATGTGATGCTTGTAAGGCTTGTGCAACCTTCGAACGCACGACCACCTATACTCGTCACGCTGTTTGGTATCGTAATGCTTGTAAGGCTCGTGCAACCCTCGAACGCACAGTTGCCTATACTCGTCACGCTGTTAGGTATCGTAATGCTTGTAAGGCTTGTGCAACCCTCGAACGCACCACCGCCTATTCTCGTCACGCTGTTAGGTATCGTAATGCTTGTAAGGCTTGTACAACCCTCGAACGCACCGTAGTCTATGCTCGTCACGGTGCCGTCGGTAGGAATAACGCTGTTTACACAACCCAAAATAAGGGTTTTCGATTCCGTTTCAATAAGGCAATTATCCGCCGAATGGTAAACTGTGTTTCTCGAATCGGCAGAGACACTCGTAAGGTTACTGCAACCGTAGAACGCAGAACTGCCTATGCTCGTCACGCCTTTGGGGATCGTAAGGCTCGTAAGGCTCGTGCAACCCTCGAACGCACCGTTGCCTATACTCGTCACGCTGTTAGGTATCGTAATGCTTGTAAGGCTCGTGCAACCTCTGAACGCACGATCGTCTATGCTCGTTACGCCTTTGGGGATCGTAACGCTCGTAAGACTTGTGCAATCGTAGAACGCACCGTAGCCTATGTTCGTTACGCCTTTGGGGATCGTAACGCTCGTAAGACTTGTGCAATCATAGAACGCACCGTTGCCTATGCTCGTTACGCCTTTGGGGATTGTGATGCTCGTAAGGCTCGTGCAATAGAAGAATGCACTACCGGCAATACATTTCGTGCCTTCCTTTATGTTGTATGTTCCTGTAAGGCTTTTATTGGCTTCAATTAAATGATTCCCGATATACAGTACCTCCTCTGTCCAATTGGTACTATCATTATAGTATGCTGTATCCATGAACGCACCATAACCTATACTCGTCACGCCGTTCGGTATTGTGATGTCCGTAAGGTTTGTGCATTCGAAGAACGCCGAACCGCCTATAGTTGTTACTCCTTTTGGGATTGTGATACTTGTAAGGCTACTGCAACCGTGAAACGCATAATCGCCTATGCTTGTCACGCCTTTGGGGATCGTGATACTCGTAAGGCTACTGCACAGTTGAAACGCATGACCCTCTATGCTTGTAACGCTGTTTGGCATCGTAACGCTTGCAAGGCTTGTGCAATCGCAGAACGCGGAATTGCCTATGATCGTCACGCTTTTAGGTATTGTGACACTTGTTAGGCTATTGCATCTGACGAATGCAGCACTGCCTATACTTGTTACTGGTTTTCCGTTATATTTGAACGGAATTACGATGTCTGTGTCTGTGCAAGTACCGATACCGGATACGTAATAGCTTGCGCCATCCTCTTTAAGTTCAAAGTTTAAGCCTTCGCTCGGCTCATTTTGCTCGCACGCGGTAAGTACAAACATTGATACGAGCATAACAAGTAGTAGCATAAGTAGGATTTTCAGTGCTTTTTTCATAGTCTTGTCTCCTTATAAACAAATTTTTATATAAAAAGGTGCGCCGACCGGAGTCAGCGCACCGAAAAACGCAAACTCCGATTGCTGCTACACAAAACTTAACAAACGACGAGAAAACTCTTACTTATATGCCAAGTGAAATTTGCATTTTTGCCAAATTTATTTATTGACATACAAGTACAGAGACAAAACCCTCTATAAGAACAGAGAGCACTCGCACATAACAGTTAATTAAATTTTGTGTAGCATTGGTATTATATCACATATTTTCCGACTTGTAAACCCCATCCGTCAAAAAATGTATCAAAAACATATTAAATTTACCTTCAAAGCAGCCAAAAAAGGCAAACCGTATAAATACAGAACAGGGCTACCGCACAAAAATTATGTGCGATAACCCTGTTTTTGATTTCTATAAATTTTATTTGCTTATGTCACCGTCGGTGCAGTGAATGGTGTATGAGCCGGTGCCTTTGTTCTGCTTTTTTCATTGATTAATCTTGATGTATCTTATCAAAAGTGAGCAAGATTAAAGATCTCCTTACCTTTCCTTTGGGCATATTTATAAGTTGTGTATGCTCCACCCCAATCGTGCGAAACGTAAGCCACTACGTAATCAGCCATTTCTACCATATATTTATTTCGATAAGTGATCGCATACCTTTTGGGCTTATCCTCAATCGCGGGATAGAGAATGTAATCGTATCTTGTCTTTTGATAGTCTAAATGATTTTTCTGATAATCGATCGTCAAATATGGGGTGACAAATACAAGGGAAATGTTCGGATGTGTCTCTTTGTATTTTTTGCAACAATCGTATGCAAAACTATCAAAGCCGCCATAGCCGCCCAAATACATATCGGCAGGCTGATCTCCCACATTTTCTTCCAAAAAGGCAAGTATCTTTTTCTCATATTCCTCTGATTTATGGAATTGAGTGTGTCCGCAAAAAGTCACAATCATAACGTAACTCCCCTCGTATGTAGGTATACCTACATATTATACCATATTTGTTTAAAAAAATCAATGGTATGTAGGCGCACCTTCTTATATTTTTTGAGTTTATTGGTAAAATATATAAGTAGGTAAAACTACGGAGTTAAATCTTCTTATGGGGGGGATCAACTTGACAGTAAATGACGCAGTTGCAAAGCGTATTTCTAAGTTATTGCGTGAAAAAAATATGTCCCAATACCGCTTGGAGCAGGAATCGGGAATACAACACGGAAGTATGCAGTGTATTATGAATGGTCGAAACAAAACGGTTACTTTAAGTACCGTGATTATGCTTGCAAGAGGTTTCAATATGCCTCTTACCGAGTTCTTAGATGATGAGATTTTCGGTTCGGAAGATTTAGAAGTAGAACAGTAAAAGCCGCCTTGCGTGTAGGGCGGCTTTTGTCAATATAAGGAGATAAGCCGAGTGCCTTTCAATATATCATCCATTTGGTATGCCCGTTATGTCAGAAACGCCGCCGAGCTGACCTTAGCACGGCGGCAAAGCTTATATACTGTTGAAGTTAATACATTTTATATTTGAGCCTGAGATTATCCGCGATCATAGCAATAAATTCCGAGTTGGTCGGCTTGCCTCTGTTATTCTGTATCGTATAACCGAAATAGGAGTTGAGTGTGTCGATGTCTCCTCTGTCCCAGGCGACCTCGATCGCGTGGCGGATAGCTCTCTCGACTCTTGAGGTGGTAGTCGAATATTTCTTTGCGACGGAAGGATAGAGCACCTTTGTGACAGAATTTATGATATCACTGTCCTTTACCGTAAGCAGGATCGCGGTTCTGAGGTATTGATAGCCCTTGATATGTGCGGGTACGCCGATCTGATGGATTATCTGCGTTACCTGAGCCTCGAGATCGGGAGGAGTCGGTATATTGTTTTCTCTCGGCTCTGTCTCTTGTGAAGAGATCGATGGCATATTATTGCGTGTTTTCATAAGTCCCTCGATATGCTCGCAAAGGCTTGCGGCATTGAGCGGCTTAAGCAAACAAAGGTCAGCTCCCGCCGCCGTTGCTTCAACGAAAACGTTTTGATTGGGTACTGCCGAGGTTACGATAAAGCAGGGAACCTTGCCCGGCGCATAGTTGAGTGTGCGACATTTTCTTACCACGCCGATCCCGTCTATTTTTGAGAGCCATATGTCAACGATGACTATATCGGGATGTATCCTGCCCGTCTTTATCATAGCATCCTCTCCGTTGATCGCTTCCTCTACGTATCGGTATCCTGCTCTGGTTAAAGTGTCCTTGAGTATCTGTCTTTGAGCCGAGCTTTCCTCAGCTATCAATATTTTTGCATTGTATTCCATTTTGTGCCTCCGAAGTTAATTATTTGACACTAATATAATACCATAAAATGGTAATAATTTCAAGTAGCTGACAAAAAATTCCAAATTAAAAAATCAACAAAGTTTTTTGGGGTATTTTGGCAATAATTACCAAAACATCCAAATCGGCTTTGCTGATCGATATTATATTATATTATATTATATTCGATGGCTGTTTATTTATGTTGACAGGGATGCTCGAAGAAGTGCTCGAGGTCTACTTTGTATTCTCCGTCTGTCTTTTTGAATCCTATGAGCTTCAGAAGTGCGTCGAGCTTTTCGGCATCTGCGCCGTCGTAGTAAGCGGTCTTGATACCGCACAGGTCGATAAAATTCAGCGTAGCTCTTCCGAGCACGAACATTGCCTGAGTATCATTGCTATCGGGAATCTGCGCAAGACATCTGAGCGAACCGCCTCTGCCGTTTATGGTGAATTGACATACTCCGATGAGCTTATCCTCCATAACGACCTCATACGCCATAAGGTCGGCGTCGTATTCCGCGCCGCAATGGTTGCATATGATCTCCTGTTCTTCCTTTGATTGAATAGGGAGCGCTTTTATCATCTTACTTTTCCTCCGTAGCTTTTTTGCTTTCCTTGATCAAATAGTCTACCTCTTTTGGGGTAAGATTTCTCCATTTTCCCGCAGGCAGGTCTCCAAGCTCGACCTTGCCGATCGCAACCCTTTTAAGTCTGAGCACATTGAGACCGACCTTTTCGCACATTTTGCGTATCTGTCGGTTTCTGCCTTCGTGAAGGGTCATTTTGATCACGGTAGAGGTCTCTCCGGGATCGGTAATCTCGGCTTCGACGGGCAAAAGATCGTATCCGTCGATGTTCATAGGTTTATTGAGCTTTTCTATCTGCGTAGCGCTGACACGTCCCGACACCTTGACAAGATATATCTTTGGGATACCGTGTCTCGGATGCGTCATAGCATTTGTAAATTCACCGTCGTTGGTAAGCAGGAGCAGACCGTCCGAATTGTAGTCCAAGCGTCCGACGGGATAGACTCTGCCGGGAATATCCGAGATAAGATCCTTTATGCACCGACGCCCGCATTCATCCGAAAGGGAAGTGATAACGGCGCGCGGCTTGTTAAACATAATGTAGAGCTTTTGCTCGGGCGCATCCTCGCCGAGAACCTTTGAATTGTATACGACCGTATCTCTGCCGGGAACTATCTTTTGTCCGATCTCGGCAACCTTGCCGTTGACCTTGACGCGTCCCTCGGCGATAACTGCCTCGGCGGCACGTCTGGACATTATTCCGAGGTCGGTAAAGTATTTTTGCAGACGGATCTCGCCGCTTGAATTTTTGCTTGTCTTATTGTTTGCCATTTAAGTATTCCAATCGTTTTTACTATAATTGATAATTTTTGACTGCATATTTTAGCTTATCGAAATATATTTTTTATTTTATCAAAGAGGGTAGAGCTGTGTTTTAATTCTTTGACTCCGTATACGGCTATTATTTCGGTATCGGCAACGGCTCTTCCGTCACAGTAGAACACGAGTCTGCCGAGACGCTCTCCGCTTTCAACGGGAGCATATCCTTGAGTCGGAAGCTCGATCTTGCAGGTTATTTCTCCGTGTGAGCGGGGAAGCGTTGCTCCCACCTCGTTTGGATTTGTCACCGTGACATATTGCTCGGTGCCGCCGACAAGGTATAGCGGCTCGGAAAATTCCCCCTTTTTGCAAAGCGTTACATATTCGTATGTTTCAAAGCCGTAGTCGAGCATATCGGTATGGTCTTGCCAATCATTCGGAGCATTAAGCGTAACGGCAATAAGTCTTACTCCGTCTCTCTCGGCGGCAGACACCAGACATCTGCCGGAACGCTTCGTATATCCCGTTTTTACTCCGATCGTACCGTCGTACATTCGCAGAAGCTTGTTGTGATTGATGAGCAATCTCACGCCTTCCTCGGAATTAAGTGGGATGGTCTTCTTTTCCGTAGAAAATATTTTTTCAAGCGTAGGGTTTGCAAGTGCGGCGCGCGCTATGATAGCCAGGTCGTGCGCCGTGGTATAGTGTTCCTCGCTGTCAAGTCCGTGCGGGTTTTGGAAGCTTGTGTTACAAAGCCCAAGAGACTTAGCCTTTTCATTCATCATATCGGCAAAGCCTTCGACGCTGCCGCCGACTTCGATCGCTATGGCAGTGGCGGCATCATTCGCGGATTCAAGCAACAGCGCATAGAGCAAGTCTTCCATACAAAGCTTTTCGCCCTCGTACAGGTATATCGACGAGCCCTCGATCCCGACAGCTTGCTTTGTAACGGTTACCGTCTTTTCTATGGGGCAATTTTCTATTGCAACGAGTGCCGTCATTATCTTGGTCGTGCTCGCCATAGGAAGCTTTTTCTCTGCGTTATATTCATAAATTACGTTCCCGCTGTCGGCGTCAATAAGGATAGCACTTTCCGCCGAGACCTTGAGTGATTTTGCGGATGTAAGTATATCACTGTAATTTATAACGGAAAGCTGACTTTGCGATTTTAGTGACATTCGATCGTCGTTGTCGGGATTTCCTACGGATACATACAGCACGATCAACGCCGATAAAACCAGGATGATTGTGGTACAGATCCTGATCTTTGAGCGTGTGCTTTTTCTTTCGTTCGATATCTTACTTTTTTTACCCGTCTTTGTCATAGCGTCCCCCTGTATTCATATCTATCTAAATAATATATATTTTGATACGGGTACAACTATGACTTGGAGTGCGCAAGGAAAAAAATTATTCCTCGGTCGCTTCCTCGGCGTCTGATTTCTTTGAAGCTCCGCCTGCGAATGTAGCTTTTATTTTCTCTATTATTTCGGGGGATCGTTCAATAATGTCAGCTATTTGCTCGATGGGATCGTTGGGGGTCTTCATACCCACATTGATGAACTCAACGTTTCCCGTGCTTGTGATAACGATAAATCCGACAGGAGAGATGCTGAGACCGGTACCGCCCGCGCCACCGAAGTTCTGAAGCTTCGACATCGCAACAGCCTCGTTCTTGCCCGAGTAATCGAGACCGCCCGTAGCAAATCCGACCGAGATCTTGGAAACGGGGATTATGGTAACACCGGTTTCGGTAACGTAAGGTGTACCTATAATGGTGTTGGCATCTACTAACGAGCGTATGCTCTCAAGTGACGTACGGATTATGTCTTGAAGCTTGTTTTCTTTTTCCATAATAAGATTCCTTTCAAATTTCAAATATGAATGAGTTTTATATATTATGATTATTTATTTGCTTGCTGTTTTTTGAGTGATTCTCTTTGCTCGATACGCTTTTTTATCATCTCGGCTCTTGCCTCTGTCCTTGCCGCGCGCTTTGCCGCACGATTCTTTGTTTTTATGAATATTTTAAGTGCTCTCAACCCGATATCAACAAGATGCCATACCCGCAGAGAAAACGCGATCTTGATATCGACAGAGGTCGATTCAGCCGTAAAATTCGGACTGACGGATATATCCGCGCCTTCAAGCTCGTTTATATTGGTGAATTTTTCAAGAAAAGCCGCTATCGGACACACCGCTTGACATACCGCACCGTAAAGTATCGCCGTGCTTGCGGGATCTCCCGTTGCAAGATCGATACGAAGCCTCGCTACCTTGATCTTGAAGTGCTTGAAAAAACGCGTAAAAAACATAGCAAGTATATCTTTTATCATTTCGAGATTTTCTGCCAGGGTGGGCTTTCGCGCTTTTTCTCTTTGAGATATGTTCTTTTTTTGTTCTTTCTTTATCTTATTGGCTTCTTTTTTTGCTTGCTTTTTTCGTTCCTTTTCAAGCTCCTTTTTCAGCTGCTTTTTCTTTCGCCGCTCTATCTTTTTCTTGGAATAATGCCCGAGCCTGACCTTCTTTTGCTTGGTAGGCAGGATACGTATTCTGATGATCCCGAGGACCGATACCGTAAGAACGACGTCATCGCGGTATTCTATCGTGACGGTCGCTTTCAGGAAAAGTATAAAGGCGAGAAAGACAACGATGCCGAGTAATATATAAAGTGCGAGCATATTATCTCCATTCCGCCGCCCGCAGCGGCACAAAGTTAAGCGGATGCTTCCGTATCATTCCTCGGACGGAACCTTGATATCCGCCTCGTCGGGCACCTCTTCTTTATCGGCGCTCTGTGCTTCAATGCCCTCGGCACCCTCTTCGTTCGGAACAGTAAGGTACTCTGCCACGGGAAGCTCTTCAAGCGAGTTGAGACCGAACACACGCAGAAATTTATCCGTTGTTTTGTAAAGCATAGGTCTGCCGGGCGCGTCGAGTCTGCCACACGATTCTATCAGTTCCTTATCTATAAGAGAATTGGTCGCATAGGTACTGTCGGTACCTCTGACGGCATCGATAAACGAGCGGGTAACGGGTTGATTGTACGCAACGATCGCAAGCACCTCAAGTGAAGAATTGGAAAGGTTGCCGCCTTTGCGTATTCCGAGTGCCTCTCTTATGTAAGGCGCAAATTGCTCTTTGGTACAGAGTTGGCAGCTTGCACTCTCGGGGTAATTTACGAGCATTATGCCCCTGCCGCTTTCCTCGTCCGCGTATGTAGCCGCCAGATGCTCCGTAAGTATCTTGATCTCCTTTACGCCCACACCGAGCACCTCGGAGAGCTTTTCGTACTTTACGGGATGACCCGCCGCAAAGAGTATCGCCTCTATTGCCGCTTTAAGATCATTTACTATCGAAAGATTTTGTTCGTCCATTTTGTTTTTTCCGTTTCTGTCTTAGCTTTTTTATGATCGTTCGTCCGAGCTGTCGTTCGTTTCCGTATATTTTTCCGTGTCGGGATCTTCTGCGAACTCCGTATCTCCGTCTTTGCCGTCTCCGATCACGGGGATCTCGGCGTCGGGATTGTATATCAGCTTCGTATCGATTCCGTGCATAACGGATCTTGCGTAATCTTCCTCGTCTATGATGAGAGTTTTGGTCTTTATCAGTTCAAGAACGCCGAGGAAAGTGGCAACGATCTCGGGAATATCCGGATTTTCGCCCGAGAACGAGAGCAGATCTCTTATCGTCGAGGCACGTTTCTTTGAAAGCCTGTGTACGATCGTACGGATCTTTTTGTCGATCGATATCATAGGCTTACGTATCATCGGTGTGAACACCTCGGTGTTTTCCTTTACCGTGGTACGTGATCTTGCGTTGATCTTGCTTACCGCGTTTACAAGCGACATAGGATCTTGATCGAGCACAAATGTGCGATCGACGGAGATCTCATCGGTGTCCTTTACCATTCTTCCCGAAAAGACGGTGTACAGTGCCGACAGCTTGGACGCTACTTGTTTTGCCTGTTGAAAACGCAAAAGAGCATCCGTTATTCGAGCGCGCGGATCTTCTGTCTCGGTTACGGGGCGGGGAAGCAGCATCTTGCTTTTTATGAGCATAAGCTCCGCCGCCATTACGAGAAATTCACCGAGGGTATCCATATCTTCAATGCCCGCATCACGTATATACTCAACGTATTGATCGCATATGAAGGATATGGGGATATCGAATATATCTATCTTATTTTTCGATATCATACTGAGCAAGACGTCAAGCGGTCCGTCAAATTGCCCTATATGGTATTGTAAAGTATTATCCATCTGTTAGCCCAATCCGTTTCCGACGTAGTAAAGCAGGACATTTAATTCTGTTTTCGGCATAAAAGATATGTTGAAAAGTCCCTTATTCACTATAAAGTCTGTGACATATCCGAGCGGACCGCTTATAAATCCCAAAGCGACCACTATCATAAATGCGATATAAATATACTTTTCATATTTCATAATGCCGAAATACCATTTTGACGGAAGGAAAATATAGAGTATTCTCGAGCCGTCAAGCGGATTTATCGGTATCAAATTGAATATTGCAAGGCTTACGTTTATTGATATACCGAGATAGAGCATATACACGAGCAAAGAGATCGCGGTAACTGCAGGCGGAACCTCAAATCCGGTGCTGTAAAATAAGTATCCTATGAGATCCGAATAGATGCTCTCTCCGAACATAGTCGGAAAGAGGAACATAGTCAAACGCAGAAGGATCGTGAATATTATCGCAAGTATAAGGTTTGAAACGGGACCCGCAAGTGCCGTAAGCGCCATATCTCGACGCGGCTTTTCAAAATTTCTCGCATTTACGGGTACGGGCTTTGCCCAACCGAAATGGAAAAGTATCATACATATAAAACCTATCGGATCAATATGCTTTAGCGGATTCATAGTTATCCTTCCGAAATTTCGAGCCGTCGGATCGCCAAGCTTATCTGCGGCGTATGCGTGCGACATTTCGTGAAAGGAAAGAGATATGAGGATTACCGGCAGACCAAGCAAATAATACGGTAGACTTTGAGCAAATGAGGAGAATATACCGTTCATTCTACTTACCGTCCTTTCTTGTTAGGTAGTATTTGCGGATGATGATATTTCATCACTTTATTTCCGCGTAAGAAATTATCAATTGCCAAAGCTCGGAGCGTCCTTCGTTTTTCAATGCCGAGAAGGGTACTACGGGGATGTCCTTCCCAATGAGAGGGTGTTCTGCTATCTTTGTAAGGCTTGCGGCTCTTTCGGTCTTATTGAGCTTGTCGATTTTGGTTACTGCCACAATGAAAGGGATGTTTGCCTCTCTCAGCCAATTGAGCATAGTTTCGTCATCCTTTGTCGGACCCGTGCGGCTGTCGATCAGCTGGACTACGAGTTTCAGACGGTCGATGTTTTTGTTGTCGGTAAAATATCCGTCTGTCAGCTTCGACCAACGTTGCTTTTCCTCAAAAGTGCGTTTGGCGTAACCGTATCCGGGAAGATCGACAAGATAGAGCTTTTTATCGATGCAGTAAAAATTAATCGTTATGGTTTTTCCCGGCGATGAGCTTACCCTTGCCAGGGATTTTCTGTTGAGAAGAGAATTTATAAGCGAGCTTTTGCCGACGTTTGACCGTCCCGAAAGCGCTATCTGCGGCAGAGCGTCCGACGGGAACTGCTTTGTGAGTCCCGCGGTTATTTTCAACTCAGCATTTTGTGTATTCAGAATTGCCATAATGTCTCCTTGATATTTTGTGTATTAAGGGGTCAACGGACGAGTGCCGCACGAAGAACCTCTCCTATTTCGGAGCAGGGAATAAAGCTTACGTTTTCGAGCACGGTTTTGTCTACGTCTTCGAGCATAGGCTCGTTATCCTTTGGGATAATGATCGTCCTGATACCGGCTTGATATGCCGCCATTGTTTTTTCTTTGAGCCCGCCTATCGGCAGTACGTGCCCGCGCAGTGAAAGCTCGCCCGTCATTGCCACGTCGTGGCGCACTTTTATTCCGCTGAGCGCGCTGACAAGTGCTGTACACATAGTGATACCTGCGGACGGACCGTCTTTCGGAACTGCCCCGCCGGGAACGTGGATATGTATATCCTTGCTTTCGGTAAAATCTGCGGTGTATCCGTATTCCGATGCAACGGTGCGTGCACACGTCACGGCTATGCTTGCGGACTCCTTCATAACGTCACCGAGCGAGCCTGTCAGATTGAGCTTGCCCTTGCCATCCGTGATGACCGCCTCGACCTCAAGTGTGTCGCCTCCGACCTGCGTGTATGCAAGTCCCGTTACCGCGCCCACTTCGTCATCCTCGGATAATCTGTCCGGTACTATCTTCCGCGCGCCGAGAAAATCCTTGACGTTCTTGTCGGTGACGGTAAAACGCTTTACGCCTTCACCTGCCGATGAGCTGAGCATATCTTCATATTCTTTTGCGTATTTTCTGGCAATATCCGCTATCGTTCGTTCAAGGTTTCTGACACCTGCCTCGCGGGTGTATCCGTCGATGATCTCATAGATCGCGCCGTCCGTAAATCTCAGAAGATTTCCATTGAGTCCGTGACGCTTTATCTGCTTCGGGATTAAATGCCTTTTTGCTATCATAAGCTTTTCGGTACGAGTGTATATACCGAGCTCGATAACTTCCATACGGTCGAGCAACGGACGAGGTATATTCTCAAGCGAGTTTGCGGTCGCTACGAAGAACACATCGGAAAGATCGAACGGAAATTCAACAAAATGATCTCTGAAAGTGCAATTTTGTTCGGAGTCAAGCACTTCAAGCATAGCGGCACACGGATCTCCGTGATTGTCACTTGCCATTTTATCTATCTCGTCAAGCAGCATAAGGGGATTGTTGACCCCCGCTTGCTCGATAGCGGTGATTATCCTTCCGGGCATAGCGCCTATGTAGGTCTTTCTGTGACCTCTTATCTCCGCTTCGTCACGTATGCCGCCGAGCGAAACACGGACATATTTGCGTCCGAGGGCTCTTGCAACAGATGATGCGATTGAGGTTTTTCCCGTTCCGGGAGGACCTACAAGACAAAGAATCTGACTTTTTACGTCGGGATTGAGCTTTCTTACCGCAAGAAATTCAAGTATGCGTTCTTTCACTTTCTCAAGCCCGTAGTGGTCATTTTCAAGTATACGGCTTGCCGCTTTTACGTCAACCGTGCTCTGTGTTGATTTCGTCCAGGGAAGATCAAGGCAAAGCTCTATGTGATTTTCAAGCACTGTCAGCTCTGCCGAACCGAAGGGGATCCTTGACATACGGTTACATTCCTTTGTCAACCCTTCTCGAACCTCATTCGGAAGTGATGCGTTGTCTATGCGTTCCATAAGCTCGCTTGACGGATCAAGCTGACCGCCCTCTCCGAGCTCGTCTCGTATTACATTCAGCTCCTCGCGTAAGAAATAATCCTTTTGCGCCTTATTCAGGCGTTTTTGCGTTTTTCTGTGAATCGAAGCAGCGTATTGCATAACCTTTAGCTGCTTTTCAAGCAAGCATATGAGCAGCTCGGCACGTCTCAGAGGATCGAAACATTCGAGTATCTCACGTCTGTCGTCATACGAGGTCAGTATGCCCGAAGATGAAACAAGATCGGCGTATACCCCGGGATCCCTGATCTTTTCGAGCAATATAAACAGCTCGTCAAGATTTTGCGGAAGCCCTCCGGCAATTTCGGAAGCCGCGGTGTGCATATCTTTTATGAGTAACTTGGATCTTTCCGTGCCTATTTCGTCGCAAACTATGTCCTTAACGGTCGCGTTTGCAATATAGTATGATTTTGCCAAATAGCAAGAGTTTATCTCGGCTCTGTGAAGTCCCGCACAAACAACGCGCTTGTAAGTCTTTCCGTCGGGACTTTTTGTCGCCGATATTACATTTGCTACGGTTCCGACGGAAAAGAAATCCTTCATTTCAAGTCCGTTAAGCTCGGAATCCGCCTTATCTTTGTTTTTTGAAGTCAGGGAGAGAAGCAGGATATGCCCGCCGTTGAGTAGTGCGGAACGGATCGCCTCACCCGTGTATCCATCGCTGATGTCGAATGCGATGTTTGATGACGGATATGCGACCACGCCCTTGAGTATCACGACGGGCAGAGCCATATCTCCGATCGTTTCTCTATATATAGCCATAAAAGCAATAACATCCTTTCTGTGTCACGTCTCGGAGGTCAGTAAAAAGAGTAATACTGACCTCAGCATATATCATTCATATATTATAGCACACTTCTCACACTTTTTCCATACCTTATAATAAAATTTACAAATGTAATGTTAAAAATATCCGTAGATGCGAAAAGAAAAAGCCATTTTGCGGCACATCTGACGTGCTTTCGAAAATGGCTTTCTCGTTTTTATGTGTTATACATCATACATCACTTTTTATCAGACGTGAACTGCCTCGTCGTTTTCGATCTTTACGACGGCTCCCGTTCTGTCGGATTCAAATGCGGCTTCCATTATCTTCATAACCCTCATAAGCTGAGCGTGCGTTACTATCTGGCTCTCAAGACCGTCAACGGCTTTTACAACATTACGATAAAAGTCGTGAACATCTGACGCCATTCTTTCGATCTCGTATGTTTCCGTGGTCTTTTCGTCCCTCGGTGCCATAGTCTTTGTGAGACCTGCGGATGTTACAACGGGAGTAACGTTCTGCTCGTACCACTTTTTGCAAGTGACTACCTTGCAGGGATCCTTCCAATCGTTGACCATCGCGGTGCCGTTGGTGCCCGCCATATAGAAGCGGGGCATAGATATGAAATGAGAGGTTCCGACCTCTATCCTTCCCGTGATTCCGTCCTCAAAATACAGATCGAGTCTGAAGCCGTCATCGACTTCATCGTTGGTCAGATGATCGCAACGACAGTATACCGATTCAACTCTCTTGTCATAAACGATCCCGAGCATCTGGTCGATCAAATGTACGCCCCAATCCAGGATCATTCCGCCGCCTTGTTCCTTTCTCCCTCTCCAATCTCCGGGGATGCCTCTTGAACCTTGTATTCTCGATTCGACGTCGAACACCTTCCCGAGGTCTCCGCACTTGTAAGCGATCTTCATCATACGGTAGTCAACATCCCACCGTCTGTTTTGGTGTGTCGTAAAAAGCTTGCCGTATTTTTTTGAAGCGTCTATCATTTCCCGAAGATCCGCGCTCGAAAGAGTAACCGGCTTTTCGGTAATGACGTTTTTGCCCGCACGAAGTGCGGCGATGGCGATAGGCTTATGCACCTCATTCGGTGTAGCTATCGTTACGATGTCTACCTTGGGGTCGTTCAGCACGGCTTCGAGAGAGTCGTACGCGAATATTCCGTTTTGCCGTGCAAGCTCGGCACGTTCGAGTTTTATATCGTATATACCGGCGAGATGGCAAACATCACTTTCAAGCAAATATCTTGTATGCCAGCCTCCCATTCCGCCGTATCCTATTACAACAACATTTTTTTTATCTGAACTCATATCCGTTTTAGGGTCAATATAAAAGACCTTTTTCCTCCGTGAATGTTTGATCGTGTATTACGCTTTATGATTATTGTAAGACAAATTATGCGCTATTTCAAGTCAAAAATGGATAACTGATAGACATTATTTGCGTTTTTTGAATTTGCCAAGGCTTTTTGCACATTCGAAGTCAAAAAATCATCAAAAGCACTTGCGAAAAAAAGAAAATTATTGTATAATAGTAGGGATAAAAGCGACAGGTAAAATGCCTAAACGCAGAAAAAGGAAAACATGCAGATGCAGAATAATGAAAGACAAAAGCATATAAGAAATTTTTCGATAATTGCACACATAGATCACGGAAAATCGACGCTTGCCGATAGACTTCTCGAAGCGACCGAAACCGTTGAAAAGCGAGAAATGGAGGAGCAACTCCTCGATAATATGGATCTTGAAAGAGAAAGGGGCATAACCATAAAGGCGAGAGCCGTCAAACTCGATTATACCGCACCCGACGGCGAGCAGTATGTTTTGAACCTTATCGACACTCCCGGTCACGTTGACTTCAACTACGAGGTCTCTCGTTCGTTGAATGCGTGTGACGGCGCTTTGCTCGTAGTCGATGCGACTCAAGGTATAGAGGCACAGACACTGGCGAATGCTTACCTTGCGGCAGATGCCGGTCTTGAGATAATTCCCGTTATAAACAAGATAGATCTTCCGTCGGCGGATATAGAGCGTTGTCGAAACGAGATCGAGGATATCATAGGTATTCCCGCCGAGGGATGTCCCGCCGTGTCCGCCAAGGTCGGACTTAATATCGATCAAGTGCTCACAGCGGTCGTAAACGATATTCCGGCGCCTAAGGGAGATGAAAACGCTCCTCTGAAATGCCTTATATTCGACTCATACTACGACAGCTATCTCGGAGTCGTGGTAAACATCCGAGTTATGGACGGTACGTTACGCTCGGGAGACAGAATAAAGCTTATGAGCAACGGCAAGGAATTTGACGTTGTGGATGTGGGGTATATGGAGCCCTTCGGACTCAGCAAGGCCGATGCGCTCAAGGCGGGTGAAGTAGGGTACATCACCGCGTCGATAAAGAACGTAGGTGACACTCGCGTGGGCGATACCGTAACGCTTGCGCGCGATCCCGCAGACGAGGCATTGCCCGGATTTAAAAAAGTCCTTCCGATGGTCTATGCCGGTATATATCCCGCCGATGGATCAAAATACGGTGACCTGCGCGATGCGCTGGAAAAGCTGAGGCTCAACGACGCATCTTTGGTATTTGAGCCCGAGACTTCCATTGCACTCGGATTTGGCTTCAGATGCGGCTTTCTTGGCTTGCTTCATATGGAAGTTATCGAAGAAAGGATCGAGAGGGAATTCAATCTTGATCTTATTACCACCGCGCCGAGCGTTATATACGAAGTCGAGAAGACAAACGGGGAAAAGATCCGTATAGATAACCCGTCCGATTATCCCGCACCCGAGGAGATAGCTACCGCATTTGAACCCGTGGTCAAGGCGTCGATAATCACGCCCGCAGAATATGTCGGAGGACTTATGGATCTTTGTCAGGACAGACGCGGAAACTTTGTTGATATGAAATATATCGATACCGACCGCGTGGAGCTGCATTACGTTCTTCCGCTCGGCGAGATAATATATGATTTCTTTGACGCGCTCAAGAGCCGTTCCAAGGGATATGCCTCGCTCGATTACGAGCTTGACGGCTACGTACCGAGCAAACTTGTGAAGCTTGACTTTCTTCTTAACGGGGATCAGGTGGACGCACTTTCGTTCATAGTTCACGCGGATAAAGCTTACGGCAGAGCCAGAAAGATAGCCGAAAGGCTGAAAGAAAGTATTCCGAGACAGCTTTTTGAGATCCCGATACAGGCGGCGATAGGCTCGAAAATAATCGCACGCGAGACGGTCAAGGCTATGCGTAAGGACGTGCTGGCAAAATGCTACGGCGGCGACGTTACGAGAAAGAAAAAGCTGCTTGAAAAGCAAAAAGAAGGCAAAAAGAAGATGCGCCAGCTCGGCTCGGTCAAGGTGTCCCCCGAGGCGTTTATGGCGGTACTCAAATTCAATGACGATGATTGATAATATTGCTAACTTAATCCCAAAAGATAAAAAGCAACAAAGCCCGGGCTCGCTCGGGCTTTATATCCATATACCTTTTTGCGTAAAGAAATGTGCTTACTGCGATTTTTGCTCGTATCCTATCATAGGTAAATATAACGCTATGGTTGAAAAATATGTCGATAAAATAACGCAACAGTTGATATCAGCCAAAGATATGGCAAAAGGTCACAGGGTCGATACCGTGTATTTCGGTGGCGGAACGCCATCTCTGTTAAGCTCATTTCAGCTTGAAAAAATAATCGATACGGTAGTATCGTGCTATGGAGTGGAAGCCGATGCGGAGATCAGCGTCGAATGTAATCCCGGTACGGTGTATGCCGAAAAGCTTGCCGATATGAGGCGGCTGGGTGTGAATCGACTCAGTATAGGTGCGCAGAGCTTTAACGACCGCGAGCTCGTTTTGCTCGGAAGGATTCACACGGCGAAGGATTTTGAAAATGCTTTCAAGCTTGCAAGAGCGGCGGGGTTTGACAACATCAGCGCCGATCTGATGTACGGTATACCGGAGCAGAGTATGAAGAGCTTTGAGTATTCCATCGCGCGTATGTGCGATCTGTCCCCCGAGCACATCTCCTCCTATGCGCTTTCGGTCGAGCCGGGAACCTTTTTCGGTCAAAACGCCGATCTGCTCTCGCTTCCCGATGACGATACGGTCGGAGATATGTATGATCTGCTTGTTGATACACTTGAGCGGAACGGATATGAAAGATACGAGATAAGCAATTTTTCAAAGCAAGGAAAATATTCAAGGCACAATATGAGATATTGGAAGGGGCTTGATTATCTCGGCTTCGGCGTGTCGGCACATTCGTTTTTCAATGGCGTAAGATATTTTGCCAAGCGTGATATCGACGGCTATTTGAACGCCGATTTTTCGGACTATATGAACTGCGAGGTATTCGACGGGAAGCAAAAAATAGACTCGCACGATCTTGCATCGGAGTACATTATGCTGAGATTGAGGCTTGCCGAGGGAATAAGCTGCTCGGATTTTCGTCAACGCTTCGGAATAAATTTTGAAGATCATATCGATCAGCCGATAGAGCCATATATAGCGCAAGGATTTATGAAGCGGGATGGGGACAGGATCTTCTTCACGACAAAGGGATTTTGCGTATCAAATTATATACTTTCGGAAATAATAGACTTTGACGAAACGTGACGTTTGGGGTCTGACCGAATTTCGGCTGTAAAAAATCGAATAAGGCGATCAAATTTTCGATGTGTACAAAAATTGGCTATTGACAAGAGCACGACTATCGTATATAATATCAGTGTAACAAATAAGACATTAAGGAGATTGGATATGTCCGATATGAAGTTGCCCGACGGGGCTGTAAATGAAGAAGGCGGGGAGCTTGATTTCTTTATCCTTTCGGATGATGACGGAAAGGATTATAAATTCGAGGTCGTCGGCTCCTGTGAATATAAAGGTAAGACCTACTACGCGCTCGTAAACCCCGATGAGTGTGAGGAGGGCGAGTTTGAAGAGTACGTCGTTATCCGTGCTGACAAAATGCCCGACGGAAGTGAAGATTATACTTTTATAGATGACGATGATGAATTTGATGACGTCGCGGATATATTTGACGATATGTTTACGACCGAGATCGACTGCGACTGAATTAAGAATTTATTCCTGCTTAGTTCGTGATGCCGGGTTATCTGACCTACAAGTAGTTAAAGGAGCCCGAAATAATCGGTGTTCCGACGTGGTTTGCAGGCCTCCCTCGCGCATTTTACCGATCGACTTGTCTCGGAGTGCGTTTTTGAGGACGTTGGAAGCAGTAAAGCGTCGGATAGGGCACCGCCCTGGATAAAAGGGTCGACCGTTTCCCGAACACACGGCTCGGCGGGGTGTATAATTTAACGTTCCGAAGTTTTTGTGATTTCGGAACGTTTTTTGCGTTTTTGTAAATTTGATGTTGATTTTGAAGGAAACTTGTGGTATTATAGTAGTATAAGTATAAATATACCATATACAACAGATAAGCACGAGAAGGAGATGTATATGATAAAGCTATGTGTGTTCGACCTTGACGGAACTACCGTCAATTCGCTCAATTCGATAGCGTATTTTGCAAATGAAACGCTTAAACGCTTTGGGCTCAAGACGTTTTCCGTCGATGAGTACAGAACGCTTGCGGGCGGCGGTGCCAAAAAGCTGATAAGAAATCTTGTCGAAGCTACGGGTGCCGATGAATCCCTTTACGAACCGATGCTCGAGGATTGGGTAACAAGCTATGATAACGATTTTTTGTATCTTACCGAGTCGTACGACGGCGTTTCAGAGATGCTGGGTGCTCTCAGGCAGAGGGGGATACATACCGCGGTGGTGACCAACAAACACGGTCCTACCGGCAAAAAGATCTGCGATACTCTTTTCGGAACCGACGGGTCTTTGCTTGAAACTTGCGTGAGTGCATATCCGGGAATGGTGCTAAAGCCCGCTCCGGATGAGATATGGAAGCTTATGGAGCATTACGGCGTTGACAAAAGCGAATGTATGTACTGCGGAGACCATACCATCGATATGGTGACGGGAAAGGCTGCCGGCGTGCTTACGGTCGGTGTGACATGGGGCTTTCACACAAAAGAAGCTCTTACGGAGGCAGGAGCGGATGCGATAGCCGAGCATCCGTCCGATATAGTTGCCATTGCCGACAAAAATTGATCGACGAACAGAGAATAGAAAACAGTATACAAAAATAAAATAAATAAAAGAAAGAGGTAGAAAAAGTGAGTAAGAGAAAACATGTTCTTATCATTTTTACAGACCAGCAGAGACGTGATACGATTCACGCCCTCGGGAACGATCAGATAGTTACCCCTGCGCTCGATTCGATAGCCGAAGAGGCAGTATGCTTTGATCGTTGCTATACCCCCGCACCCGTATGTGTGCCGGCAAGGCTTTCTATGCTTGCGGGACAGTATTGCGCACGCACGGGCAACAACACAAACAACAAATCGATGGAATACAAGGGCGAGGGCTTTTATTCCGAATTTACCAAAGCGGGCTACAACAGTGTCTGCATAGGTAAGATGCACTATAATCCCGATCTCTATTCTCCTCTCGGTTTCCGCAAAAGACTTTCTCAGGAGGAAATGGCAGATCCGGAGCGTGATGATTATACAAAGTGGCTCAAAAATTCCCCCTACAAGGATGTATTTGATTATAACGGACAGAGAAGCGAGCTTTACTACATACCTCAGGTATCTCAGCTTCCCGCCTCGGCGCATCCGACGCAGTGGATAGGTGACAGATGCGTTGAATTTCTTGAAAATTGCGATCCCGAGGATGAACCGATATTTATGGTCGCCTCCTTCATACATCCTCATCCGCCGTTTGCACCGCCCGCTCCTTGGAACAAAATGTACAGAGAGCCCATCCGCCGTGCATTTGTCCCCGAGGACTTTGAGTCGTATGCGGATCTGCTCCGAAACAAATACACACTTGACGCATTCGGAATATCACCGAGAAGACTTGAACTGCTTTATCAGCATTACTATGCTTGCGTTTCTTTCGTGGATTATCAGATAGGACGTATAGTAAATGAGCTTAAGCGTCGAGGAATGTACGACGATACCGTTATCGTATTTTCGTCCGATCACGGAGATCTTATGGGAGATTACGGTTCTATGGGTAAGCGCACTATGCTTGACGGTGCGGCAAATATTCCGTTCATCATCCGAGTTCCGGGCGAGGAACATACTATACGCCACGACGCGGCGTCGCTCGTTGACCTTGCGCCGACACTGCTCTCGCTTGCGGATATTCCCTATGATAAGAATGAGTATGACGGCGTCAACTTGTTTGAAGAAAAGCACGATGTCGTTTATTCACAGTACGCGAACGGAACGATAGGCACATATATGGTCGCGTCCGGATATGATAAGCTGGTTTATTCCGCAATAGGCGACAAATATTTCTACTTTGACAGCTTCCCCGAGGCTGTGAACAAATACGACGAAAGCAATCCGAGAGTTATTGAGCTCAAGAAATTGCTTGACGCACATATGGCAAGCGACTGCTGCAAGATCATCGACGACAGAAAGATGCAGAGCCCCGCACGTCAAGAGAAATATTCGTTCTATCCGCCGCTTGACGACCATATAAATACATTTGATGAAGAAAGAGCGGCTATGCCCGAGGGCTACAGCATAACTCTCGGCGGAAAGCATACCGATTATTGATAGATCATCCGATAAAGATCAATAAATAATCAAACAAATAAAATAAGCGACCATCCGCAAGATCGATCTGCGGATGGTCGCTGTATTATTTTGTTGTCGTGATTCATAGCGTGGCAAGGGTCGGATTACTGCTTTGATCACTCTATTATTCCGCCGCCTATGACTACATCTCCGTCGTAAAGTACGGCGGATTGTCCCGGAGCTATCGCCCTTTGCGGCGTATCGAATACTATTTCGAGTCGATTATCGTCGATCTGTATGACGGTTGCGGGACTTGCTTTGTGATTGTATCTTATTTTTGCTTCTATTCGCAATGGTGCATCTATGCGACCGAGTGCGATCAAATTGATATTTTTAACGGTCAGGCGGTCGGAAAAGAGCTCTTCGTTTGAAGAAAGAGTTACAGTGTTTTTTGCGGCATCTTTGGATTTGACATACATAGGTCTGCCGAAAGCTATCCCGAGTCCCTTGCGCTGTCCGGGCGTGTACCTTATGATCCCGTCGTGACGCCCAAGTATATTCCCCTCGGTGTCTGTAAAATCTCCTTTGTCAAAACCGTGTCCGAGATACCTTTCGATGAAAGATACGTAATCGCCGTTCGGAATAAAGCAAATATCCTGGCTGTCGTGCTTATGCGCGTTTACAAATCCGTGAGCGGTAGCGATCTCTCTTGCCTCATCCTTGGTGTATTGACCGAGAGGGAAGAATGTGTGTGACAGTTGATCCTGAGTCAGCGTCCACAACACGTAGCTTTGATCCTTTTTCGCGTCATTCGCTTTGCAAAGTAGATATCGGTCGGCTGATTTTTTTACGTTTGCATAGTGTCCCGTTACCAACGTGTCGCAACCTTTATTTGACGCGTATTCGAGCAGGCTTCCGAATTTCAGATGCTTGTTGCAAACTACGCAGGGGTTGGGGGTCTCGCCTTTGATGTAAGCTTCGACGAAGTATGAGATGACATACCTGCGAAATTCTTCTCCGAGCGAGAGTACCGTATGGCTGATACCGAGCCGCTTGCACACATCTGCGGCATCAAGTATGTCCTGCGATATATGTGTTGGATCGTTCGTGAGAGCCTTTTGTGAAAGATCCATAGTAACTCCGTGGCAGGTATATCCGGCATCAAGCGCCAAAAGGGCGGATACGGCACTGTCAACGCCGCCACTCATAGCTATAAGTGCTGTTTGGTTGTTTGTTTTTATCTCTGCGTTGTCCATTTATGCGATCCTCTGTGATTGGTTTCTGCGTTCAGTCCCAAGAATATTTGGTAAGTTGTCCGTCCTCGCGTAAGCCATTGAAATCTTGTTGTCTCAATATCTCGTAGACCGCTATGGCTACCGAATTTGAAAGATTGAGGGAACGGAGAGTGTCTCTCATAGGTATGCGTACACAGTTATCCTTGTGCTCAAGCAACAATTCCTCCGGAAGTCCGCGTGACTCCTTGCCGAACATAATGTACACGTTCTCGGGATATTTTATTTCGGCATAGCAATGCGGGGCTTTTGTCGTAAAATAATATATTACGGCGTCCGGGTTTTTGGCGTTAAAATCTTCTATTCCGTCATAGTAACTTATGTCAAGCTTGTCCCAATAGTCAAGTCCGGCACGTTTTAACTTTCTGTCGTCTATCTCAAATCCGAGAGGACGTATAAGATGCAGGGAAGCGCCCGTCGCGGCGCACGTCCTTGCAATATTACCGGTATTTTGCGGTATCTCGGGCTCGAGAAGTACGATATTTATTTTGCTCATTTGAAGTTTTTTAACCTTTTTCAGTATTTTTCGGAGTCAAGCCCCGTTGTAGACTTTATTATATTATTAATTTTGTAAAATTTCAAGCATAATTAGAAAAGAAAGAATAAAATTTACAAAATTTTATGGCATTATGCTTTGAAATGTAGTATAATATACGTATCTATGTATATTTTCGGATATTTTTAAGTCGGAGGACTAATTTAATGGGATTGTTTACTAAAATGTTCGGTACTTACAGCCAAAGACAAATAAAAAAGCTTATGGGTACCGTTGATGAGATAGAGGCACTTGCCGACAAGTATAGGGCTATGTCGGACGAAGAGCTTGCGGCAGTTACACCTGCTCTCAAGACAAGGCTCGCAAACGGAGAGACGCTCGACGATATACTTGTCGATGCCTTTGCGGCGGTCAGGGAAGCGGCGGACAGAGTGCTCGGAAAGCGTCCGTTCCGCGTTCAGCTCATAGGCGGAATAGTTTTGCATCAAGGAAGGATCGCCGAAATGAAGACGGGCGAGGGCAAGACCCTGGTTGCGACCATGCCCGCGTATCTCAACGCGCTCAACGGAGAGGGTGTCCACATAGTTACGGTAAACGAGTATCTTGCTCGTCGTGACAGTGAAGAGATGGGCAGAGTCTACGGATTTATGGGACTTACCACGGGTCTTGTTATCCACGATCAGACATCGGCCGAGAAGCAGGCGGCTTACAATTGTGACATCGTATACGGAACTAACAACGAGCTGGGGTTTGACTATCTGCGTGACAATATGGTTGTGTACAAGAAAAATATGGTTCAGCGCGGCCACGCTTTTGCAATCGTTGACGAGGTAGACTCCATACTGATAGATGAGGCAAGAACACCTCTTATCATCTCCGGAGCGGGAGAGGAATCTACGGATCTCTACGAGAAGGTGGACAAGTTCGTTCGCAGACTCAAAAAATTCGTAATTAAGAAAATTGACGATAAAGAAGAGATCGATACCATTTCCGATGACGCGGACTATATCGTAGACGAAAAAGCAAATCAGGTAATTCTTACCGAGAACGGTGCAAGAAAGGCTGAGGAATATTTTGGACTTGAGCATCTTACCGATCCCGAAAACTCAACCCTTTATCACCATATAAATCAGTCGATAAAAGCATATGGATCTATGCACCGTGATGTTGATTATGTTGTCAATGAACAGGGTGTTATGATAGTAGATTCATTTACGGGTCGTATTATGCCCGGACGAAGATATTCAAACGGACTTCATCAGGCACTCGAAGCAAAGGAAGGCGTTAAGATAGAGAGAGAAAACAAAACTCTTGCTACCATTACATTCCAAAACTATTTCAGAATGTATAAAAAGCTTTCAGGTATGACGGGTACGGCACTTACCGAAGAAAACGAGTTCAGGGAAATATATTCGCTTGACGTCGTGGAGGTTCCGACTAATATGCCTATGATAAGAGTAGATCACCCGGATGCGGTATATAAGAGTGTAAAGGGAAAATACAATGCTATCGTTGATAAGATAAAAGAATGCAACGAAAAGGGACAGCCTGTGCTTGTCGGTACTATTTCGATAGATAAATCCGAGGAACTTTCTGCTCGGCTCAAAAAAGAGGGCATCAAGCATACCGTCCTTAACGCAAAGTACCATGCTATGGAGGCAGAAATAGTTGCTCAAGCAGGTAAATTCGGTGCTGTTACGATATCGACAAATATGGCGGGACGCGGAACGGATATTATGCTCGGAGGTAATCCGGAGTATATGGCAAAATCCGAGATGCGCAAGATGGGTATCCCCGAGGAGATAATCGCGGAGTCAAACGGTTCGGCACACACGGACAACGAGGAGATCGTAGAGGCAAGAAGAACCTTCTCCGAACTTTATTCGAGGTTTAAAAATGAGATAGCTCCCGAGGCGGAAAAGGTAAGGCAGGCGGGAGGCTTGTACATCCTCGGTACCGAGCGCCACGAAAACAGACGTATAGACAATCAGCTCAGAGGTCGTTCCGGACGTCAGGGTGACCCCGGAGAATCAAAATTCTTCATCTCTCTCGAGGACGATCTTATGAGACTTTTCGGAAGCGAGAAGATATTCGGGCTTGTCGATGCGCTCGGACTTGACGACGATACGCCGATCGATGCAAGAATACTTTCAAATCAGATAGAGTCCGCGCAAAAGCGTATTGAGGATCAGAACTTTAAGCGCCGTAAGAATGTTTTGATGTATGATGACGTTATGAATCAGCAGAGAAACATCATTTACGGTCAGCGCGCTCAGGTCCTTAACGGAGAGGATATCAGCGCTACCGTAAAGGGAATGATAAGCTCTGAAATAGAGAGCGTGGTAAGCTCCGCTACCGTCGGAGAGAATCCCTCCGATTGGAGCCTTGAAGCGATACGCGCTCATTTCCTCGGTTATCTCTGCGTTTCCGATGATTTCAATTATTCCGAGGGGGCATTGGCGAGCCTTAAGCAGAGTGAGATAATAGATACTCTTACGGACCGTGCATTCAAAATATATGCCGATAAGGAGACGCTTTTCGGTGCCGATAGGTTCAGAGAGGTAGAGCGTGCGATTCTGCTTGAGAGCGTTGACCGCGCCTGGATGGAGCACATAGACGCTATGGACGATCTTAAGGGGAGCATAGGACTTCAAGCATACGCTCAACGTGATCCCATTAATGAATACAGAATCCAGGGAGCCGAAATGTTCGATAATATGGTCGAGGAGATCAAGGAGAATACTGTGAGAAAGATACTTTCCGTGATTCCGAGAGCGCAGACTATCGAACGTGTTCAGATAGCAAAGCCGCTTGATACCGGCGAGGATGGCGCGACGGAGCCGAAGAAAAAAACAGTCGTAAGGACTGCGGCAAAAGTCGGCAGAAATGATCCATGTCCATGCGGATCGGGCAAAAAATACAAAAATTGTTGCGGAGCAAACGGCAACAAAATAAGCTGATTTATAAATTTGCGATCGAATTTTTGACACAAAAAATAAACTCGCAATAGAAAAGGAGCAAGTGATGGGATTCGGTTGGTTGTTTATCGGATATGTTATGTCATATATGATGAGTTTTACGAAATACAGCCACGGGATCGTGCTGTTCGGATGCCTTTTGATGTGGCACGGTATTTCAATGCTGGGGCGGCATAATGAAAAGTTCGTCTATGCTACCTATCCTTTATTGGCGCTTGCTTTTGTAAAGCTATATATGAGTTGCGGTCTTGCAAACGAACTGTTCGGTATGGGGCTCAGCATATTTGATGGCGCGATATATACCGTGTTCGAAGTGCTCGAATATCTTTCGAGCGCGGCATTTCATATATTTCTGTTGCTTGCTGTGAAGAGTATTGCATCGGATCTCGAGCTTCCGCGACAGAGCAACGCCGCACAAAGGAATATGGTCATAGCGTCTATGTACTATGTCTTTGCGCTCCTGTGGATGTTGCCGCTGAATATACCAAGCGATGTAAAATCCGGCGTATTGATGTTTCTTTTGATTGCAAGGCTGTTGTGGGCGATACTCGATCTTGTGCTCATATATTCTTGTTATATGTACATCTGCCCGGCAGGAGACGAGGATATGCCGCTTAAAAGATCGAGATTTGAATTTATCAACCGTTTTCGCGAGGAAACGGCAAGACGCGAGCAAAAGGCGGCTGATGAGAACGTTGCGCTTTTCAAAGAGCGCAGGGACAGACGCAGAAAGAAGAAAAGTCAGAAGAGCAAACGGAAGAAATAGATCTGCGGTTTCTATGAACATATTCCGTACTTGTTGAGTTGAAATGATGAATTTTAAGATCACGAAAGGAATGACGCGCGTATGAAAGATATGAGAGAGATGAATATTGAGTCGGAAGGCGGTGCCGTGCGTAAGCCAAAGGTCAAAAAAAGCCTCGGACTCGGATGCGTTATAGCGGCATCGTTTTTTCTGTTCAATCCGGATCTTGCCGTTATAGATCTTGTTCCGGATTTTATCGGATATATGCTGATAAATTACGGGCTTACTGTACTTGCGGATCTTAACGATCACTTTGAAGAGGCAAAAAAACGATTCAAGCTTATGATATTCGTAAGTATTGCAAAGCTTTTGTCGATATTTATGCTTTTCGGGCTTAATGATGCCTATATGCGCCCCTATTCGATGTTACTTTATCCCTGCGTCTTCGGGGTCATAGAACTCGTGCTTCTTTTGCCGGCATTCAAACACTTTTTTGACGGTTTGACGTATCTTTCGTCGCGAAATGACGGTTCTGCGGCGTTTCTGTATCGTTTTCCGTCAAAATTCAAACGCCGCGACAAAAGGCGTGTACCTCTTAAAAACATTACCGAGCGTACCTACTCGTTAACTGCCTTCTTCCTGTTTGCAAAGTCCTTCCTTTCGGTGCTTCCGGAGTTCAGTGTGCTCACGAGCACGACGTATGACGAGAGCAAGCATACGATAGATCTTTACGATTATATCGGACTTTTACGAATGATGGCTATTTTGCTTATGAGCATAATAGGTATTGTTTGGCTCGTCGGATTTGTGCGATATATCGCTCTCATCATCAAGGACAGCGAATTTATGGAGCGACTTCGGGATGCTTACAGGACCAAGGTTCTTGTAAGGGAGGGGCTGTTTGTCAGAAGAAGACTGCATTTTGCCTTGTTCTGGCTAAAAATCGCCGCTGTCTTCGCGATAGATTTTTATGTAAATTATTACAACGTGATTCCGGATGTTTTGTTTGCTGTCACAGGTATAGCGGCTATCTGCCTGCTTCGTAAATATATCACTAAGAGCAGATATGCTTCCGCGGTCGCAGCCCTTTCCGTTTACGGATGCGCAAGTGCTGTTGCGTCTTATATAAACGCCTACTATAATGTTGTTTACGAAACATTTGAAACTATGTTCAGAGATCCCGATGCGTACGACACTTATACGTTGATGCGCGTGTCCACTGCTGTGGAGAGCCTTTTGTTCGTGGTGGCATTTGTGTTTGTCGCGCGTGCGCTTTCCGACATAATAAAAGGGCACTGCGGTTATATTACGCACAATACGGACAGCGGATTTTTTAACGAGCAACAAGGTGTGCTCCGTAAAGAATTGCAGGGTTCTCTCAAAAGAACGGGAATATTTGCGATGCTCAGTGCGATCACGGCTGTAATGTATGATTGCTTCAAGCAGTATCAGACCATAAACACCTTCCTTCCGAACAGCTTTATCGAAGCACATCCGCTACTCGCACCCATGATGCAACGGGTGATACCGGGAAGTATTTGGTTTATAGATCTTATATTTGCAATAGCATTCGCCGCGTCGTTTATCAGTGCAATTTCGGATATAATTTATTTTATTGATCAGCGTTATATTCTTGACTGAAGCGGCACGACTGATCCGAACTTTACTCTTACATTATCTGAATAATACGGCACGATTGTGATAATACTTATGCGTGTAACTTGATTTACACGTGTAACAGTATTCCAAATATCAAAGGAGATCACAATTATGCAGAATAATCAAAATAGCCAGAGCAAGCAGAATCAGCAAAATCAGAATCAGCAGAATCAAAATAATCAGAACGGTCAGAACAAGCAGAACCACAAAAATGCTCAGAATAAGCAGAGTGAGCAGAACGAGCAGAGATAACTTTTGCGCGTTAAGATAAAATATCAGAATGGGGCTGCTGCATATTTGCAGTAGCCCTGTATTGCGGATACTAAATCATAAAGGACCCCATATATGAATACATACGAAAAAAGATTTTTGAGTGCCAAGCGTGAGATATTCGAGAAGGCTTACGCATATTTGAATCCCGAGCAGAGAAGTGCTGTGTTTACGGTGAACAATCCCTTGCTGATACTCGCGGGCGCGGGCAGCGGCAAGACCACGGTGCTCGTAAAAAGAATAGCGTTTATAATAAGATACGGAAATGCTTACTATTCGGATGACATTCCGCGCGGTATGGATATGAATGAGGAGACCGTCTCTTTCTTTGAGCAGTTTGCAAAAACACAGGAGAATCCAGAGCCCGCATTTCTTTGCGGATTTGCTTCCGATCCGTGTCCTCCGTGGCAGGTGCTTGCCATCACGTTTACAAATAAGGCGGCAAACGAGATAAAGTCAAGGCTATGCACGGAGCTTGAGGATGACACCATAGCAAAAGACGTTTGGGCGGGAACCTTCCACTCGGTGTGTGTCAGAATACTACGCTCGCACGCCGAAAAGCTCGGATACAAATCGGGATTTACGATATACGATACCGATGATACCAAAAAAGCAATTACCAACGCGATAAAAGAATGTAATATAGACGAAAAGGTGTTGCCGGTAAAATCCGCGATCAATGCCATAAGTCGCGCAAAAGAGCAGCTGCTCACTCCCGATGCCTACGGTGACTCATTTAATTCCACCGATCATAAAGCTAAGCTTATACACAAGGTTTACAGGGTCTATCAGCAACGCCTCATAGACTCGAATGCTATGGATTTTGATGATATCATAATGCAGACCGTCTTTCTCCTTCGTGATTTTGAAGAGGTCAGAGCATACTATCAGAGAAAATTCAAGTATGTTTCGGTCGATGAATTTCAAGATACGAATAAGGCGCAGCTCATTCTTACGGAGCTTCTTTCAAACGGATACAGAAATCTTATGGTAGTCGGTGACGATGACCAGAGTATATACAGATTCAGAGGCGCAACGATTGAGAATATTTTGAATTTTGATAAGCATTATCCCGATGCCAAGGTCATAAGGCTTGAGCAAAATTATCGATCGACGGACATAATTCTCGGCGCGGCAAACGGTATAATCCGTCATAATACGGGCAGACACGCCAAGACACTTTGGACGGAGTGCAGCGGTGGCGATAAGATAACCGTACGTCGTCTTGACGATCAAAACGGGGAAGCAAGGTATATCCTTGACATCATAAGGCGGCAGGTTCGGTCTGGAGCGCACGAATTCAGAGATTATGCCATTCTTTACAGAACGAATGCACAGTCGAGCACGATAGAGCGCGCATTTGCCAAAAGCGGCATACCGTACCGTATGCTCGGCGGTACACGCTTTAACGATCGCGAGGAAATAAGGGATATCACGGCATACCTTCAGCTTATATGCAACCATTCCGACCGTGAACGCCTAAAGAGAATAATAAACAAGCCAAAGCGTAAGATCGGAAATGCTACCATAGAGGCGATAGCCGAGATAGCGGATGCCGAAGGCATCTCTATGTTTGAAGTCATAGAAAATTGTCAAAGGTATATAGCACTTGCGAGAAGCACAAAGCAGCTTCTTGAATTTGCTTCACTTATAAATGAACTGACATTTATGATGCAGAATGAGCCATTAGATGTTCTTGTCAAAGAAACTATGGAGCGTTCGGGATACAGGCATTCCATAGAAGAAAAGGGAGAAGAAGAAAAGGATAGATTGGATAACCTGGATGAATTCCTCTCCGGAGTCATAGATTATATGAAGAGCACTGATGAGGCATCGCTTATGGGCTTTCTTGAGGAGAACGCGCTTGTTGCCGATGTTGATAAATACGATGAGACGGCGGATGCGGTCGTTATGATGACGGTTCACAGCTCAAAAGGACTTGAATTTCCCGTTGTATTCATTCCCGGAATGGAGGATGGCATCTTTCCCGGGCTTCAGACGGTTATGGAGGGTCCCGCCGCCATCGAAGAGGAACGCCGCCTTGCGTACGTCGCAATAACGCGTGCTAAGAAGGAGTTGTACATACTTTCGGCAGAGTCGCGGCTTCTTTACGGAAGAACGTCGTACAACCCTCCGTCGAGATTTTTATCGGAGATCCCGGATGAGTATATAGATGCTCCCAAACGGGATAATGCAAGCACAAAAAGAGCGGATGTCGGATCATCCGGCAGATGGAGTAACGAAGGATATGGAAGGTCGGGATATTCTTCATATGATCTTACAAAAAGCGAGAATACCGCAAGAAGCAAATACGCGGATTACGGTATGCCGAAGGCGTCGAAGCCCGCGGCGACGAAAGTCGAAAGGCTCAATGTAGGTGATCGGGTAAGCCATATCTCTTTCGGAGAAGGAGATATACTTTCGGTAAATCCCGTCGGAGCCGATGTTATCTATGAAATTATGTTTGATAACGTAGGAATAAAGAAGCTTATGGGTACTTATGCAAAGCTAAAAAAGCTTTGATACGGTTCCGCTTGCCTTAAATAGAGTGAAATAAGTGAAAAAATATTACAAAAATCTTATATTTTTTAGAAACTTAACATTTTACATATTTACAAAACGCGTTAAATAGAGTAAAATATAGGATGGGGATCGTCAGGCTTGATATCTCCGGTTGAAACGTTCCGAAACGTTGATGCCTTTATTCGGTAACATCAAAATATAATATTCAGTTCGGAGGTTCCTCTTATATGACAGTATCAAACGCACAGCCGAAATTCAAACGAATCTTGCTAAAGCTTTCGGGAGAGGCTATAAAATCTCCTAACGAGGTCATAAGCTTTGACTTCCTCGATACCATTGCAAACGCCATAAAGACCTGTAACGAAGCGGGTGTAGAGGTAGCGGTGGTCATAGGAGCGGGAAATATCTGGAGAGGAAGGCAGGGCTCGTCCGCTATGGATCAGAACCGTGCCGACCGTATGGGAATGCTTGCGACCGTCATAAATTCCTTGGCACTTCAGGAAGCGCTTCTTGAGGCGGGAGTCGGCGCATCGGTTATGGCACCTCCGCAGGTAACGGGATTTGCCGAGACCTTTGATCCATTCAAAGCTAAGGAATATTTATCTGACGGAAAGGTAGTTATCATCGCGGGCGGAACGGGCGCACCTTTCTTCACTACGGATACCGCGGCGGTTCTTCGCGCCGCCGAGATCGACGCCGACGCTGTACTGATGGCAAAGAACGTGGACGGTATATACAATGCGGATCCGAACGTCGATAGCAGTGCCGTTAAGTATGACGAGCTTACGTATACGAAGATACTTCAGGATAACCTTAAGGCGATCGACCTTACGGCAGCGGCATTCTGCCTCAACACAGGCGTACCGACCTTTGCCTTCGGTCTTTCCGATCCGAACAACATTATGCGTATAGTTATGGGAGAGAAGGTCGGCACAAAGCTTCACAAATGAAGCTGTTCCTTGAATAAAAACGATATACAATTTACATACGAAAGGAAATTAAAGAAAATGAGCTTTAACAAAAAACCTTATGAAGAAAAAATGACAAAGGCAGTTGCCGCTTATGAATCCAACCTTTCGCTCATCAGAGCGGGACGCGCAAACACAGCGATCCTTTCCAAGATCACATTTGAATACTATGGAGCTCCCACTCTTCTCGTAAATATGGCAGACGTAAAGGTAACGGATCCCAAGACGGTTACTATTTCTCCATACGATAAGACGACCTTGAAGGCTATCGTAAAGGCCATTCTCGCTTCCGATATAGGTATTACACCCAGTGATGACGGTACCGTCATCCGTCTGGTTTTCCCTCAGCTTACCGGTGAGCGCCGTAAGGAGCTTGTAAAGCAGGTTCAAAAGGAAGGCGAGGAGGCAAAGGTCGCTGTTCGTAATATCCGCAGAGGCGCAAACGATGATATCAAGAAAATGAAAAAAGACGGCGAGCTGACAGAGGATGAGCAGAAGAATGCCGAAAAATCCGTTCAGGAGTTGACCGATAAATTTATAAGGAACGTTGACAATTTAACGGATAAAAAGATCGCCGAGCTTAACGAGATCTGAGAACGTAGTTTTTAAGCGGCTCACATTGATGTGGTAGGTGTATAATGATTGCCGTTTGAAGGCACAATGGGGTCAGTCCTTTATGCGACGCAGACCCCATTTTATAATATATCGGTGATCAAGCCATAAAAATAAACATAAGTTTAGCGGGGGACAGTATGTCAATAAATATAAACCGTTCTGCCGAGGGCGGTCGGGAGAGAATAGGAAAGGTCGATGAAAGACTTACTCATATAGCTTTTATAATGGACGGAAACGGGCGTTGGGCACAAAATCGCGGCAAGCCGCGCGAATACGGTCACAAGCACGGAGCCGAGACCTTTCGCAAGATCACCGAGTACTGCGGAGATATCGGTATTCGGGCAGTGACCGTTTACGCCTTTTCAAGCGAAAATTGGAAAAGACCTGCAAAAGAGGTCAATTCCATAATGAAACTGCTTGATAAATATCTTGATGAATGTCTTGATAATTTTTCCGATCACGATATAAGGATCAAATTTATCGGAGATATGTCTCCGTTTGATGCAAAATTCAGAAAAAAGATCGATCGTATAGAGGAGTTTACGAAGGATCGCGGACTTTTACTGAACATTGCGTTGAACTACGGCGCGCGCCCCGAGATCGTAAACGCCGTCAACAGAATACTTAACGACGGCCTTGGAGCGGTTGACGAGACTGTTTTTGAAAAATATCTTTATACATCGCACTGCGCCGATCCCGATCTGATAGTCCGAACGGGAGGGGAATATCGACTTTCTAATTTTCTTCTCTGGCAGGCGGCTTATTCGGAGCTCTATTTTACCGATTGCCTTTGGCCCGATATGAACTCCGATGAAGTCGATAAGGCTGTTAATTCATTTTATTCACGTAAACGTCGTTACGGCGGTGTGTAATTGTAATTTTGCGATAGGAGATCTGTTATGAAAACAAGAGTAATAACCGCGCTGGTAGCGTTCGCAATATTTTTACCTGTGGTAATATTCTCCGCAACTCCGTTTTACGGTATAGCCATGGCTATACTTGCAACCGTTGGTTGCTTGGAAATGCTCAAATGCTTGGGAACGTTGAAAATATATGCTTTGTCCGTTCCATCACTTTTGGTATCGGCTTTGTCGCCGATAATCACAAGACTTGTATATGATTTGGACGTAGGGATAGATAATACGGATGTATTTGTAACTCTCTTGCTTGTATACATTCTCTGGGTGTTTGCCGTTATGGTATTTTGGCACAAAAACGTTACGGTCGAACAAGCTGCAATGACGTTTATGACGACTATATACATTACACTCGGATTTACTTCTATGGTATATGTTCGAGATTATGATTTATTCCACGGACGTTGGTTGTATCTCGTGATATTCCTCGGTGCATGGATGACGGATATCTTTGCCTATTTCTGCGGAAGAGCTTTCGGTAAACACAAACTCAGCCCGGAGATCAGCCCCAAAAAGACCATCGAGGGAAGCATCGGCGGAGTATTGTTCTGCATACTTTTTGTTGTGCTTTACGGATTCGTGCTTTCGCTTATCGCCGATTACGAGCCGAATTATATTTTACTCGCCGGATGCGGCGCGGTTGCATCGGTCGTTTCGCAAATCGGAGATTTGGTTATGTCGGTTATTAAGAGAAGATACGGCGTTAAGGACTACGGGAAGATCTTTCCCGGGCACGGCGGCGTACTTGACAGATTTGATTCCTGCATTGCCGTGGCGATCTCAATATTTGCGTTGCTACATATCGTCGAAAAGCTCGGAATGCTTTTTTGATATAGCATAGAAGTAAACTGTGAGGTATAAAAATAAATGATAAGAGAATATCCGTCCACAATAGTGCTTGGATCTACGGGATCTGTCGGTGAGCAGGCACTTGACGTTGCGGCCGCTAAAGGCATACGCATTTGCGGACTCAGTGCAAACAGAAACTATAAGAGACTTGAAGAGCAGGCAAGAAAATTTAAGCCGCGTGCCGTTGCTATGTCTGACGAGGCGGCGGCAGATGCGCTAAAGATCTCCCTTTCCGATACAGATATAAAAGTATATTCGGGAAGCGACGGTATCTGCCGCATGATAGAAGAGACCGAGGCGGATGCGGCAGTGAATTCCATACTCGGTAAAGCGGGACTTATGCCGACGCTTTCTGTCATAAGATCTGGCAAACGACTTGCACTTGCAAACAAGGAGTCTCTTGTTATTGCGGGCAGGATCGTTATGGATGAGGTATCGAGAAAGAAAACCGAGCTTCTCCCCGTAGACAGCGAGCACTGTGCGATCCATCAATGTTTGCGTGCGGGAAACGGCACGGAGGTTAACAGACTCATACTTACTGCATCCGGAGGCCCTTTTTTCGGACATAAGACCGAGCAACTGAAGAATATAACTCTTGAGCAGGCACTTAAGCATCCGACTTGGACTATGGGACACAAGATAACGATAGACAGCGCGACATTGATGAATAAAGGCTTTGAGATAATCGAAGCGGCGCACTTGTTTTCGGTGGATGCGGATAAGATCGATGTTATCGTTCACAGAGAAAGTATAATACATTCTATGGTGGAATATATTGATAATAGCGTCATAGCTCAGCTTTCGGTACCCGATATGCGCCATTGTGTTCAGTATGCTCTGACTTATCCCGAGAGAGACAACGATGCCGAGGGGGACGGAAAGAAGCTTGATCTTGCAAGACTTGGAAAGCTGACCTTTGCCGAGGCTGACGGAGATACCTTTGTGCTTTTGAACAGAGCTAAGCGAGCTCTGCGAGACGGCGGTGCTATGCCGGCAATACTCAACGCCGCGAATGAGGTCGCGGTAGAGGCTTTCTTGCGGCGCAGGATAGGGTTTTATGACATAATGGAGACCGTATGCGAGGTCTGTGATAGTATGACTTACGGGACAGCATCGGAAAGTCTTGAGAATATACTTGAGTGTGACAGGGAGGCAAGAGTCCGTGCACACGAAAAGATAGGGGAGTGAATACAGCTTGTATATTATATTGGCAATACTTTTGTTCGGCTTTCTCGTGTTTATTCACGAGCTCGGACATTTTATAGCAGCCTTGGCGTGCAAGGTTAAGGTAAATGAATTCGCCATAGGAATGGGACCTAAGATATTTTCAAAGACATCAAAGAAGAGCGGGATCGCGTACTCTTTGCGCCTTTTTCCCATAGGGGGATTTGTAAGTATGGACGGCGAGAATGAAAGCTCCGACAACGAGGCGGCACTTTGCAATAAGCCGGTATGGCAAAGGATCATCATAACCGTTGCCGGACCGCTTATGAATTTGGCGCTCGGATTTTTGCTTATGGCGGTGCTTGTTACCGCATCCGGAAATCTTGCATCGAATACTATCGATCAGTTTCAAGATATTTCTATCAGCGATATTCGCGGACTTCGCGAGGGAGATACGATAATCAAGGTGGACGGCACACGCGTTTATACGGGCAATGAGGTCGTATATGAGATAATGATGCAGGGATACGAGGCGATCGATATCGTGGTCATTCGTGACGGAGAAGAACGGCTAATTCCCGACGTGCATTTTCCGACGGATGTTCAAAGCGGAATAACTATCGGAGTGTACGATTTTTATCTTAAAGCCGAGCCCAAGACGGTAGGAAACGTGATAAAACACGCCTGGACTCGCTCGCTCTCTACCGTTAAAATGGTATGGGATTCGCTGGCGGGACTTATCGGCGGCAGATACGGTGTCGAGGCGATATCCGGACCTATCGGTGTTACCGAACAGATAACCGAGGTTGCAAAAAGCGGAGATGCGCTCAATCTTTTGTACTTGTTCATTGTAATAAGTATAAATCTCGGTGTTATGAATCTTTTGCCGATACCTGCGCTTGACGGAGGACATCTTTTGTTCTATCTTATAGAGCTTTGCATAGGTAAACCGATCGTAAACAGCGATATTGAAAATTATATCCACGCGATAGGTATGCTTATCCTGCTCGGCTTTATCGGATTTATATGTGTTAAAGACATATTCGGACTTTTTACCTGACAAATTATCTTACTATCATAGGGACGAACAAAAATGAATTATAATTTAATCAGACGAAAGACAAGAAAAATAAATATAGGCGATATCGCTATTGGCGGAGATGCACCGATCGCCGTACAATCTATGACCAATACGGACACATTCGATCCCGATGCCACAATAGCTCAGTTGAGGAAATTTGAGGTTGCGGGGTGCGACATAGCTCGTATAACCGTTCCGACTCCAGAGGCTGCCAAGACGTTGGAAAAAATAAAGCTTGCCGGAATTAAGATGCCTATCGTTGCCGACATACATTTCGATTACCGTGCCGCCGTTGCCTCAGCACTTGCTGGTGCGGATAAGATACGGATAAATCCGGGAAATATCGGAGACGACGAGAAGGTAAGGGAAGTATGCCGTATATGCAGTCAGAAAAATATTCCGATAAGGATAGGCGTGAACAGCGGCTCGCTCGAGAAGCATATATTGGCAAAATACGGCGCGCCTACCCCGGAGGCACTTTGCGAGAGTGCTATGTTCCACACGCGCTTGCTTGAAAAATTCGATTTTAACAATATAGTTATCTCTATAAAGGCGTCGGATCCGTACGGAATGATAAAAGCAAATAAGCTTCTTGCGCGGATGTGTGATTATCCTATCCATATAGGCGTTACCGAGGCGGGAAGTGAAGATATCGGAATGGTCAAGAGTGCCGCGGGCATCGGAGCATTGCTTTGCGACGGCATAGGAGATACACTGCGAGTTTCGCTTACTGCCGATCCCGTTAAAGAGGTAGCCGCCGCGAAGAAGATACTAAGAGCACTTGAGATTGAGGGGCAGTGCGGACTCAGTATAGTAAGTTGTCCGACCTGCGGCAGAACAAAGATAGATCTTATATCGATAGTCAAAAGCTTTGAGGAAGCGGCAGTCAAAGAGGGAATAATGTCCTGTCCCGTAAAGGTTGCAATTATGGGATGTGCCGTAAACGGTCCGGGTGAGGCGAGAGAAGCCGACATCGGAATTGCAGGCGGTATAGGTGAAGCTTTGCTCTTTTCACACGGAGAGATACTTGAAAAGATACCGGAAAACAGCATAGTTGAAAGACTTATAAATGAAGTTAAACGCATTTCGAAGGAAAAAGATAAATAAACTCAAGACTCCGAGATGTGTCCGAAAGTAAAGGAATAAAGATGGCTAAAAAGTTTACAGAGATATTTTCAAGATACATACCCGACACGGATACGAAGGAATGGTTGGATTCGGCTACGGATATAACCGTACGTGCGGATAAAGAAAGAAGAATAATCGAGGCAAACCTCAGCTTTACCTCGCCGATAGATAAGGGCGAGCTTTATCGAGTTGAGTCGGAAATCTGCCGAGCTTATGAATTATCCCATGTAAAGCTTTTGCCGAAATATCCGAGCGAATGCTTTGACAATGATTATATTCCCGAGATAATAAAAGAGACCGAATATGCCGGAATAGTGGCAAAGGGCTTTTTCGGCAATTACCGATATACGCTTTCGGATGATAAAAGGTTGCTTGAAGTACATATTCCGTTTGCGGACAGCGGTGTGGATCTTATGAATGATGCTCAGACACCTGCGATTATGTCAAGAATAATAAAAAGCGAGTTTGGTATCGATGTTGAGGTGATCTTTGTCCCCGACAGAAATATTGAGCGCGGAAAGGCTTTTGAAAGTCGCGATACCTTGCTTGACAATATGGATGCCAAGCTTGCCAAAGCACTTGAAGATTATGAATCAAGACCGTCCGGTACGGAGCAGAGCAATGTCACTGACGTATCTGATGATACACAGACGTTTCCGCGTGCCGCTTCTGTTTATAATGAAGATGCGACGCCTCGGATCGAGAACGGTATATGCCGTATAGGTCATACAACCTTCGATATATCTGAGCCTGAATACGCGTTGGGAGCAAAATTTGATATAACACCGATCGCCATATCGAGTATAGACAGACCTGTCGGTTCTTGCGTTATATTGGGTGAGGTATTTCTGTTTGAAAAAGAGGACAGCCGCGCGGGAGATAAGAGACACGTAAAAATAAGTATAAGCGACGGAAATGCCTCTATTGAAATACATAAAAGAAATATGGAGATCGAGGATGCTCGCGAACTTGAGGAGCTCGCCTCTGTCGGATCTGTCATTGCTGTCAAGGGATCCGCTAAAGAAGAGTACCGCAAGGATGGGAAAAAGCCCGAGCTTATATTTCAATATTCTTCAATAGCGAAAATAAAGAAGCTTGCAAGAACGGACACAGCGGAAGAAAAGCGTGTGGAGCTTCATCTTCATACACAGATGTCCGCGATGGACGCGATCATTCCCCCCGATGTAATAGTCAAGCTGGCACAGAAATGGGGACACAAAGCCGTCGCAATAACGGATCACGGAAATGTTCAGGCATATCCCGAGGCAATGCTTGCGGCAGATAAGTGCGGAATGAAGGTGATATACGGCATCGAGGCTTACTTCGTCAACGATACCGCGGGCGCGGTCACGGGAGAATATCACGGTTCATTCGATGACGAGGCGATAGTGTTCGATATTGAGACGACCGGACTTTCGCCGCTTGAATGTAAGATAATAGAGATCGGTGCGGTAAAGGTCAGGAATGGTGAGATAGTCGATGTTTTTGATACCTATGTTGATCCGGAATGTCCGATTCCCGATAATATTACGTCTCTTACGTCGATCGATGACAGTATGGTGAAAGGTGCTCCGACGATAGACACGGCGTTGCCTATGTTCTATGATTTCATAGGAGGCTGCAAGCTGCTTATCGCTCATAATGCGGGGTTTGATACCTCATTTATAAGGCATAATGCGAAGCTCCTTGATATGGATTTTAAATTTTCGTATCTTGATACCGTAGCTCTTTCAAGATTTTTGAATACGGATATAAAGAATCATAAGCTTGATACGGTAGCAAAATATTTCGGACTTGAAGATTTCCATCATCATCGCGCCTGCGATGACGCAGATATACTTGCAAAAATATATTTTGCAATGGTAGACAAGCTGAGGGGTATGGACATCAATACCTTTGATGGACTTAACATCGAAATGACCTCTAATTCCGATCCCCTGAAGCTGAATACATATCACCAGGTAATACTTGTAAAAAATCAGGTTGGACTTAAGAACCTATATCGTCTCATATCCGAAAGCTATTTGAAATATTATCGCAGACATCCGCGTATACCCAAGACCTTACTTGAAAAATACAGGGAAGGACTTTTGATCGGATCGGCTTGCGAGGCAGGCGAGCTGTACAGAGCTTTGCTTGAGAGTAAGCCCGAGGCGGAGATAGAGAGGATAGTTGAGTTTTACGATTATCTTGAGATCCAGCCCATCGCAAACAACAGGTTTCTTATTGAGGAAAGATCGGTAGCAAACGAAGATGCCTTGCGCGATTTGAACCGAAAGATCGTAGAGCTCGGTGAAAAGTATAACAAGCCCGTTGTGGCGACATGCGACGCCCATTATATCAACGAAGAGGATGATATATACAGGCGTATCCTGCTCACAGGTATGAAATTTAAGGATGCGTCCAATGTTCATAAGCTCTATTTCAGAACGACCGATGAGATGCTGAAGGAATTTGAGTATCTCGGAAAAGAAAAAGCTTATGAGGTCGTTGTAACTAATACGAACCTTATTGCCGATATGATAGGTGACGTTCGTCCGATACCTAAGGGAACTTATACGCCTAATATGGAAGGCGCGGAGGATGAGCTTCAAGAGCTGTGCTGGACGAAGGCAAAGCGACTTTACGGAGATCCCGTACCTGAGATAGTTGCTAACCGTCTTAAGAAAGAACTTGACTCGATCATAAAGCACGGATTTGCCGTACTTTATATGATAGCACAAAAGCTTGTATATTACAGCGAGAGTCTCGGCTATTTGGTAGGATCAAGAGGATCCGTCGGTTCTTCGCTTGTCGCTTCGATGTCGGGTATCTCCGAGGTAAATCCCTTGCCTCCGCACTACTACTGTCCGAAATGTCAGTACAGCCGCTTTTTCACGAACGGCGAATACGGCTCCGGTTTTGACCTTCCCGACGAGGTATGCCCCGTATGCGGCGAAAAGCTCATAGGAGATGGACACGACATTCCTTTTGAGACCTTCCTCGGATTCTACGGCGATAAATCTCCGGATATCGATCTGAACTTTTCGGGTGACGTTCAGGGTAAGGTACATAAATACACAGAGGAACTTTTTGGTTCCGAGAACGTTTTTCGCGCAGGAACACTCGGAACTCTTGCCGATAAGACGGCATACGGCTTCGTAATGAAGTATCTCGAAGAGAACAAAATGAGCCTCTCGCGTGCCGAGACAAACAGGATAGTTCAGAACTGCGTCGGAGTTAAGCGTACCACGGGTCAGCATCCGGGAGGCATCATAGTTGTACCTCGTGAATATGAGGTGTACGATTTTACCCCTGTTCAGCATCCCGCCGATGATCCCAAATCGGACATAGTAACAACGCACTTTGCGTTTTCATATCTTCACGATACCATCCTTAAGCTCGACGAGCTCGGACACGATATTCCCACGAAATATAAGTGGCTTGAGCGTTTCTCGGGGACAAGCGTAATGGACGTCAAGATGAACGATAAATCTGTGTATGAGCTATTCCTCTCAACAAAGCCTCTGGGAATATCCCCCGAGGATATCGACTGTAACATAGGAACCTACGGTCTTCCCGAATTCGGTACAAAATTTGTTATCGGAATGGTTGAAGAGGCCAAGCCCAAGACTTTTGCCGATCTGTTGTCGATCTCGGGACTTTCACACGGTACGGATGTATGGCTCGGCAACGCTCAGGAGCTGATAAAGGACGGAATATGCACGATATCCACCGTTATAGGATGCCGTGACAATATTATGAATGACCTTATCAGATACGGTGTTGACAATGCCGCGTCGTTTAAAATAATGGAATCCGTCCGTAAGGGCAGAGGACTTACACCCGAATGGATAGAGAATATGAAGAGTCACGGTGTGCCGGATTGGTATATCGGATCCTGTCTTAAGATCAAATATATGTTCCCGAAAGCACACGCCGCCGCGTATGTTATGTCGGCGATACGTCTCGGATGGTATAAGGTACATATGCCCATCGTTTTCTATGCGGCTATGCTGACGGTTGCTCCGGGCGGATTTGACGCCGAGATAGTCGGAAAGGGCAGACAGGCGGTCAGAAATACCATAAAGGATATCGAAAGCCGCGGCAAAGACGCGACTGCAAAGGAGCAGGGAATGGTGTCCGTTCTTCAGCTTGCCAACGAATGTATGGCGAGAGGTATACGATTTTTACCTGTAAACCTTCAAAAGTCCGATTCGCACGCGTTCCTTCCCGAGAACGGTAACATTAGAATGCCGTTTTCATCGCTCGGAGGACTCGGTGACAGCGCGGCAGAGAGTATAATAAATGAGCGTAATATAGAGCCTTTCTTCTCGGTCGAGGATCTTCAGATACGTGCAAAGCTCAGTAAATCTGTCATAGAAATTTTGAGACGTAACGGCGCTCTTGACGGACTTAACGAGACCGATCAGATATCGATGTTTTGATCATTTTGAATGGTTCAAATTGCTTTTTGCTTGAATTTTTTTGCGATCATTGTCTTAAATGGTGAAAAAACAGTAAAAAACTGTTGAAAATCGGCAACAAATATGATAAAATGAGTACGCTTGTATATTGGGCTTATGCGAGACTATTGCCATTAAAAGTAAAACAATAAACTATAAAGGGGCGGATACCTATGCGATTGTTCAGAAACAGACCTTTGTGTCTTTGCTGTGCTGTCTATATGGCGGTATCCGCCCTCGGTTTTTGCTTTAATATGACGGGGAAGGCTATTCTCGGATCCTTGGTGACGGTCAGTGTTATATGCGTGCTTATCGCGGCACTTTGCGGAAAGCTGAGCAAGAGCTCGGCTGTGGCGGCAGGAGTCGCAGCTATCTTTGCTATATCGGCACTGACGGTATCTTACGTATGCTTTGAACGTACGGATGAGTTGTGCGGGCAGTACTACGGAGATACGTGTGAAGTAAATGCGGTGGTAACAGAACGCAAAAGCAGTGACAGCTTTTATTCCGTTCTCGGGATAAAAGTGTATGAAATAAACGGAGAACGCGTAAATATCAAAGCTCTTCTTGAATGCGATTATGAATGTGATCTTCAGCCCGGGTATGAGATCGATGCCGTGCTTATCGGAGATAAAATTTCGGCTCTCTACGGCAGCGGCTCCGCTATCTCATTTCTGTCCGACGGTTATCGGATGCTGTTCATCGACGATCCGTCGGAAGTCAACGCAGACGGTACTTTGAAAACGAATATAAATGTTATCGATACCGAGGTCAAAGGTCTTGCAATATACGCACGTCAGCTGAATGAACTTTTGAGCGCAAGGCTTATGTCCTCGCTCGGAAATACTTCCGGCAGACTTGCAAGCGCGCTTTTGCTCGGAAACAAGGACAAGATACCGGATGCGGTGCAAAGAGATTTTAAACGTTCGGGAATATCGCATATTCTGGCGCTTAGCGGTATGCACCTTTCTATATTGCTTGGAATATTCGGCTTTTTGCTTGGTAAATTAGGCGTCGGAAGGACTCCCAAAATAATTATCCTTTGCGCTATAGCGCCGGCATATCTTGTTTTGACCGGATGCTCGGTGTCGGCGGCGCGAGCCTTCATAATGGTAACGGTGACTTATATCACTTCGCTAATAGGAGGTCGGTCCGATACACTTACAAATCTGTTCCTTGCGGGCGCCGTTATATTGATGGTATCTCCGTTTGCCGTATGCGACGCGGCGTATTGGCTTTCCTTGTTTGCTACTCTCGGCATAGTGGTCGGCAGTGACATCTTTTCACAGTGGATCGGCAGAATGAGCAGATCGGCGCAAAAGCGCAAATGGCTCAGGGGCGTCATCTATATCACCTCGGCACTGATAACGGGAATATGCGCAAATATTGCAGTGACCTTTTTTATGTGGTTATATTTCGGCGAGCTTTCGCTCCTCTCGCCAATAATAACTATTGCGGTCACACCTATGGTGTACGCTCTGATAATAATATCACTCGTTTGCTTTACGATCGGCTCTGTCCCGACGGTAGGAAAATTGCTTTCTTTGGCGGCGAGCGCGATATCCGATATGCTTATCAAGCTGACTCATACCGTGTCATCGTGGGATCACGCGACGATATCGCTTTCTTACCGCTTTGTAAGCTTTATAGTCATAGCTATGACCCTGGCTTTGGTTGTTATGCTTATCGTAAGAATAAATAAAAAGATTCTCCTTTCGATCCCGGTGCTTGCACCGTGTCTGCTGTTTTGCGTGGCACTTTTGATAAATAATTTCGATACTACTGTCAGTGCGACGTATATTCAAAGAAATTCTATGGGAGAGATGCTCGTGTTTTCCTCTACCGACGGCGCCGTGGTGTGTGATATATCCGACGGAAGCTATTCGCATTTGAACCTTGCGGCAGACACGATCGGCAAATCGGGAAACACGGTAACGGATGTTATAATACTTACTCATTATCATAAAAAGCACGTAACGAGTCTTGGCAGATATATGAATAACTACATAGTCAAGCAGATATGGCTCCCTATACCTTTGACGACTGACGAATACTATATTATGAACGATATCCTGTGCCGTGCAGAGGAATCCGAGGTGTCCGTCGTGCTTTATGACAGCCTATCGAGTGAGAGCCTCAGTGTGTTTGGTGACGGTCAAATAAGGATCGAGCGTGAATATATATCGCGTTCGGTACAGCCCGTCATTTATATAACCCTCGAGTCACGCGGAAAATCCGTTGCCTATATCGGAAAATCGGCATCGGAAACTTCGATGTGGGAGAAAATATCGAAATCGATAAAAAGCGACGAATATGTTATCTTCGGTAATCACGGTCCGAATACCAAGCTTCGTTATGACTGTTCGTTTGATCCGAGCGTTACGAGCGCCTTGATCTTCGCAAACGAGAGTGTTGCCGCCTATTCTCGCGTAAGCACGGAGTACAGCGATGTTAACATCGTGTGCGGTCCGGAAAAGCTGACGTTTAAATTAAATTGAAATTAAAAATCAAAAAGGAAAAACCTATGACATACAATCTTATATGTTACGAAGAACTTGAGTCTACCAACCTTACGCTGTCCGAGCTTGCGAAGGGCGGTGCTCCAGAATTTACTACAGTTATTGCTCAAAAACAGACAAAGGGCAGGGGAAGACTTCAAAGAAGCTTTTATTCGAATGGTGGACTATATATGTCTGTGCTGTTGAAGCCGCAAGCGCTCGACGACGGAGAGTCACTTATTACTCTGTACACAGCGGTGTGTGTCTGCAAAGCCTTGCGAAAGATCTGCCGAGCAGATGTTGGTATCAAATGGGTAAACGATATCATATCGGATGGGGGCAAGGTGTCGGGAATACTCTGCGAAACGCATAAAGGTATTGACGGAGAGGCGTATATAATTGTCGGTATAGGTATCAATCTCGGAAGCATTGATTTCCCGCCGGAACTTGAAGGGATCGCGTGCTCTGTATCTGTTCACGAAAAGAAAAAAGCAAAGATCGGAAAAAAGCTTGCTGATCATATCGTAAAACAGCTGTCAAAATATCCGAAGCAACTTAAGAGCAAGCATTTTCTTGAATATTACAGAATGAATTGCCGCATTATTGATAAAAAAGTCACGGTCAGCGGAGACGGTGAACCATACGAGGCGATAGTTATGGGGATCAGTGACGACGGTGGGCTTATGGTATTTTCGAGAAAGGGCGCAAAGATCTTAAAATATGGTGAGGTATCCGTGCGTCCTGTGCCCGAAGAAAATTCAGAGTCGAGTACTCAGACACGGTCGTAGCGTTTTGTGCAATTTTAGCGTTGAGATCACAAATAGTCAATATACAGTTGTACTAATTGATGAAATTTGAAAAAAGCTTGAGAAAACGCAAAAAAACGTTGACAAATGGCAATTTAAAGTATATAATATCGAATAGTTAGCGAGGACTAACTTGCGAGGCGAGGCGGCGGAGATCAAACCGACCGACGGCATAAAGTAGCCACATCCTTGCAGGTGTAAAAAATCTCGGAGGTATATTTTTATGAAGACGTTGAAAGACGCAAAGATTGGTGAGACGGTAAAGGTAGTAAAGGTACGCGGAGAGGGCGCAATAAGGCGCAGAATAATGGATATGGGAATAACCAAGGGAGTCGAGGTGTATGTCCGTAAGGTGGCACCGCTCGGAGATCCTATTGAGATCTATGTTCGTGGATATGAGCTTACACTTCGCAAAGCCGATGCGGATATGATAGACGTAGAATAAAGTTAAAAGTGGCGATATGCCGGGCGCGGGGAATATCCCTGCTTATTTTAAGGAAACAAGGTTAGCTTAAACTAACATTCAAAAAGCTGAATAATGCAACATAACAAGAAAGGATCCGATCAAAAAAATGGATATCAGAATCGCCCTTGCGGGGAATCCCAATTGCGGCAAGACTACATTGTTTAATGTGCTTACCGGTTCAAATCAGTTCGTAGGAAATTGGCCCGGAGTTACGGTAGAAAAGAAGGAAGGCTATCTCAAAAAGCACGACGGCGTAATAATCACAGACCTTCCGGGTATTTACTCGCTCTCGCCTTATACACTTGAAGAAGTCGTTGCGAGAAACTATCTCGTGGGCGAACGTCCCGATGCGATATTAAATATAATCGATGGTACCAACATTGAACGTAATCTATACCTTACAACACAGCTTGCAGAGCTCGGTATACCGATGATTATAGCTATTAATATGATGGACGTTGTAAGGAAAAACGGTGATAAGATTGATATTGAGGAGCTTTCTCGCAGGCTCGGATGTAAGGTCGTCGAGATCTCGGCACTGAAAGGCGACGGCGTTATCGCGGCGGCTGAGTTGGCGATCGAGGCGGCAAACGAAGGCAAGCCCGCACCGACACCTACATTTTCCGGCAAGGTCGAGCACGCGATAGCTCACATAGAGGAAGCCGCTATTCACGATATGTCCGAGGAAAGACAAAGATGGTATGCGATAAAGATATTCGAACGCGATGATAAGGTGCTTGATGAGCTCAAGTTGCCCGATGAGCTGATCGCTCATATCGAAAAAGACATACAAAAGGTCGAGACGGCGTTTGACGATGATTCCGAAAATATTATTATAAACGAAAGATATACCTACATAACCGAGCTTGTCAAGACCTTCTATAAGAAAAAGAACCACGGAAAGCTTACGACCTCCGACAAGATCGACCGAGTCGTTACGAACAGATGGGCGGCACTTCCGATATTTGCGCTTATAATGTTCCTTGTTTATTACATATCGGTGACTACAGTCGGAACATGGGTCACGGATTGGACCAATGACGGACTTTTCGGAGACGGCTTCCACCTGTTTGGAATAGGAAGTGGGGAATATGAAGAAGTTATAAATGAATATGCTTCCGAGCATATTTTTACCGAAGAGCTCAAGACGATAGTAAATGACGCTGTGGCGGCAGATGTCAAGGGCGCAGAAGAACTTGCAAAAGCTGTAAGCGACGGCAAATTTAAAGCATTTCAAGAACAATATGGTACGTACGCGGAAGTTTTGAAAGCCGATGGATATGATATCACGGCTATTTATGACACCGCTATGGAAAGCGCACCGCAGACCTCCGATTATGGCGTTTGGGTGCCGGGTATTCCCGTTCTCGTCGAAAAAGGACTTGACGCTTTGAACTGTGCCGAATGGCTCGAAAGCTTGCTTCTTGACGGTATTATCGGCGGAGTCGGTGCGGTTCTCGGGTTTGTTCCTCAAATGCTCGTGCTCTTTATGTTCCTTGCATTCCTCGAGGCCTGCGGATATATGTCTCGTATCGCCTTTATGATGGACAGACTTTTCCGTAAGTTCGGACTTTCGGGTAAATCCTTTATTCCGATGCTTATCGGAACGGGATGCGGCGTGCCGGGTATTATGGCTTCGAGAACGATAGAAAACGAGCGAGACCGCCGTATGACGATTATGACGACTACATTTATGCCGTGCAGTGCCAAGCTTCCCGTTATCGCATTGATAGCGACCGCACTTTTCGGGGGCGCGTGGTGGGTAGGACCGTCGGCTTATTTCCTCGGAATCGTCTCGATAGTTATATCGGGTGTAATGCTCAAAAAGACCAAGATGTTTGCAGGCGATCCCTCTCCGTTTGTAATGGAGCTTCCCGCGTACCATATGCCCACGATCACAAATATATTCAGATCAGTGTGGGAACGCGGCAGCTCGTTTATCAAGAAAGCGGGAACCGTTATACTTCTTTCCTCAATAATAGTTTGGGGCGGATCGGTATTCGGCGTCGTTGACGGTAAATTTATGTTTGACTCCGAAATGGCGCTCGAAAACAGTATTCTCGGTATGATCGGCGGCGCAATTTCCTGGTTGTTTGTTCCTCTCGGATTCGGAAATATCAAGGCTTCTATCGCGACGGTTATGGGACTTCTTGCAAAGGAAGAGATAGTCGGAGTATTCGGTGTACTTGATTTTGAGGGAATGTCGCAGATTGCGGCGTACGCATTCCTCGCGTTTAACCTGCTTTGCGCGCCTTGCGTTGCGGCAATGGGGGCGATCAGACGTGAGATGAACTCCGCAAAGTGGACTTGCTTTGCTCTTGCATATCAGTGCATATTTGCTTATGCCGTGGCGCTGATGATATATCAGTTCGGTTCTCTCATTATGGGATCCGCAAACGTGATCGGTGTTATCGCGGCTTGCGCAGTGCTTGCGATCATTATATATCTTCTTGTAAGACCTTATAAGGAAGCAACTAAACTTACAAAGAATCTCAAATAACTTTAAAGTTAAATGTCGAATTAAATATTGAAAAGGATGTGCTTTTGATATACAACGGTACATCCTTTTTGCGTTTTGCATACAACAAGGCTCGAATATCCCGTATAAACCGTCATTCGGTATGGTATCAGCCGCCGCTCTCTCGCATATTATGTTAGAGGTACTTGTTTACCGCAATATACTTAGAGAAACGGAATGGATACTATGAATAATGATATAAAATTAACTTTGCTTGGCGGCGACGTAAGACAGCTGTCCGTCGCACACAGGCTGTGTGAGGAATTTGCCTATGTAAGTATGTGGGGGATAGACGGCGGAAACGGGGAGATCGGAGACGCCGTAATATACCGAGAAATTAAGGATGCGTTAAAAGACTGCGATGTGGTCATATTACCCTTGCCGGCATCCTCCGACGGCGTGCGTATAAGCTGTCCCTTAAGCCCCGAGCTGCCTCCCGTAAGACTTCAAACTCTGCTTGACGATAAACTGTACGACGGAAAAAAGCCACTGATACTCGGCGGAAGACTCAGCCCCGCGTTCAAGGAAGCGGCTAAAAAAGCAGGCTTTAAGGCGATAGATTACTATGAAAATGAGCTTTTGCAAATAAAAAACGCACTTCCGACCGCCGAGGGCGCACTTGAGCTCGCGATGCGCACGCTTGATAAGACGATTCATTCGAGCAAGAGCGCGGTCATTGGCTACGGAAGGATATCGAAAGCGCTTTCGAGAATGCTTCTTGCTATGAAATCGGATGTAACGGTAGCGGCAAGAAAACCGAGCGACCTTGCTTACGCCGAGATAGACGGCTGCAAGACTCTGAAAATTACTTATGAAGCAGGGAAGAGCTCGCTTAGCGCTTTGTGCTCGGGGTATGACGTCATATTTAATACCGTACCGTATTGGGTGTTTAATCGTGAGGTAATAGAAGCTATGGATAAGAATACTCTTGTTATAGATCTTGCCTCGGCACCGGGAGGATTTGATATAAACGCACTTAAAGATACGGGGATCGAGGTCATACGCGCGGCGTCTTTGCCGGGAAAATGTGCACCGATAAGCGCAGGACAGATCATCGGAGACACCATTCTTGAAATACTCCGCGTCGAGGGGGTGAGCTCGTGATAGGATACGCACTTTGCGGATCGTTTTGCACGATTGCAAGATCTCTTGAGCAACTGCAAAAATTGCTTGATGCGGGATATGAAGTCATACCGATCGTAAGTGAAAATGTATATAGTACGGACACGAGATTTACCGTCGCCTCGGAACTTTCCGCAAAGCTTGAAGATATGTGCGGACATAAGGTCATTCACACGATAGTGGACGCCGAGCCGTTGGGACCCAAAACAGTGCTTGACGGTCTTATAATATGCCCGTGCACGGGGAATACGCTTGCCAAGCTTGCCTCGGGTATAACCGATACCGCGGTATGTATGGCGGCAAAGGCGCATCTGCGCTCCGACCGTCCGCTCGTTATCTCGCTCGCAACAAACGACGCATTGTCGGCAAATTTAAAGAATATCGCGGTTATGTATTCAAGAAAGAATGTGTATTTTGTGCCGATGACGCAGGATGACCCCGTCAATAAGCCGCATTCTCTCGTGGCGAATTTCGAACTGCTTTATCCGACCTTCATCAATGCGATGGAGGGCAAGCAGTATCAAAAGATATTCGTTGAATGATATATGTGACATATATAAAACAAGACCCGAGCTGAGCCTTAAAGCTTAACTCGGGTTTTGTGTAATTATAATCTTGATTTTTTAACTTTGGTTCGGAAAATTCGGTTTGATTAATACGTTGTAATCGTGCCGTCGGTGCAGGTTATAGTGTGTGGACCAGAGCAATAAGTCCAACCGCTGTCTTTGTTTATTGCATTCCATTGTTCTTGAGTGCCATTGAAATTGATGATTCTTAAATCAGTACAAGCATCGAATGTGTATGGTCCAAATCTTTTGATGCTATTCGGAATTGTTATGCTTTTCAATCTTTTGCAATTATAGAATGCATGACTGGCAATACATACCGTTCCAACTTTTACAATATAAACTTCATTAATCTCCTGTTTGGCTTCAATCAAATGATTTCCAATGTACAATACATTATTTTCCCAATTATCGTTATTGTAGTAATATGCAGTATAACTGAACGCAGAACTGCCTATACTTGTTACACTATTTGGTATCGTGATGCTCGTAAGGCTTGAGCATCTGTTGAAGGCGGAATAGCCTATGCTTGTTACGCTGTCTGGTATTGTGACGCTCGTAAGGCTTGTGCAACCGAAAAACGCACTACTGCCTATGCTCGTCACGCTGTTGCCTATCGTAATACTCGTAAGGCTCGTGCAATTCAAAAACGCAAGCTCACCTATGCTCGTCACGCTATCCGGAATCGTAATGCTCGTAAGGCTTGTGCAACCTTCGAACGCAGAATTACCTATGCTCGCCATGCTGTTGCCAATTGTTACACTCGCAAGGCTCGTGCAATTCAAAAACGCACACTTACCTATGCTCGTCACGCTATTTGGTATCGCTATGTTAGCAAGTTTCGAGCACTTCTCAAACGCAAAGCTATCTATGCTCGTCACGCTACTCGGGATAGTGATGCTTATTAAATTACTATATCTGCTGAAAGCATCATAACCTATACTTGTCACTGGTTTCCCAGCATAAGTGGCGGGAATTATTATATCCGTATCTTTGCATGTGCCTTTGCCCGCCACGCAGTAACTTTCGCCGTCGGCATTTAAAGTGAATTTCAAGCCTTCGCTCGTTTTTTTGCCAAGATCTATACCGCAAACGTCACACTTGCCGTCACCGTTGGTATCGCTGCATTCGCTCAGAATTTTGCCGCAGGTGTCACATTTATGGTTTTTATCACTGTCTGCACAGGTACTCAAAGTCTCGCCGCAGGTATCACATTTATGGTCTTTATCACTGTCTGCACAGGTACTCAAAGTCTCACCGCAGGTATCACATTTATGGTCTTTATTGTTGTCGGCACAAGTACTCAAAACCGCGTTGCAGGTATCGCACTTGTGATCCTTATTGTTGTCGGCGCAGGTATGACCATCGGTCGCGCCGCATTTGCACACGCCGTTTATAAAGTTGTGACTGTGTTGAGATATTACACCGTCGGTACCAAGCTCGTAATACTGTCCGTTTACATTCGCATAACCGGATTTTTGCACCACGTTGCCGACAACATAGTACTGCTTTTGACCGACAGTAACGATGACTTTATCTAAAACACTATCGACCAAAATGCCGTTGTTACCGAAATCATAAACTTTGCCGTCGATGATATAATAGTTTTTGATAATGATGTTGCTTACGATGTAGTAGGTATTGCCTTTATATGTGAGAAATCCGTCAGACAGCTTTTGACGTTTGCCGTCTTTGAACGAATAGGCGTTTTCTCCGTCAAGATATGTGCCGGAGTATGGGCTCTGTACCTTAGAATTGCAAGTCGAACATACAATTTCAACAGTTGCCGTATTTCCGTCCACCGAAATGGTTGGTATGCCGTCATTAGATCCATCTGAAACGTGGTTCTTCTTTGCAATGCTTTCCGTTTGCTTTTGTCCGCAGGAACAAACACGCTCTTTCGTTCCCGTTTCCTTGCAGGTAGAATCTTTTACGATTTTCCACTCGCCAAAACTATGTATATGAGGCTCGGTCTCTGCCGGCTTTGTTGCCGGTTCCGTAGGTTCCGGTTCTGTCGGCTTTGTTGTCGATTCAGTGGGCTCGGGCTCTTTTGTTCCGGGTTCTGTCGGTTTTGTTGTTGACTCCGTAGGTTCGGACTCTTTGGTTCCGGGTTCTGTTGGCTTTGTTGTTGACTCCGCAGGCTCGGACTCTTTGGTTCCGGGTTCTGTTGGCTTTGTCGTTGATTCCGTAGGTTCGGGAGTTTCTGCCGTGCCGGCGTCTGTACAGTCGGATTCTAATCTTGAGGTCGTGCTTTCTGTCGATTTAGAGTCATCTTTTTCGAAAGTTGTGCTCTCGTTAGGTTTATTTGTCGTCTCCTCGCCATTCGGAGTATCGTTGCTCCGACTCAGGACTACTCCCAAAACTACCGCAACGGCTGCAAAAAGACAAATCAATACCACAAGTATCAATACTTTTTTCTTATTCATAGTTAAAAATTCCTTTCAAGCTTTTGGGTGCATTTTAAACGATCACGGTCGGTCCGCACCTTATAACGCCGACACATATTCTAAGGTAGATGCTGAATTTTGCTCTTTGTTATGAGTATACGTCACCGTCGGTACAGTGAATTGGGAATGAGAAGCAATGCTGACACCAACCTCGCGCTGTTATTTTATCCCATTGTGCCCTCGTACCGTCGAAAGTGATACCGGTAAGCTTTTGACAATCGGAGAACGCAGCAAATTCAATGCTTGTTACACTGCTTGGAATTATAACGCTCGTCAGGTTTGTGCAATAGACGAACGCACAAGTGGCTATACCTTTTATACCGTTAGATATTGTTATACTCCTAAGATTTGTGCAATCGTCGAACACGCCATATCCTATGCTCGTTACGGGCTTACCATTATACTCTGATGGGATCACGATATCTGTGTTCTTGCAAGTGCCGATACCGGATACGTAATAACTTTTGCCGTCAGTGTTTAAAGTGAACGCCAGCCCTTCACTCGGCTTTTTGACAAAAGTTGCACCGCAAACGTCACATTTGCCGTCACCGTTGATATCGCTGCATTCGCTAATAACTTTGCCACAAACATCGCACTTGTGATCCTTATTGTTGTCAGCACAGGTATGACCGTTGGTTGCGCCGCATTTGCACACGCCGTTCACAAAGCTGTGACTGTGTTGAGATATCGCGCCGTCGGTACCGAGCTCGTAATACTGTCCGTTCACATTCGCATAACCGGATTTTTGCACCACGTTGCCGACAACATAGTACTGCTTTTGACCGACAGTAACGATAACTTTATCCAAAACGCTGTCAACCATAATGCCGTCATTGCCGAAGTTGTAAACCTTTCCGTCGATGATGTAGTAGTTCTTGACGATCTTATCGCTTACAATGTAATATGTATTGCCCTTGTACGTAAGAAATTCGTCCGATATATATTGACGTTTCCCGTCTTTGAATGAATATGCGTCTTCTCCGTCAAGATATGCGCCGGAGTATTCTATCTCTGCCTGATTGCCGCAAACAGAGCAGGTGCCGCTGATGGTTGCCGTATCGCCGTCCTCCGAAATGGTCGGTACGTCGTTGTCTAAAACGTGATCCTTCATCGGTATAGACTCCGCTTTCTTTTTGCCGCAAACGCAAACGCATTCATTCATTCCCGTTTCCGTACAGGTTGCGTCCTTGACGATTTGCCACTCGCCAAACTCATGGGTATGATGTCCGGTCGTATCTGTCGTTTCCTCGCCATTCGGAGTATCGTTGCTCCGACTCAGGACTACTCCCAAAACTACCGCAACGGCTGCAAAAAGACAAATCAATACCACAAGTATCAATACTTTTTTCTTATTCATAGTTAAAAATTCCTTTCAAGCTTTTGGGTGCATTTTAAACGATCACGGTCGGTCCGCACCTTATAACGCCGACACATATTGTAGCACTTTGTGTTCGACTTGTCAAGCCGTTTTTGCGCCTTTTAAAATTCGCATATCTCGGTCGGATCAGCCGATTATCCGGCAAGGACTGTACTGTGTGTGAAATATACGGATATCGATCTGCAAGCCCTTAAGGAGCTTTCAAATCGAGAGGATGTGATGTACATCAGTATATCCGAGCCGCTGACGGCGATAGACGCCGAGCAAATTCCCGCCGTCGAGGGATAAAAGCAAATAAAAGCAATTTAAAAAACGGGGCTGACGCATTTATTTGCGGCAGTCCCGCTTTAATGTGGTAGCTGCTGTGACTATACTTCAATTTTACCGTAGCCGACGGAGTGTATAAGCTCCTTCAGCCTTTGTGCGGAGTGCTGAAGCATCTTATTTTCCTCTTCGTCGAGCGGAATGTCAAGTACTTTGTGTATACCACCCGCGCCTACTATGCAGGGAACGCCGAGGCATACATCTGTCAAGCCGTAATGCCCGTCCACCAGAGCGGACACGGGAAGCACTGTGTTCTCGTCACGCACTATGGCGGAGACTATCCGTCGCACTGCTTCGGCTATGGCGTAATTTGTGACACCCTTAGCTTCTATGATTTTATAGGCGCTGTTCCTTACATCATCGAACAGCATACGGAGTGTGCGTTGAGAGCAATCCGCACAGGTCGTTTCACAAAATTCGTTAAGGTCTATTCCCGAGATATTTGCACTGCTCCATACTGCCACCTCACTGTCACCGTGCTCGCCTAAAATAAAGCTGTGTACATTTCGCGAATCGACTCCGAGGTGCTCGCCGACAAGCTGTTTGAGCCTTGCGGTATCGAGCACGGTTCCCGAGCCTATGACGCGCTCTTTTGGAAACCCGGATATTTTAAGAGTTACGTACGTCAAAACATCTACGGGGTTGGTCACGACGATTAAAACGGCATCTTTGTTGTATTTTGTTATTTTGGAAACTATGGATCCGAATATCTCGACATTTGTCTTTACGAGCTCGGTGCGAGTTTGCCCGGGACGCTGATTTGCACCTGCAGTTATAATGATAATTCCCGCATCCTTAAGGTCGCAATAATCTCCCGCATATATATTCATCGGGGAAACGAAGGGAAGTGCCTGCGCCATATCCATAGCCTCACCCTCGGCTTTCTTTTTGTCGATATCTATCAGTACCATATCGGTAAAAAGTCGGCTCTGCAAAAGTGTATATGCCGTCGTGGCTCCGACGAATCCGCAACCTATTATAGCACATTTTCTTTTGCCGAGACTTCCGTTTTCACAGTAAAATTCATTTTCTTTCATAAGCCTCTCCATAAATAAAAATATAGATGAGAAAAATTCCTCATCTATATTTTGCTTAATATTATTCGGTTTTAATCATTTTTTAATACGACCATCTGGCAATATATATGACCTTACTTTGCAAAGCCGAGTGCGCGTCCGACAGAGCTCTTCCAACCGTTAAGCTTTTCATTTCGTTCCGCAAGCTTCATTGAGGGTTTGAAGATTCGATCGACGTTCCAGATCTTTGATATCTCCTCGAGAGACTCAAAGCAACCGACGGCAAGTCCCGCAAGGTTTGCTGCCCCAAGCGCCGTAGTCTCAATGCACGACGGACGTATTATCGGCAGATCGAGTATATCGGATTGGAATTCGAGCAAAAGATTATTTGCCGATGCCCCTCCGTCAACCTTTAACGATACCATTTTTACGCCGAGCTCTTTTTCCATTATTTTCAAAACATCATAGGTCTGATAAGCCATAGATTCAATAGTAGCTCTTACTATATGCTCTTTTGTGGTTCCTCTTGTTATACCCGTGATGGTTCCGCGTGCATAGGGATCCCAATACGGAGCTCCAAGCCCTACAAAAGCGGGTACGACATATACACCTCCCGAGTCGGGAACACTGCGTGCCATCGCCTCGGTCTCCGACGCGCTTTTGAAAAGCTTCAGACCGTCTCGTAACCATTGGATAGCCGCACCGCAAACGAACACGGAGCCTTCCAGAACGTAATTTACCTTACCGTCGATCCCCCAAGCTATGGTCGTTAAAAGACCGTTGTCGGAATATACAGGCTTCTCTCCCGTGTTCATAAGCATAAAGCCACCGGTGCCGTACGTGTTCTTTACGTCTCCGACATTGAAACAGCACTGACCGAACAAAGCCGCCTGCTGATCTCCCGCAACACCTGCGACGGGGATCCGATAACCGAGGAGCGACTCTTCGGAATATCCGAAGAGTCCGCTTGACGGCATAACTTGCGGCATCATTGACAGTGGAATGTTGAACAGCTCGAGCAATTCATTATCCCACTCAAGCGTGTTTATATTGAAAAGCATAGTGCGCGCGGCATTCGAATAGTCTGTTGCGTGAACCTTGCCGCCTGTAAGATTATAGATAAGCCACGTATCGACGGTTCCGAAAAGCAACTCTCCGCGCATCGCTTTTTCGCGAGCACCTTCGACATTGTCTAAGATCCATTTTATCTTTGTTGCCGAAAAATACGAATCAATGAGAAGACCTGTCTTTTTTCTTATCATATCGCCAAGACCTTGCGATTTTAAACTGTCACAGTATTCCGCAGTTCTGCGACACTGCCATACTATCGCGTTATGTATCGGTCTGCCCGTGGTTTTGTCCCAAACTATTGAGGTCTCGCGTTGATTTGTTATTCCTATGCCGCATATTTCCGACGGATCAATGCCAAGCTTTCCTATGGCTTCCTTGGCTGTATCGAGCTGAGTTTGCCATATCTCCTCGGCGTTGTGCTCGACCCACCCCTCGCGCGGAAAAAATTGTGTAAATTCCTTTTGCGCGACCGAAAGTATTTCGCCGTTGGTAGAAAAGATTATACTTCTTGAACTCGTTGTACCTTGATCTAAGGCAAGTAGGTATTTTGCCATATTAAGTACCGCCTTTCGTATTGTTGATCAAGTATATTCTATATTATTTTAGTGAAAAAATCAATAGGATATAGAAAAAAGACCGTAAATCTTGTCAAAATGCAAGCCTTTACGATCTTTTTGTCCGCATATGAAACTAAGTTAAATTAAGCCAAAGCCGTTATCTTATCTCGACGTTCACTTTTTTGCCCGTTCCGCTTGCTGCGGCTTTGATAACGGTGCGGATCGCCTTGGCGATTCTGCCGTGTCTGCCGATAACCATACCCATATCGTCTGAAGCTACGCTTAAAACCAATGTGATGCTATCGTCGTCTTCTGTTTGCACAACAGTTACCTCGTCGGGAGTGTCAACGATAGATCTTGCGATATCGAGCAGAGTATCCTTTAAATTTACCATTTCCACCTACCAAAGAAATTAGTCGATGATACCTGACTTTTTGAGAAGAGCTTTAACTGTCTCTGTGGGCTGAGCACCGTTGGAGATCCAAGTCTTAGCCTTTTCAGCGTCGATCTTTACCTCAGCGGGATTTGTGAGGGGATTGAATGTTCCGATCTCTTCGATGAAACGACCGTCGCGGGGCGAGCGGCTGTCTGCAACGATTACGCGGTAAAAGGGTGCTTTCTTTGAACCCATTCTTCTGAGTCTGATTTTAACTGCCATAGTTATTTTCCTCCGAAAATTTATATTATTTTTTATTTAAAATCCGTAGAATCTGAATAAACGGACTTCTGTCGATTCTATGTGCGCTTACGAGCGCGTGTGTGTTTTATATTATTAAGATCTTTTAACGCTTCTTTTTGTGCTTTTTCTTTGTGGCGCTTCGCGATTTGCCGCCAAGTCCCATTCCGTTCATACCGAAGCCGCCGAAATGCTTTGCGCCGCCGCTTGAAAATTTCTTCATAAGCTGCTTTACTTGGTCAAACTGACGGAGAAGGGCATTGACCTCTTCAACGGAAGTTCCCGAGCCCAGTGCCACACGCTTTTTTCTTGAGGCATTCAGCAACTCCGGGTGCTCGCGTTCTCTCGGTGTCATCGAGAGAATGATCGCCTCGGTGCGCCCGATCGCTTTTTCGTCTATTTGAGCGTCGCGCATCTTGCCCGAGTTGATCCCCGGCATATTCGGCATCATAGCCATTATCTGTTCCATACTTCCCATATTCTTGATCTGTTGGAACTGCATAAGGTAATCATCAAGCGTGAACGAGGCTTCTCTGAGCTTCTTTTCAAGCTCTGCCGCTTGTTTTTCGTCAAAAGCTTGCTCGGCTTTTTCAATAAGGGAGAGCACGTCGCCCATACCGAGTATTCTTGACGCCATTCTGTCGGGATGGAACGGTTCGATCATATCGAGCTTTTCGCCCGTACCGATGAACTTTATCGGCTTGCCGGTGATATATTTGATCGAAAGTGCCGCACCGCCTCGTGTGTCGCCGTCGAGCTTTGTCAAAATCACGCCTGTAATGTCAAGCTGGTCGTTGAAGGTACTTGCTACCGTTACCGCGTCCTGACCTATCATAGCATCCACGGTCAGAAGTATCTCTGCGGGATCGACTTCCTTTTTTATCGAACGAAGCTCATCCATAAGTTCTTCGTCAATATGAAGACGTCCGGCGGTATCGATAAAGACCATATCGTAGCCCTTGAGATTTGCAAACTTTACGCCTTCTTTTGCAATCTTAACGGGGGATACCTTGTCTCCCATTGAAAAAACGGGAATGTCAAGCTTTTCGCCGAGGATCTCAAGCTGCTTGATAGCGGCGGGACGGTAAACGTCGCAGGCAACAAGTAAGGGACGCTTGCCTTGCTTTTTGTACATACCCGCAAGCTTGCCCGCGTGCGTTGTTTTACCTGCGCCTTGAAGTCCGACCATCATAATGACCGTCGGCGGATTCGCTCTAATATTGAGCTTGCTTTGGCTTCCGCCCATAAGAGTGATGAGCTCTTCATTTACTATTTTAACTATCTGCTGACCCGGGTTCAGAGATTCGAGCACGGTGCTTCCGACGGCTCTTTCGGAGACCGTCTTGACAAAATCTTTGACCACCTTGAAGTTTACGTCGGCTTCGAGCAACGCAAGCTTTATCTCACGCATACCTTCTTTTATGTCGGCTTCGGTCAGCTTACCCTTGCTTTTAAATTTCTTAAACGCATTGGCAAGCTTATCACTCAAGCTTTGAAATGTTGCCATAACGTACCTCCTTTGTGAATTTTTGTATCGCAATCAAGCTTTAAGAATAACCGTTATTTTTTCTATCTGTTGCTTGATTTCAGCGGGAATATTTATCGTGTCAAGCATATCCGCAAGTACGGTAATCTCCTTTTCGGTATCGGAGAATTTTTTTGCAAGTCCGAGCTTGCTCTCGTAAAAAACGAGTTCGTCTTGCGCTTTTTTTATCATATCTCTGACTCCTTGACGCGAGATGCCGATCTCCGAGGCGATCTCCGCAAGAGAGAGATCCTCGTTGTAGTACATATCGAGTGCGAGTCGTTTTCTTTCAGTCAGAAGCTCGCCGTAAAAATCAAGCAAAACTCCTATCATAAGATTTTTCTCGAACACAAAAATCTCCATTCTGTCGCCGCGGCGGTACAACTTCCTCGCGAAAAGTGCAGAGTCGCTCTAAATCGGAAGAAATGAAACCGTTTTGACGGCAATTTTAAGCTTGAAGCGGTTCAGGCTTAGAGTCATTACATCTGCGCTTTAAGATTGTATTATCAACAGTCATAAAGCCTGTAAAGCAAAACACTTTACACATTATACTATATAGAGGCGACTTTGTCAATAGGCAAAAACGAAAAAAATATATATTTTTTCGATTTTTCCATCGATATTGCAAGTTATTTGTTTTTTAGTGAAGACTATGTAAATTTGCAACATCCGAATTTGAAAATTTGAAAAAGCTATTCCCAAAAACATTAAAATGTGGTACAATACTGAGAGCGTGGAAGAAAGGAGGATCTGATTTTTGAACTCTAAAGAAAATGAAGAAAACAATATTGATAATACTTATCTCGGCAAAGTGGATTCTCCCAAAGATGTAAAGGCGCTCGGCAAGGAAGAACTTCCGATACTTGCACAAGAGATAAGAGATTTTCTTATAAGTCACGTTACGGAGACGGGCGGACATCTTGCCTCGAACCTCGGAGTGGTGGAAATGACCATCGCTATGCTTCGGGTCCTTGACGTGCCGAAGGATCATATAATATTCGACGTGGGACATCAATCCTACGTCTACAAAATGCTTACGGGCAGACGTGACAGGTTTGATACCTTGCGCAAGAACGGAGGACTTAGCGGATTTCCCAAGCGCAGTGAAAGTGAATACGATTGCTTTGGAACAGGGCACAGCTCAACCTCGCTTTCGGCTGCACTCGGATTTGCCGAAGCCGAAAAGCTCAAAGGAAGCGATGCCTATACCGTGGCAGTGGTAGGAGACGGCGCATTTACGGGCGGAATGATACACGAGGCGCTCAATAACTGCGAAAAGGATATGAAGCTTATTATCATCCTCAACGAGAATGAGATGTCGATATCAAAAAATATCGGCAGATTTGCTACCAATATAGCGCGAATGAGGACGCGAGCAAGCTATTTTAAAGCCAAGAGTATCACAAGACGCATAGTTTGCAAGATCCCGTTGATAGGCAAGCCGCTCTTCAATTTTATGCGTGATACCAAAAAGGCGTTTAAGAACCTGCTCTATGGGAGCAACTATTTTGAGGATCTCGGACTTTATTATCTCGGACCCGTTGACGGAAACAACATTGATGATATGGAGGCTCTTCTGCGCGAGGCGGTAAATCTCGGAGAGAGCGTAGTGATACACGCAAAGACACAAAAGGGGCGCGGACTTTGTGCCGCAGAAGAAGATCCGGGCAAATACCACGGTATCGCTCCCGAAGGAAGCCGCAAAAAAGAGCACACCTTTTCGGAAATGTTCGGAAACATTCTCACCGAAAAAGCCAATGATAACGAAAAGATCGTGGCGATTACCGCTGCTATGAGCGATGGTACGGGGCTTGAACCATTCAAGATTGCCTATCCGGATCGCTTTTTCGATGTCGGAATTGCCGAGGAACACGCCGTTACCTTTGCGGCGGGGCTTGCAGCGGCGGGATACAGACCCGTGGTTCCCATCTATTCTACGTTTTTGCAAAGAGCATACGACAATATCGTTCACGACGTTGCTTTGCAATCGCTTCCCGTCGTTATATGCTCGGATAGAGCCGGACTTAATGCCTCGGACGGTGCGACGCATCACGGGATTTTCGACGTAGCCTTCGCCTCGGAGGTTCCGGGGGTCAAGATATATACTCCCGTAACTTATAAAGGACTTGAAAAGTCGCTTACGGAGGCGTTATCCGACAACGGTCCGTCGATCATCAGATATCCCAATACCGATGAAAAGCAGGCAGTCGTAGATGCCTTTTATGCGGGGACGACCGAAGCTGCAGACGGCGGTATAGGTATTCGCGTTTACCGTAAAGGTGCGTCTCCCGAGGCGGCGCATACCGTGATAATCACGCACGGAAAGATAGCTTTGGAGGCTATTTCAGCGGCAGATACCCTAAATGCAAACGGAATCAAAACCGCGGTGATACTTGCCGAATTTTTAAAGCCGTATGACAGGCTCGCGGATCTTGTCAACGCGGAGATCGGTTCAAATGTGAGACATATAATTTTTCTTGAAGAAGAGGTACGCACAGGAGGCTTCGGAATGATACTTTCGGAGCAGCTGAGACGTATGTCGAGGTATAATAATACTGTGTTCACACTTCTTTCTCCCGAGAATGATTTTGTCGTGCCGAAGAAAGGCGAAACTATATACGACGCCGCGGGCGTTTCATCGAATCATATCATTAAAGCCGCGGAGAGTATAAATAACATTTAAACTATCAACAACTCATTCTTAAGAGGAGCAAAAATGGCTATTGTTACTATTGTAGGCGCGGGAATGATGGGATCTGCCCTTGCATTCCCTGCAAGAGAAAACGGTAACGAGGTTCGTCTTGTGGGAACTCATCTTGACCGTGAAATTATTGAGAGCTGCGCAAGATCAGATCGTCATCCAAAGTTTGATCGTGAATTTCCCAAAGGCGTAAAGTATTATCAAATCGAGCAGCTTCGCGAGGCGCTCGACGGAACTGATATCGTCATCGGCGGCGTGTCGAGCTTCGGCGTTGATTGGTTCGGAGAGTACGTTCTGCCCAAAATAGATGACAGTACCCCTGTTCTCACCGTTACCAAGGGGTTGATTGATACAGCGAATGGAAAGCTGCTCTCTTATCCCGAGGTATGGGATGAGAGAATGAAAAAGATCGGAAAAAATATGAAACTCAATGCGGTCGGAGGTCCTTGCACGAGCTACGAGCTCGTGGCGCACGATCACACCGAGGTAGCATTCTGCGGAAAGGATATGGCTACTCTTGAGTTTCTCAAGCGGACATTAGCTACCGACTACTATCACATCAGCCTTTCTTGCGATGTTGTGGGCATCGAAAGTGCGGTTGCCTTAAAGAACGGATACGCTCTCGCCATAGCGCTGACGATAGGATTAAATCAGCGGTTGTACGGCATAGACAGCGAACTGCATTTTAACTCTCAGGCGGCGATCTTTGGTCAGAGCGTAAAGGAAATGGCAAGACTGCTTGAGTATCAGGGCGCAAACACTCTCGATAATCTTTGCGTCGGCGCGGGTGACCTTTATGTCACAGTCTATGGCGGAAGGACACGTCTTGTGGGCATTTTGCTCGGAAGGGGGCTTGATATCGATGAGGCAAAGTCCGAGCTCAAGGGCGTCACTCTCGAATCTCTTGTGGTTGCCGAGCGTGTGGCAAGAGCTGTCAAAAGGTGCGCGGAGCAGGGAACTCTCGATCCAAAGGATTTCCCATTGCTTATGCACGTAGATAATATACTTGCCAACAAGGCCGATCCCCATATTCCGTGGGAAGCGTTGACTTTTGCGGGCGGTATTTGAAATATTATACAACAAAAAGTTCCCGTAAACCTTTGGCTCGGTCTGCGGGAACTTTTTCGAACTTTCCAATAAGGGCAGTGCCCGTTCGGAACGCAAAAATTTGATTTTTATTTTGAAATTAAGCCTCAAAAACTACCTTTTTGAAGTTCTTTTTACCTCTCTTCAACACAACGCCTTTTTTGAGCGTGTCGCACGTATACAACGCTTTGATATCCGTTACCTTCTCGCCATCTACCGTTACGCCACCTTGCTCGACAGCACGTCTTGCTTCGGATTTTGATGCAACGAGCCCCGATTTGACGAGCATTGAAAGAATATCGATAGAGCCGTCAACAAGATCGTCGTTTGAAAGAGATGCTGTCGGAATATCGGCATCTGCGCCTGCACCGAAGAGAGCCTTTGCGCTTGCTTCGGCCTTTTGTGCTTCCTCTTCGCCGTGAACGAGCTTTGTAAGCTCGTATGCAAGTATTTCCTTAGCACGGTTGAGCTGAGAGCCTTCCCATTTGTCCATCTCGTCGATCTGCTCGAGAGGAAGGAAAGTAAGCATACGGATGCACTTAAGCACATCGCTGTCGCCGACGTTTCTCCAATATTGATAAAAATCGTACGGAGAGGTCTTTTGCGGATCGAGCCACACTGCGCCCGATGCGGTCTTGCCCATCTTTTTGCCTTCGGAATTGAGAAGCAGAGTGATAGTCATAGCGTACGCATCTTTGCCGAGCTTACGTCTGATAAGCTCGGTGCCGCCGAGCATATTTGACCACTGATCGTCTCCGCCAAACTGCATATTGCAACCGTATTCTTTGAAGAGATGATAGAAGTCGTATGATTGCATTATCATATAGTTGAATTCAAGGAAGGAGAGTCCTTTTTCCATTCTTTGCTTATAGCACTCCGCGGTAAGCATTCTGTTGACGGAGAAGCACGCTCCGACATCGCGAAGCACATCGATGTAATTGAGATCAAGGAGCCAATCGGCATTATTTACCATAATTGCCTTGTCCTCGCCGAATTCGATAAATTTGCTCATTTGCTTTTTGAAGCATTCGCAGTTGTGGTCGATCGTTTCTTTAGTCATCATAGAACGCATATCTGTTCTTCCAGACGGGTCTCCAACGTGCGCTGTACCGCCGCCGATAAGTACGATGGGGCGGTTGCCTGCCATTTGAAGCCTTTTCATAAGGCAAAGTGCCATAAAATGTCCTACGTGAAGTGAGTCTGCGGTGGGGTCGAAGCCGATGTAGAAGGTAGCCTTACCGTTGTTTATAAGCTCCTTGATCTCTGCTTCGTCCGTTACTTGAGCGATAAGCCCTCTCGCCACGAGTTCTTCGTAAATGTTCATTTTTTAATTCTCCTTGGTTTATTGATATTGTTCTTAAAAAATCAAAATAAAAAGCCCTGATACGGAAGCACCGTACCAAGGACGAATATGTGATATATCCGTGTTACCACCTTGATTTATATACGGCTCGCGCCGTATACCTCTGTGAGTCAGAAATAACTCAGCCGCATAACGCGCGGCAAGCGTCACAGCCTACGCACTTTTTGCCGAGAACAGGAGCAAATAAGCTTCGGTGTGCGGCTCCGAGACGTATATTCTCCGAACAAGCTTGCGCCTCTCATCATACGGCAGCTTTCTGTAAAGCTTTCTTTCGGGTACTTTTTCTCATCATAGCCTTTAAATAAAGTCTAATATTAAATTCCGATGATTAATTATATATCAAATCGTCGGTTTTGTCAATAGCAAAACGGAGAAATCTTCAAAAGTCTGTCCGATCCTTCCGAAAAGTGAAGATATCTCCGTTTTTTGTGAGAGATGGTCAAGTTCTGAGTGCTCTCTCAAGCCAGATGAGTCCGATGTCCAACGCCTCTGCAAGTCCGGATTTCTGACCTTCCTTGAAAACATCGGAGGAGTCTTTTGAATTGACCACCTGTATAAATATGGTATCGGGAATCTTGCTTCCGTTAAATTCTTTGTAACTCATTATCTCGAGAATGAGCACATATTTTTCGCCCATATCTCCGTACACAATGGTATTATCCTCGCGAACGAGCGGCTTACCTTTGTATTCAAGATAAGTACCGTCAACCAATTTTCTGGTATCGTCTGTATTTGCCATTTGTTATCTCCTCTTCTTTCAAATAATTATTTGCCGTTGCACCTGATATACGGCGATGCTTTGATAAAATAATCGCTTTCCTTGATATCGGGCATCAGCAGTGTGTAAAGTGAGTCTGCGCGTTTTTCAAGCTCGGCTTGGCGACTGTCTGTGTCGCCGAGCTTTTTTATGTCTGCGGTCTTCGTAACGATGAAATTGTTGCCGCCTTTTCTGAGTATCGCAAGATATCGACGCCCTTTCTCGTTCGCGGCAAGCAGGTGAGCGTATTTTACGGAGTCTGCCTGCATATCCGATCGTTTGACGCCGCATATGCAAAAGAGCATAAGTCTTTTGATCCTTGCCTCGCTGAAGGAAGCATTTCGGAGCGTGTTCGTCATCTGATCGAGACTTGTTGATCCGCAAGCCGCGCGGTACATCCTCTCGGCAAATCCCGTCGGCATATCGGCGATGTCCTCGTGATGCTCCGGGGGAGTTACTCTGAAGTGCAAAAGTACGGCTCTTTCCAACAGAGCTTTGTCCGTTGGCGCGCAAGATTCCTTTTTCATCCTGTTGAATATCGTCATCACCGCATCGGGGACGTATTCGCTTATATCTTTACTCTCTGAGATCGCGCGTCTTATTGCCGCGGCAGATGACGGTTGACCGTTGGGGCTGCCCAGTGATTCCGAATTGTACTCTGTTCCCGTGCGCTTTATGCAGGTCGGGGTGAGTCTCAGTCCTTGCTTTTTTATCTCTCGTATATATTGAAATCCCAATATATCATTTGAAGAAAGCGCTATGCCGCAGTTTTCCTCAAGAAGTTTGAGATATGTCGTGTTCCCGTAGGATTGATCGCCTTTCGAAAGCTTATGCAAAAAGTCATCGGAAAGAGATACGTCCGCCACGTTTGATAGGGCCTTAATATCGGCACATTCGCTTCCGAAGCTGAGAAATTCCGCGCCCGCCTGTTCTGCTATACGTACACCTGCCGCCGCAAACGCCTCGGCATATGCGCACGAAAACGGAAACGGAAGCTCGAGCACAAGATCTGCACCGCACGCGATTGCCGAAAGCGCACGCTCGTACTTCGGAATTATGGCGGCGTCCCCGCGCTGAGTAAAGTTCCCGCTCATTATACATACGATAAATTCCGCACCGCTTTGACGCAGTGTATCTATTTGATGCAAATGACCGTAGTGAAATGGATTGTATTCGCATATGATCGCGTAAGAATTGCATATCATATTTTCAGTACATCCTTTCGCCTTTTATTCGAGTTATAATTCGTATGGTGACTTGCTTATTTATTGAGCTCTTTTACAAGTCTTTCGGTATCTTGAGCTATAACGAGTTCCTCGTTTGTGGGAATCATATATACGAGAACCTTGGAATTTTCGGTAGAAAGCTTTGTAACGCCGCTCTTGCCCTTTGTGGCTTCGTTTAGCTTTTGATCTATTTCGATGCCGAAATATTCAGTTCCCGCGAGGGAAAGCTCTCTTATTTTTGCGTTATTTTCACCAATGCCGGCTGTAAATACGATGGCGTCAAGTCCGTTCATAGCAGCCGCATAGGAACCGATAAATTTCTTTACCTGATAACCGAGCATATTTTCCGCAAGTTCTGCGCGAGAGTTGCCTTCGGAAATAGCTTTATCAAGGTCACGACAGTCCGACGAAACGCCGGAAACGCCGAGGAATCCGCATTTTTTGTTCATATATGTGTTCATCTCATCCGGTGTAAGATCGAGCTTTTCCATAAGGAATGGAACGACCGCCGGATCCATATCTCCGCATCGTGTGCCCATAATAACACCCGCAAGAGGAGTGAATCCCATACTTGTGTCGATGACTTTGCCGTCTTTGACTGCGGAGATGGACGAGCCGTTACCGAGGTGGCAGGTCACTATCTTTGTACCCTCAGCTTTTCCACCCATAAGCTTTATCATTTCACCGGCTACGTATCTGTGCGAGGTTCCGTGAGCACCGTATCTGCGTACGGAATATTTTTCCGCTACATCGTAGGGAATAGCGTACGTATACGCTTCTTTGGGCATCGTTTGATGGAACGCTGTGTCAAATACAAGAGCCTGCGGAGTGTGCGGCATTACCTCAAGGCATCCCTTTATACCCATAATGTGCGCGCCTGTATGAAGGGGAGCAAGATCACGGCAAAGCTCGAGTTTCTCAAGCACAGCGTCCGTAAGAATAACGGACTCCGAAAAATAGTGACCGCCGTGGACTATTCTGTGACCCACAGCTTCGATCTCGGACATATCCTTGATACAACCGTACTCTGCGGATGTGAGAGCATCAACTACGCACTTTGTTGCGACGGAGTGATTGGGCATATCGATCTTTGCCTCATACTCTGCGCCTGTTTCGAGATTTTTGTGTGTGAGAACGCCATCGATGGCTATTCTGTCACAAAGTCCCTTTGCTTTTACTATGTTCGTTTCGGTATCGAAAAGTTGATATTTGAGTGAGCTTGAACCTGCGTTGATAACCAATACATTCATATTTACTTTAACCTCCGTTGGAATATCATTGCGAAAACCCTTGTTCGCATAAATATATCAATCAATTATACATCTTTTAGTGTATATTTTCAATAGATATTTTATAAATATTTCTAAACGAGGGGGATTTTTTTAAAAAAATATCCTAAAACAGATCTTTTCTGAACCTTTCCGAGAATTTTTCCTTCGAAGCAAAGTCCATAGCGGAGATATAAGTTCCCTCTATCTCAAAATGTACTTTTCCCGCAAGTTCGAATTCGGAAACGGCGAGAGTTACAAGGGATCGTCTCATTTCGCGTAGATGACGAAGCTTTTGCCTTTCTACCTTTGGAATTGGAGAGCTCAAAAATCTTCTCATACTGACCGTATTTTCGATCGCTCCTTCGGTTTCTGAGCTCATATCTCTGTCACATTTTATGACGGCAAGCTCTCCGTTATTTATAAACAGCGCGTTTATATCATCGGGCTCGATGGGGTCATAAGAGACTTTTATATCCGCTCCTTTCGCGTGCGCTTTTCTGAATATCTCGTCGAGAAGGAACGGCGCACAGCCGAAAATGTCGTCTATGTATATTACCTTGTCAGCGAAAGGTGAAAATGAATCGTAGCGTATCTCTCCGAGTGTACCGATTGAGTCTATAAGCGCCGGAACAAGCTTTGAGCCTTTTGCCTCTATGCCGTCTGTTACATCGTTTGCGTACTTTTGTATGCTTTCGAACAGTACGAAGGGATCTAAAATATTGTCGGTTATTACCTTTATCGAGTGTGAAGCACCAAGATAGCGATAGGCCTGTGCGTAGTGATCGCTTTTTAATTTGCCGAGCCGCGCAAGCTCATCGGCAGAGTCGGAAAGAAGCTCCTTGTTCCAAAACTGACCGAGATCTATGATATCCTCACGTGCGCCGGGTAGCACGGTGTCGAATGAGTGCGGCGCTGTTCCGTCTATGACCGCGAACGCGGACGGCGCCTCGCAGTCGGAGGTTCGGTATACTATTATGCCGTCAAGCGAGCTTTGATCCGAGGAACAATAGTAATATTCAACAAGATCTCCGTAGGCCTCGGCGCTTGATGCTATCTCGCGCATAAATCGGCTTTTTCCCGTTCCGGGTCCACCTTTTATTATGTACAGATGCGCGATACTTTTGCTTCTGAATATTTGATCGAAATAGGATACAAATCCTTTATAACTGTTCGATGCGGCAAAATACGCACGTTCCTTCTTGAGCGTGCCGTGATATGTCTCAATGTCAGGCATAATCGTTTCCTCCGTATGTTTTGTTGCGACCGAGCGATCGCTCTTACAACAGAATATTCCGTTGCGTGCGTATTCGTGCGTTGAGAGATTTACATATTATCAATAATATGTTGTAGAAAAAATGAGTGCAAAAGTGTAAAATAATATCTATTAAGTGTGATAAAGTCGGTGATTTGCGCACTGACGGAGAGGATGTAATGATTCCCGATATATATCAATTTGGCGCCGGATTGCACAAGCTTTTTGCGATAAATACAGACAAATTTAAATTCTCATCGTTGACGATGCTGTTTCGAGTGTCATCGGAGGTGAATGACGTTGCGTATAATAATCTGTTGCTTTCGGTGCTCCAGAGAGGGACGAAAAAGCATCGAACTGTCGGAGATATAAACAAGTATCTTGACGGGCTCTATTCTATGACGGTAAGCGCGCGTCGATATTCGATCTCCGAGAATCATTTTCTCGGTCTTACTTGCGAGATGCTCGAAAGCAGATTTGTTTATGACGGGATCGACCTTGAAAAAAAGGCGATCGAATTTGCGGAGGAATTCATTTATGAGCCACTGACGGACGAGGACGGACTTTTTCGTGGCGATTACGTTGAAAGTGAAAAGGTCAATATAATCAATTCTCTGAAAGCTCAGAAAAACAACGCCAAAGCTTACGCATCGCTGAGATGCCGCGAATACCTTACCGAGGGGGAAACGGGTCATATCACCCTTGAAGAATTGATAGAAAGGACTCAAAGCATAACCGCCGAGTCTCTGACAGAATACTATAAAAAGGTTACGGACAATTGCGGATATGTTTGCTTTTATATTGGCAATGGCAGAGATACAGTTGCCGAGGCACTGTCGAATTTCTTTTCAAGACATCCATCGGACGGTGCGTTTCTGAACGAAATAGAGCCGGGACGTGCCGCCCTGCCTGATCGAATCAAGGTCAATTCCGAACAGATGCCGCTCTCGCAAAGCAAGCTTTCGATAGGTTACCGCACGGATGTGATTGCCAAGGATGCGGATATCTATGCTATGCAGATGCTTTGTGAAATATTCGGAGGCGGTCCCGCATCAAAGCTTTTTATGAATGTTCGCGAAAAGCTCGGACTTTGCTATTATTGCTCGGCGGCATATTCTGTGTATTCGGGCGTTATTATGGTAAATTCGGGCATAGATCACGATAGAGCAGAGCTTGCCGAGGAGAGTATAGACCGCGAGCTTCAAGAGATCGCTCGAGGAAATATAAGCGACACCGAATTGAATGCCGCAAAGCTTTCGCTCAAATTCGGATATTCGCAGATCGCGGACAGTACCGCGTCCCTCGAAAATTTTTACCTCGGCAGATGGCTGACGACACCGGGGATTACGGTAAAAGATGTGCTCGACGGGATCGATGGAGTCACCAAGGACGATGTTGTGCGCGCGGCGTCACGCATCAAAAAGGGCTCGGTGTTCACCGTTAAGGGAGACGGAAGCTCGGACGATAACGATCTTGACGCCGAGTGAGCTTGTTTTTGAACGGATTTAAGGAGTTATATAACGATAATGACGATTTCTGATCAAAATATAAAAGATAAGGACTATGCAGGGAACGATGTCAAAAAAGAAAGCAACCTGCTTTCGGAGCATTACCATTACCTGAAGCACAGGAGCGGGCTTGAGATATTCGTATTTCCAAAGGATATGACCGTCTCTTATGCCATGCTTTGCGTAAAATTCGGTTCGGGAGACTGCGAGTATTTCGATATCGACGGAAAAAGGCGCATCCTTCCGGACGGAACGGCGCATTTTATGGAGCACAAAATGTTCGAAAATTGCGACGGGAGCGATTCGTTCGAAAGATTTACGGCACTCGGTGCCGATTCCAACGCATATACGACCCATAACCGTACCGTCTACCTGTTCAATTGCAACGAAAACTTTTCGGCTTGCCTTGCGGAGCTGCTTACGTTCGTCACCGAACCGTGCTTCAAAGCCGAATCCGTTGAGAGGGAACGAGGCATAATAGGTCAAGAGATTCTTATGTACTCGGATAATCCGTATAATCGTTGCTATGAGCTGTTGCTCGAAGCTATGTATGATAAAAATCCCGTAAGGACTGCCGTTTGCGGAAGCGTGGATTCGATTAAAGAGGTCACTCCCGAGCTTATGTATGATTGTTGGAAGGACTATTACTGCGCTTCAAATATGATACTTGTCATTTGCGGAAATGTTGAAGTCGCGGATGTAGTTGCGGTTGCCGACGAGGTGCTGAATGAAGATAACCCTGCGGTCGGCAGAGTCGCGGCGGTAACTTGCGAGGATATCTTTGATGAGAGTGCATTTGTAAGTAAATCGCTCGTAAAGACCGAGATGCCTGTTACGAGACCATTGTTATGCACGGGATATAAGATCACGGACGGCGAAGCGGATGTCGAAAAAAGACAAATGACCGAGATCGCTCTTTCGATACTGAACGAGCTGCTGTTCTCTCATTCCGGAGATCTTTATAATTCTCTTTATTCCGACGGACTGATCTCCTCGTGGTTTTCGTCCTCGCTTGCGTATACCAAGCAGTTTGCCAATCTGATAGTGTCTACCGAGACGGACGATCCCGATGCTGTTATGGAAAGAATAGTAAACTACGTTGAGTATGTAAAAAAGAACGGTATAGATGCGGAAGATTTCGAGCGTTGCCGCAGAGTTGTATATTCTGAATTTATAGGATCCTTCGATTCGACGGAGGAGATATCCGAACTGTTGCTTGACTCGGCGATAAACCGAGTGGATGCTTTCGAGTATATGGATCGAATGCAGGATATCACGCTCGAATATGTGTATGAAGTGCTGAGGAGATTCTTTTGCATCGAATATGTGTCTACCGTGATCATTGAACCGATCCCGGAATCAGATGCGCGGAAGCAATAAAATCAAAGGAAACAAATATAAAGGAGACAAAAATGAGCAAAAATGTTACGATATCATTTCCCGGACTCGGAATAGAAGAATTCGTAGTTAATAAAGTCGCGTTCAGCTTCTCACTGTTCGGTAAGCTGATAGAGGTAAGATGGTACGGAATTATAATTACTCTCGGTATCATACTTGCGTTTGTTTACGCGTATGCACGCTCGAAACGCGAAAAAATAATACTTGACGATCTGCTTGATATCACCATATTCACAGTAATATTCGGCGTTATCGGTGCAAGAACTTATTACGTGCTTACAACTCTCGGCGACGGATTGTACCATTCATTTTACGATGTTATAGCTATCTGGGAAGGCGGACTTGCAATATACGGTGGGATCATAGCGGGCTTCTTTACAATTCTTGTGGTTTGTAAGATCAAGAAGATTGATCCGCTTAAGGTATACGATCTGGCGGCACCCGCTGTTATGATAGGTCAGATACTCGGCAGATGGGGAAACTTTTTCAACGGCGAGGCGTACGGATATGTTGTAGAGGAGGGAAGCCCACTGTACTTTCTGCGTATGGGACTTATTCCCAATATCAACAGCAGTATAAAAATGTATTATTTTCATCCTACCTTCCTTTATGAATCTCTCTGGAATCTTGTCGGATTTATAATCATAAACATCTGTTATCAAAAGAAAAAGTTCAACGGGCAGATACTCTATATGTATTTTGCTTGGTATGGCTTCGGAAGAATGTTCATAGAAGGACTCAGAACAGACAGCCTTTACGTAGGGCCTTTCCGCATCTCGCAGGTCGTTGGCTTCTGTTGCTTTGTCGGTGGAACCGTTATCCTTGCTTACAATTTCTATAAACTCCATAAAGAGAAGCTCGCTTCCGGTGCATATGAGGTGGCATACCCTCAGTTTAAGACCGAGACCTCCGAGCAGGAAGGATCAGAAGATGCAGTTGAAAGGACTTCCGAAAAATCGACGCAGGACATCTCCGAAATAAGCATAGACCCGAGTGATGGCGACGGTCAAGACGGATCTGATAACGAATAAAAGGAATATTAATATGGCAAATTACAGACTTATAAACGGTAAAGAGATATCTGCGTCTTTGCGCCAAAAGATAGCCGATAGAGTAAGCGCGGCAGTTAGAGAGGGAAAAGCGCGTCCGGGGCTCGCGGTAATAATAGTGGGCGACGATCCCGCCTCCGCTGTATATGTAAGAAATAAGCATAAGGCGTGCGAGGATACCGGCATATATTCCGAGATAATACGTATGAGCGGAGACGTTACCGAAAGCGAGCTTATTTCAGAGATCGCCTCGCTGAATGATAGGGAAGATATACACGGAATACTTGTACAGCTTCCACTCCCCGAGCATATAAACAAAGAAAATGTTATAAACGCAATTGATCCGAATAAGGACGTCGATGCTTTTCATCCCGTCAATGTTGGTAAGGTTATGACAGGAAACTATATGTTCGCCCCTTGTACTCCCGCGGGAATTATGTATATGCTTAAGTACAGCGGTATTGAGACCGATCGTCGTCATTGTGTTATAATTGGCAGATCCGATATCGTCGGCAAACCTATGGCTATGCTTATGCTTCATTCGGGTGCTACCGTTACGGTATGTCACAGTCATACACAAGATCTTAAGGCCATAACGGCTCAGGCAGATATACTCGTCAGCGCGGTCGGAAAGGCAGGCTTTGTTACTGCCGATATGGTAAAGGACGGTGCGGTCGTCGTGGACGTCGGAATAAATCGTCTGAGTGACGGCAGTCTTGCAGGCGACGTTGATTTTGAAAACGTGGCTCCGAGGTGCTCCTATATTACCCCCGTTCCCGGCGGAGTCGGACCTATGACCATCGCTATGTTGCTTGTAAATACTCTTACGGCAGCAGGGATCAAGCTTGATTGAAAATCCAAATCAAAAAATATGTCACACCGTTTCCGTAATTTTTGAAAAAAGCACTTGTAAAAACGGAAACGGTGTGATATAATGTATGAAGTGTTAAATAAGCCTGCATAGTTAAATGGATATAATAAACCCCTCCTAAGAGGTTGTTATATCTTGCAAAACGGTGCAAAAAAGGCTATATTTTGC
>CAZZFP010000004.1:0-61993 GCA_964653575.1 uncultured Lachnospiraceae bacterium
GCTCACCGACCGCAATCGTCTGTGTCAGCTTTTCGTCTTTGTACGGCTTGCGGATCTCGATCAAATTCAGAACAGTATACCCACGCTTCCGCAAAAATTCGATCATACGGTGATTATTTGGGTGAACATAGTTGTAAACGGTATCATCCCCATAAGAAGCGGCAATTTTCTCTGCTTTGTTGTGCAGAGCGGTAGCAACACCGTGACGGCGGTATTTCTCTTTAACAAAGATGGATTCCACCCACACAACTTCATTATCAATACGGCAAACCACATAGCCTGCGTATTCGCCATCCACAAGTGCGGCATACACGGGAAACTCGGCAGAAAGATATTCTTCCATTTCCTCACGTCCGGCTTCAATGTTAGGCTTGGACATAATGCCCTTATATGAAAGCAACTCTACTCGAAAGAGCGCAACCATTTCGGAAAGTGCGTCATTTACCTGCGTAACTTTAATTATATTCATAAATTTCTCCTCAAATGTACAAAATTTTCAAAACTTAAAAACAGCACGGCGAAGCCGTAAAGGCTTGCCTTGCAAATCTTTCTGCCTATATTAAACCATAAGTAAAAATGCTTGCTTGCAAGGGCATTTTTACGCAGCCGTCAATTGCGCAGAGCGCACGAGGTGCGCGAAGGGCGAAGCCCGCAAAGTTGCAAAGCAACTTACTGCGTATATTATACCATAAAGCGTATTGCTTTTCAATATGAAACAAAATTCAAATACGCAAAAAAATTCAAAAATATTTTGACATAGAGGACTTTATGTGATATAATACCGAAATAGAAATATATTTTTTATCAAGGAGACGATTATGCTTTACTCATACGATACTCTCGGATATTACAACGGAAAATACGATGAAATAGAAAAAATGTCGATACCGATGAACGACCGCGTTTGCTGGTTCGGCGATGCTGTCTACGACGTTACGTATTGTCACAATTACAACATTTATAACTTAAAAGAGCATATGGACAGATTTTTCGCAAGTGCGGCAAAGCTGAATATAGTTATTCCGAACACTTACGAAGAAATGTGCGATCTGCTTGTCGATACCGTTAAGAAGCTTAAGAGCGGAGATCAGATGATATATTGGCAGGTCAGCCGCGGCACGGCGTCGAGAAATCACGTTTATGACAAAAATATCAAAGGAAATATCTGGATAATGCTCCGACCTATCCCGGTCAAGGATACATATGCTCCGATAAAGGCAATAACGGTAGAAGATACGAGATTTTTTCATTGTGACATCAAGACTGTAAACCTCATTCCCAATGTGCTCGCATCTCAAAAAGCACAAGAGCTTGAAGCGGAAGAAGCAATATTCCACAGAGGCAATACGGTCACCGAGTGCGCTCATTCAAACGTCAGCATACTTAAGGACGGAGTCTTTATAACGCATCCTACCGATGAGTATATATTGGCGGGCATAGCTCGTTCAAATCTTATAAAATTCTGCAAGCAGCTCGGCATAGCCGTAGAGGAGAGAGCCTTTACAGTTGAGGAACTGTTCGCGGCAGATGAGGTTATAGTTTCAAGCTCGGGATCTTTCTGCATTCCCGTTTCCCATATAGACGGCAAATGCGTCGGAGGAAAGGATCATTACAATCTCAAACGTTTGCAGGATACCGCGGTCAAGGATTTTCTTTTCGCTACCGAAAAATAAATCAAATAATAAAATGCTTGGGGCTGTTTCATCGAGACAGCCCCGTTTGCTTCCAATAAGGAACCGAAATGCAAATCAAAAAATATCATCAAATGCAAAAATGGCAAATATTTTTCCGAAAACGGAAAAATATTTCGCGAAAGCTATTGACAATTGCGAAAATATGAGTATAATTATAATCGGTTAGCTTGACATTGTCTTTTTAATAGTACATAAACGGAAGGAAGAACGATATGGCAAAACAGACTAAGAAAAATTTGGTGGTTCCCGCGGCAAATCTCGAAAAGGCGGATAAGGAAAAGGCATTAAGCACGGCGCTTTCCCAGATAGAAAAGGACTTCGGAAAGGGTACCGTTATGAAGCTCGGCGAAAACTCGCGAATGGAAGTGAGCGCAGTCAGCACGGGTTCGCTTGCACTTGATCTGGCTCTCGGTATAGGAGGCGTTCCTCGCGGAAGGATCACCGAGATATTCGGCCCCGAATCATCCGGTAAGACTACCGTCGCGCTTCACATAATTGCAGAGGTGCAGAAAAAGGGTGGCAAGGCAGTGTTTATCGATGCGGAGCACGCGCTTGACCCCGTCTATGCAAAGGCGCTTGGCGTTGACGTGGATGAACTGCTCGTCTCACAGCCGGATTGCGGAGAGGATGCTCTCGACATTACGGAGCAACTTGTCAGATCGGGCGCGGTTGACGTCGTTGTTGTAGACTCGGTTGCCGCTCTTGTTCCGAGACAGGAGATCGAGGGCGATATGGGTGCTTCAATGGTCGGAGTTCAGGCAAGACTTATGTCGCAGGCTATGAGAAAGCTTTCCGCCGTTATAGCCAAGAGCAACAGTATCGTTATATTCATAAATCAGCTTCGTGAGAAGGTTGGCGTTATGTACGGCAACCCCGAGACAACGACAGGTGGACGTGCACTTAAATTCTATTCTTCCGTACGTATAGATGTGCGCAAGACGGATCAGCTCAAAAACGGTACAAATATTTACGGTAATCACGTTAAATGCAAGATAGTTAAGAACAAAGTTGCGCCCCCGTTCAAGGTAGCTGAGATGGATATTCTTTACGGCAAGGGAATATCGAGAGTCAGTGAGATCATAGATTTCGGCGTAATGTTCGATATTGTCAATAAGAGCGGCGCATGGTTTGCTTATAACGGTGAGCGTCTCGGTCAGGGTAAAGATAATGCGCGTGCATTTCTTGAGGCAAATCCCGAGCTTGCTGCCGAGATAGAGGAAAAGATACGTATAGCTATGCAGAATAAGACCGTTGAAGCAAATGATGAGTTCGATGTTGATGATGACGATGAGTTTGATATTTCAACACTCAGAGTTGATGACGACGAATAAGCCGTCGAGAATGCTTTGCTGTCTTTGAGGTTCTTTCAAATTTTTCGGTTTGAAAGAGAAGGGATGATATTTTTTTGAAAATTAAGATAAAATCGGTAAACAATGCGCCCGTGGCTATTGTAAGGCTTCAGATATGTCGTGAGTTGGGCGATCGCGGTGCGAGTGAGACAGAAACCGAGAATAAGCTTTTTACTTTCTTTAAAGAGCTCGTTGATGCTTTGCCGCTTGAAAACAGCGAAATCGACGAAGACGAATATTGCGAGCTTGAAACCGCGGCGGAGGTCACTTCGGCTGTCAAAAAAGGGCTTACGGTGCTTTCCTTCGGTTCAAATTCCGAGGCTATGCTGGTGTTGAAGCTGCGCCGCCGCGGTGTAAAACGCGAGTATGCCGAACAGGCGGCGGCTTATCTGAAAAAGCACGGGTATATCAATGAGAACGGGGATGCAGAGCGAGAGGTCGAGAGATGCCTGCGAAAGCATTGGGGGCTTATCAGGATACTTGCGCATCTTAAGAGTAAAGGCTACGACGATCAGATCGTGACTGTCGCCGAGGAGATGCTCTCAAATGAGGATTTTTCCGCACATTGTGCAAAGCTGATATCTCTCAATTATTCTGAGCTTCCCACAGATGTTAAAGAAAAACGCAAGATGATATCCTCGCTCGTGCGTTACGGGTACACTATGTCCGAGATCGAAAATGCAATAGACCTTGTTAAACGAGATGCGGTATAGCTTTTTACGTGTAGTCTCGGTCTGACCGCATATGAGATTTTAATAAGAGGGGCTGTCTCAGTGCGACAGCCCGTTTTTTGAAAATTATCAAATGTTTTGAATTTGGAATATATCTGCTATTTACAATAAAAAATATTTGTGATAAAATATAAGATATTCGGGTTTGGAGATCATTATGGGGGAGTTCTATGGAGTACAACAAATTTAAGTTAGTAAGTGAATATAAGCCTACGGGAGATCAACCGCAGGCGATAAAGACGCTGACGGACGGGATACTCGGCGGAGAAAGGATGCAGACCCTACTCGGCGTAACGGGCTCCGGAAAAACCTTTACGATGGCGAACGTGATCGCCAATATCAATCGTCCGGTTATCATTCTTGAACCGAATAAGACTCTTGCGGCTCAGGTCTGCTCGGAAATGCGGACATTCTTTCCCGAAAACGCGGTCGAATATTTTGTTTCTTATTACGATTACTATCAGCCGGAGGCATATATCCCGGGCAAGGATATGTATATCGAAAAGGATGCTCTGATAAATGACGAGATAGATATGCTGAGACATAGCGCAACGTCGGCACTTTTCGAGAGACGTGACGTTATTATAGTTGCAAGCGTATCCTGCATATATTCGCTTGGTGATCCCGAGGAATATTCAAAGCTTGTGCTTGCGGTACGCCCGGGAATGGATATGAGCAGAGAAGAACTGATCAGACGCTTGGTCAATATAAGTTATGAACGAAATGATATAGCGCTTGAAAGAGACAGATTTAGGGTAAAGGGAGACACGGTGGATATACTTCCTGCCGCAAGCAAGGATAAGGCGATAAGAGTGGAGTTTTTCGGCGACGAGATCGACCGTGTGACGGAAATCGACATAGTTACGGGCGAGGTGATTCGCCGTCTTGCCTATGCTGCCATCTACCCGGCAACCCACTATGCGGTCTCCGATGACAAACGGGAAGCGGCAATATCGGAAATATTCCGCGAAATGACCGAAAGGGCAGAGTTTTTCAGGTCCCAAGGTAAGCTTATAGAGGCACAACGTATAGAGGAAAGGACAAAATATGATATCGAGATGCTTCGCGAGGTCGGATTTTGCTCGGGAGTAGAGAACTATTCAAGAGTGCTTTCGGGACGTCCCGTCGGCTCAACCCCCTATACTTTACTTGATTATTATCCCGACGATTATGTTATGTTTATTGACGAGTCGCATGTCACGGTTCCGCAGGTAAGGGGAATGAGCGGCGGCGATAAGGCAAGAAAGACAAATCTTGTTGAGTACGGATTCAGACTGCCGTCTGCTTTTGACAATCGTCCGCTCTTTTTCGACGAATTTGTGAGCAAACTCAATCAAACGGTGTTTGTAAGCGCTACTCCGGGGGAATATGAGCGAGAAAACTCGGAGAATATAGTGGAGCAGCTAATAAGACCCACAGGACTTGTCGATCCCGAGGTCGAAGTGCGCCCGATCGAAGGACAGGTAGACGATCTAATCGGAGAGATACGCGCACGCGCCGCAAAGAATGAAAGAGTGCTCGTGACAACACTTACCCGAAAAATGGCTGAGGATCTCACAGAATACTTTGAAAAGAACTCGATAAAGGTAAAGTATATACATTTCAATGTCGATACTATCGAAAGAATGGAAATAATAAGAGATCTGCGGCTCGGCGTATTCGACGTGCTTGTCGGAATAAATCTTCTTCGCGAGGGACTTGATATACCTGAGGTATCACTTGTTGCGATACTTGACGCCGATAAAGAAGGATTTTTGCGCGGTGAAACATCACTTATACAGACGATAGGACGTGCGGCGCGAAACGAAAACGGAAAGGTAATTATGTATGCCGACAGCATTACCCGATCGATGGATCGCGCTATCAAAGAGACCGAGCGCCGACGCAAAATGCAGCTTGATTATAACGAGAAAAATGGTATAATACCACATACCGTAGTTAAGGGCATAAGCGACCTTATAGAGATAGGTATGACGGATAAGAGTGATAACGCCAAGAGCGGGAAGGCTGTCAGATCAAAGACGAGCTCAAAGAAGCTTTCAAAGGCGGAAAAAGAAAAGCTTATAGAACAGCTTTCGTCGGAGATGCGCGAGGCGGCAAGACATCTTGAATTTGAAAGAGCGGCGTTCTTGCGCGATAAGATACACGCATTGAAAGAAGAAAAACGACACTTGTAAAAATAAATTCAAACGTAATGTTTTAAATCATTGATTTATAAAAAGGAAACGCTATGCAAAAATATCTGACCGTAAAAGGTGCAAGAGTTAATAATTTAAAAAATATAGACGTAAGTATTCCGAGGGACAAGCTTGTGGTATTCTCGGGACTCTCGGGCTCCGGAAAATCCTCGCTGGCTTTCGATACGATATACGCCGAAGGGCACAGGCGATTTGTTGAGTCTCTGTCCTCGTACGCCAGGATGTTCATCGGACAAATAGATAAGCCGGATGTCGATTCGATAGAGGGGCTCTCTCCCGCCATTTCCATAGATCAGAAGACCACATCGAAAAATCCGCGTTCGACCGTCGGTACGGTGACCGAGATATACGATTATCTTCGTTTGCTTTATGCCCGTGTGGGAATACCGCACTGTCCTGTCTGCGGCAAGGAGATACGCCAGCAGACTGTCGATCAGATAATCGAGCGCATACTGATGCTCCCCGAAGGAACTCGATTTATGGTCGTGGCGCCGATAGTCAGAGCGCAGAAGGGTATGCACGAAAAGGTGCTTGCCGATGCCAAAAAAAGCGGCTACGTCCGAGTCAGAATAGATGGTAACCTTTACGACCTTTCCGAAGAGATCAAGCTTGATAAAAACAAAAAGCATACTATCGAGGTCGTAATAGACCGACTCGTTATGAGAGATGATGTAAGATCAAGGCTTTCGGACTCGATCGAGACGGCACTTTCGCTTGCGGACGGACATCTTCTTATAGTCACGGTTCCGAGAGACGGCGGCGAGGCGGAAGAGCTTGAATTTTCACAGTCTTATGCCTGTGAGGAACATAATATTTCTTTCGGTGAGCTGGAACCGAGAATGTTCTCGTTTAATAATCCCGTCGGCGCGTGTCCGGAATGTGCAGGTATAGGTGATCTTCAAAGGGTGTCCATACCAAAAATAATGCCCGATCTTTCGCTTTCGCTCTCCGAGGGCGCGATAGCGGTAAACGGATTTAAAACACTTGAGACCGAGAGCTGGAACGGTCCGCTGTTTGCCGCCGTGGGCGAAAAGCACGGCTTTGATCTCCATACTCCGATTGAGAACTTTTCCGAGCACGCGATGAATGTGCTTCTGTACGGTTCGGGAGATGATACTTACACGGTATACAGATATTTCGGCGGTCAGGGCAAGGAGCAGACAACAAAATTTGACGGCGTTGTAAAGATGATAGATGATAGGATACGTGCCGGCTTCAATTCTGAGTATTATGAGCAGTTTGTAGAGGATGCACCGTGTCCGAAGTGTAAGGGAAGGCGTCTTTCGGATATAGTTCTTGCGGTTACGGTAGGCGGCAAAAACATTCATGAATTTTGTGAGATGAACGTTGAAAAGGCACTTGATTTTATCAATACCCTTAAGCTTACGGAAACCGAGGCGCTCATTTCGCACGACGTTATAAAAGAAATAAGATCAAGACTCAATTTTCTTATGAGCGTTGGACTCGATTATCTTACGCTGACGAGAAAGGCGGGAACGCTTTCCGGGGGCGAGGCTCAAAGGATCAGACTTGCAACACAGATAGGCTCATCTTTGATGGGGGTGCTCTATATCCTTGACGAGCCGAGCATCGGACTGCATCAAAGGGACAATTCCAAGCTTATAGCCACTCTTAAACGCCTGCGTGACCTCGGAAATACCGTGATAGTGGTAGAACACGATGAGGAGACTATGCTGGCTTCCGATTATATAGTGGATATCGGACCGGGCGCGGGAATACACGGCGGAAATGTGGTCGCCTGCGGAACCCCGCAAGAAATATGCAACAATATGAATTCCATAACAGGTGCGTATCTGTCCGGGAGAAAGAAGATCGAGGTGCCCAAAACGCGAAGAGCCGGAAACGGAGCTTTTCTTGAGATACACGGAGCTTGCGAGCATAACCTGAAGAATATAGATGTAAAGATACCGCTCGGTTGTTTTGTATGCGTGACGGGTGTGTCGGGATCGGGAAAATCATCTCTTGTCAACGGAATCATCTATCCCGTGCTCGCATCCGAGCTTAACCGTGCAAGAACATATCCCGGAAAACATTCGGCTATAAGCGGCGTAGATTCTCTCGATAAGGTCATCGCTATCGATCAAAGTCCGATAGGCAGAACTCCGCGTTCCAATCCCGCGACATACACGGGTGTATTTTCCGAGATACGCGAGCTTTTTGCCAAAACAAGAGAGGCTGTTGCGAGGGGATATAAATCGGGACGATTTTCCTTTAATATAAAAGGAGGACGTTGCGAGGCGTGCGAGGGAGACGGCGTAAAGCGCATTGAGATGCACTTTTTGCCGGATGTGTATGTCACTTGCGACGTTTGCAAGGGTAAACGATACAATAAGGATACGCTTGAAGTGAAATACAAAGGCAAGAATATCTTTGAGGTACTTGATATGACCGTGGAGGAGGGAATATCCTTCTTTGACGGTATTCCGAATATTCAACGAAAGCTCCAAACACTTTATGACGTCGGACTCGGCTACATTAAGATCGGTCAGTCTTCGACTACGCTTTCGGGCGGAGAGGCACAACGAGTAAAGCTTGCGACGGAGCTGTCGAAGCGGGGAACGGGCAAAACAATATATATACTTGACGAACCGACAACGGGGCTCCACACCGATGACGTATCGAAGCTGATAGACGTTCTGCAACGTTTGTGCGACGCAGGAAATTCCATTATAGTAATAGAGCATAATCTCGATGTTATAAAGACGGCAGATCATATCATAGATCTCGGACCGGAGGGCGGCGATAAGGGCGGAACAATAGTTGCACAGGGAACACCCGAGCAAGTTGCACAGGTTGAGGGATCGTATACGGGAATGTATCTTAAACCGCTTTTGAATAAATAATTGCATATATACATCAAATATGCAGCTTCGGAACGGCGATCTTGACACAAAATATACAAAACAAGCGCTTGACTGCCATATTATATTGGCAAAACATACATTTTTACGCAAAACGATGAAAAAATATTCAAAAAGTACTTGACAAATGAATATTTATGCAGTATAATACGTGCATAACAACAAACTTACAATTCATTTTCAAGGAGATACTACAATGAAAAAAATTCTTTCTTTAACTTTGGTTGCTATTATGATGCTTTCCTCGCTCGTTATGTTTGCTTCCTGCGGCGAAAGTCAAGGAGTAAAGCTTGTCGATATTAAGCTCACGGATGAGGAATATGCTTACGTTTGCAAAAAAGGAAACACAGAGCTTGTCGAAAGCTTCAATTCATTCCTTGCCGAGATCAAGGACAACGGAAAATTTGACGAATATGTTGCAAAATATTTTGAGGGCAAGGGAACCAAGGTCGGTTACGATGTGACCACCACCGATGTTTCCAACGACGATACCAACCTCGTTGTCGCTACAAACTGCCCCTTTGAGCCTTTTGAATATATTGGCGATGACGGTAAGATCTACGGTCTTGACATCGAGATCGCGGCAGCCTATGCCGAAAAGCACAATCTTACACTTGTTGTGAAAAACATCGGCTTTGACGACATATTCACGCAGGTCGAGGCAGGATATGCCGATATCGGTATGGCGGGTATAACCGTAAGCGAGGATCGTGCCGCTATCTATGATTTTACAAATACCTACTATAAGGCATCGCAGAAGCTGATCGTTGCTGCCGATAATACGGACTTTGATGATTGTAAGACCGTCGAAGACGTAGAAGCTAAACTCACATCACTTTCCGGTAAGAAGATTGGTTATCAGACAGGTACGACCGGCGGTATGTATGTGAACGGTGACGAAGACTTTGGCTACGACGGCTTCTCAAATATCGAGGGTAAGGGATACGCTACTGCACAAGAGGCACTTACCGACCTAATAAACGGCAATATTTACGCCGTTATCGTCGATGAGGCTCCCGCTACCGCGCTCGTCAAGGCGGTCAACAACTGATAAACGTTATATGCTTTTTGCAAATTTCCCGCAGTTTTAATTGTGGGAAATTTGTGCTTATTTTAGTTAAGAAACGGCTTCCGAAACGGATGCTGAATACTAATTTAGAAAAAGGAATTTGATCTATGAATTGGGGAGTTAAATGGGAAAAGTTCTTCTCTGTGATGCAGTCTGAGTATTTTCAGCAGCTGCTTTTAGATGGATTACTGAATACCGTGAAGGTCGCGGTGCTGGGACTTATCATCGGAATATTGATCGGTACTCTGATCGCCGTGGTGAAGGTCGCTCCGAAATATAAGCTTGTAAACAGAATACTTGATAAGATATGCACCGTGTATGTGGCGATATTCAGAGGTACGCCTATGGTCGTACAACTCTTGCTTGCTTATTACGTGCTTCTTCCGACACTCGGCGTGAAGGATGTAAACTCGCTTGCCGTCGGTATCGTCGTTTTCGGAATGAACAGCGGAGCTTATGTATCTGAAATTATGCGCGGAGGTATAAACTCTGTGGATAAGGGGCAAATGGAAGCCGGCAGAGCCCTGGGACTCGGCTACGGAACTGCTATGATAAAGATCGTTATTCCCCAGGCGATAAAAAATATATTACCTACGCTCGGAAATGAGTTTATTACTCTTACAAAGGAAACATCCGTACTGAGTTTCATCACCGTATATGACTTATACACTGCCCTGAGCACGATCGGCAGTAAGAACTATGAAAAAATGGTTCCTTACATAGTAATGGCGCTGATCTATATCGTACTTGTGCTTATTATCACACTTCTCGTTAAGCTTTTGGAAAGGGGATTTGCAAAAAGTGATAGAAATTAAAGATCTTTGTAAATCATTTGACGGAAAGCAGGTGCTTTGCGGAATTACGACAACTATCGCAGACGGCGAAAAGGTTGCGGTTATAGGGCCGTCCGGAAGCGGAAAGTCTACATTCATACGTTGTCTTAACTGCCTTGAAGATCCCGACGGCGGTGAGATCATTTTTGAAGGTGAGAATCTTGCGGATTTTAAGGTAGATATAAATAAGCACAGAGAAAATATCGGAATGGTCTTTCAACACTTCAATTTATTTAACAATAAGACCGTGATACAAAATATAATGATGGCTCCCGTCTATCTCGGAATAAAAAAAGCGGGTGGAGTGTTTGCCTCTTCTGCTGTAAAGAAGCAGATTAAAGCGGAAGCGTACGATAACGCTATGAAGCTTTTGAACAGAATAGAACTTGAAGATAAGGCAAATGTTTATCCGTCAACACTTTCCGGAGGTCAAAAGCAGAGAATAGCGATAGCGCGCGCGCTTGCTATGAATCCGAAGGTGATGCTCTTTGACGAGCCGACCTCGGCACTTGATCCCGAAATGGTCGGAGAGGTGCTCGATCTTATGAAGGATCTTGCGCATGATGGAATGACCATGGTGGTCGTTACCCACGAGATGGGATTTGCGCGCGAGGTTGCGGATAGAGTCGTGTTTATGGCAGACGGCAAGATAGTTGAGGAAGGTCCTCCACAGGACTTCTTCGGCAATCCGCAAAACGAAAGAACAAAGCAATTTTTGAAATGTATGCTCTGACAAACAATATGAATTATAACATTTAATATAGGCTCGTTCTCTTAAATATTGAGAACGAGCCGTTTTTAATCTTGAATGTTAGCAAGCAAATCTCTAAAATGCTTGCATTAACAAATTAAATAACAAAAATTCATAAAATATCCTATTGACAAAGCTTATTGAGCGTGATATACTATCGGTGTTAGCAAAGGAATACTGAGAGTGCTAAAAAATCGGACAAAATTAAATCGATTTTGCTTGCACTTTTGAAATCCGAGTGACAAATCCGAACGATGATCTCGAAAGCTTGCGATCATTATTCAAATAAGGAGGTTGCATATAGTGATTGACGGACTCAGCGAAAGAAAAAAGCAGATACTCAAAGCGATAGTAGAGGCGCACATCGAACTTGGCGAGCCTGTCGGATCCAAGACTCTTCTCGGAAGCGGTCAGCTTTCCTGCTCATCGGCTACGATTCGAAACGAGATGGCTGAGCTTGAAGAGATGGGATACCTTGAGCAGCCGCATACTTCGGCGGGACGTGTACCTTCCGAGCTCGGATACAGATTCTACGTCGATACGCTTGCGGAGCATTATTCAATGACCGCGAAAGAAATAACCGAGATAAACAAATTGCTTCGTTCCAAAGTTGCCGAGCTTGATCAGATGCTTTATGCGGCATCAAAGCTTGCGTCGGCAATGACCAATTGTACGGGAATCGCTATCAAGCCGAAGCGAATGACGGTATCGATACAGAGGTACGAGCCGGTATTTATCGACAAAAACAATTTTATTCTCGTTATGATAGTATCGGCGGGCGTTGTCAAGACAAAATATATAAATGTTGAAAGCGATCTTGACAAGGACACGGTCGAGAGACTCGGAGAGGCTTTGAATTCGCACTTAACGGGGCTGTGTGCCAATGAGATAACCATACAGAAGATAATTGAGCTTGAGAACGCTATGGCGGGCTCATATCCCGAGCTTATAAATTCCGTAACAAAGACGATCTATGCAACTATGAATGAGCTTGACGGCGGCGAGCTGAAGTTCAGCGGAGTAAACAGGCTTTTGCAATATCCCGAATATTCGGATCCCGAAAAGCTCAGTGATATTCTTGGAGTGATAGAAAGCAAAGAAGAGCTGCTTGATATGCTGTCCGAAAACGCGGATGATGATGTAAACGTGTTGATAGGCTCTGAATGTTCGGTCGAGGTTATGGATCAGTCGTCCATAATTTATAAGCCCATAAAAGTAAACGGAAACGTTGTAGGCGCGATCGGAATAATCGGTCCGAAACGAATGGATTACTCAAAAGCCGTTGCTACGATCGAGAGCCTTGGCGAAAATATACACGATATAATAGATGATAATAAAAATCTACTGAACGGAGGAAATAAGGAAAGTGATTGAGTTCAACAACACGGATGAGCTGTATGATAATGAGATCAATGGAGATGATGCGTCGGTTGCAGACGAGCAAACGGAAGGATGCGAGACCGAGGCTGTAAAAGATAAGAAAAAATCAAAGAAGGAATCCAAAGAGCTTGAAGGGGTGAGATCGGAAATAGAAAAATTAAATCGACAGCTTGAAGAGCTCAACGACAAATATCTTCGCGTTATCGCCGAATATGATAATTACAGAAGAAGAACGTCGAAGGAAAAAGAAGGACTTTATTCGGATACGGTATGCGATGTTGTAAAGACTCTGCTTCCGATAGCGGACGATCTCGAGCGCGCAGCAGGCTTCGACAAAAACGCGGAAAACGCGGACGGTATCACGATGATACTGAAAAAGTTTCTTGAACTTTTGGCAAGTCTCGGAGTCACCGAGATAGAAGCACTTAATAAGACGTTTGACCCGAATTACCACAACGCGATAATGCACATCGATGATGAAAAATACGGCGAAAACGAAATATATTGCGTAGTTCAAAAAGGATACATCAGAGATGATAAAGTGATCAGACACGCTATGGTAATGGTAGCTAACTGACGATCGTAACACGGTTTATTTTAAATAATATATACAACGAATTCTTAGGAGGAATTTTATTATGGGAAAAATAATTGGTATTGATTTAGGTACAACAAACTCTTGCGTAGCAGTATTTGAAGGCGGCGAGCCTATCGTTATTCCTAATCCCGAAGGATCGAGAACGACACCTTCGGTAGTTGCTTTTACAAAAACAGGTGAAAGACTTGTCGGTCAGGTAGCAAAAAGACAGGCTATCACAAACCCCGACAGAACGGTTATAAGCATAAAGCGTGATATGGGTACATCCCGTAAAGTTGCTATCGACGGAAAATCCTACACACCTCAGGAGATCTCGGCTATGATCCTTCAGAAGCTCAAGTCCGATGCCGAGGCATATCTCGGAACTACTGTATCGCAGGCAGTTATTACGGTTCCGGCGTACTTCTCCGATGCTCAGAGACAGGCGACAAAGGATGCCGGCAAGATCGCGGGTCTTGAGGTACTTCGTATCATAAACGAGCCTACCGCGGCAGCACTTGCTTACGGTATGGATAAAGAAAACGATCAAAAAATTATGGTATTCGACCTCGGCGGCGGTACGTTCGATGTATCTCTTCTTGAGATCAGTGACGGCGTATTTGAAGTTCTTGCAACAGCAGGTAACAACAGACTCGGCGGCGATGACTTTGACCAGAGAGTTATCAATTGGATGGCTGAGACCTTTATGAAGGAGAACGGCATAGATCTCCGTAAGGATAACATTGCACTTCAGAGACTTAAGGAAGCGGCTGAAAAGGCTAAGATCGAGCTCTCGGGCGTTACCTCGACGAACATCAACCTTCCTTTTATTACCGCCAATGCTAACGGTCCTCTTCACTTTGATGCAACTCTTACCAGAGCAAAGTTTGATGAGCTCACGGCTGATCTCGTCAATGCGACTATGACTCCCACAAAGCAGGTGCTTTCCGACGCCGGACTTCGTCCCGATCAGATCGATAAAGTACTTCTCGTAGGCGGTTCATCAAGAATTCCCGCAGTTCAGGATGCAGTAAAGAGCTTTATCGGCAAGGATCCTTTCAAGGGTATCAACCCCGATGAGTGCGTTGCAATAGGTGCGGCTATCCAGGGCGGCGTTCTCGGCGGAGAGGTAAAGGACCTTCTCCTTCTCGACGTAACACCTCTTACACTCGGTATCGAGACTCTCGGCGGTGTTTCAACTCCTATTATTGAGAGAAATACCACGATCCCTGTAAAGAAGAGCCAGGTATTCTCGACCGCGGCTGATAATCAGACATCCGTTGAGATACACGTTCTTCAGGGCGAGCGTCAGATGGCGGCATATAACACGACACTTGGAAGATTTTCACTTGACGGTATTCCTTCCGCTCCCAGAGGCGTGCCTCAGATCGAGGTAACCTTTGATATCGACGCTAACGGTATCGTAAACGTATCCGCAAAGGATCTTGGTACGGGCAGAGAACAGCATATCACGATCACAAGCTCGAGCAATATGAGCCAGGAAGATATCGACCGCGCCGTAAAGGATGCGGAGAAGTTTGCGGCAGAAGATAAAGCGGCAAAGGAAGCTATCGATACAAAGAACCACGCCGAAGCGCTCATCTTCCAATCCGAAAAGACACTCAAGGATATCGACGGCAAGATTCCCGAGTCCGAGCTCACAGAGGTTCGTTCGGCAATTGAAAAGCTCAAGGCTACCGTAAACACGGGCTCGACAGAGGATATCAAGAGAGATACCGAAACTCTTGAGAAGGCGTTCTACGCAGTATCCGAAAAGCTTTACGCTCAGAGCAATCCCAATAACGGCGCGGCAGGCGGTGCCGGTGCCGATGCGGGTACTGAAGGCGCATACTATGACGCATCCTACGAGGATAATAACGATAACAACAACTGATAATACCTGAAATTCAGGGGGCTGTTACACAGTTTTTGACAGCCCCCTTGAACTCTTACTTAGTACAAATTATCAGTCTGCCGCATATGCGGCGCGGAGATCCGCGTGAAAGTTAAGATCTATCATCTGCTTTGCGTGAGATCTGCCACAACGGGTAAATTTCAAAGGATATTTATACCGCCGCATAGAGGCGGAATGGAGATTATTATGGCAGAAAAACGTGATTATTATGAAGTGCTCGGTGTTGACAAGAAGGCAGACGCAGACACTATAAAAAAGGCTTACCGTTCACTTGCAAAAAAATATCACCCCGATATGAATCCGGGAGACGCCGAGGCTGAAAAGAACTTTAAAGACGTCAACGAGGCGTACGAGATCCTTTCCGACCCCGACAAAAAAGCCAAATACGATGCGTACGGTCATGCCGCATTTGATCCTTCGATGGGCGGAGGAGGAGCGTATTCCGGAGGCTTTTCGGATTTTGGAGATCTCGGAGATATATTCGGAAACATATTCGGTGGATTTGGCGGTTTTGGCGGCTCGAGCGGTCAGGCGCGCAGAAATCCCAATAAAAGAGGAGACGATGTCGGCGTAAGCGTAACGCTTACCTTTGAAGAGGCGGCGTTCGGATGCAAGAAGGACGTTAAATATCAAAGAGTGCAAAAGTGTTCAAAGTGCTCCGGCTCCGGAACTTCCGACGGCTCCCAACCCACAACTTGCCCCGAGTGTCACGGAAGCGGTCAGAAGCGCGTTGTAAATAATTTTGGCGGAATTCAGTTCCAGCAGAGCGTTGTTTGTGACAAGTGCCGCGGAACGGGTAAGATCATAAACAATCCTTGCTCATCCTGCAAGGGAACAGGGTACATTCGCTCCACGGTTACCGAGAGCGTGAATATTCCCGCGGGAAGCAACGACGGCGGAAGATTTATTTTGCGTGGCAAAGGCGACAGCGGACGCGGATCGGGGCAGTCGGGTGATCTTATAATAGAGATAAGAGTGCGCTCGCACAATATGTTTAAGCGTAGCGGAAACAACCTTTACTGTGATATACCGATAACAGTGACCCAGGCGATCCTCGGTGCCGAAATAGATGTTCCTTTGCTTGAGGGTGGGACGATAAAATACACTATTCCCGAGGGAACACAGCCCGGAACCTCATTTACGGTAAAGGATAAAGGCATACCTTTCGTCAATACTCCGTCAAAGCGCGGTAATCTTGTGTTTACGGTCAACGTAGAGATACCGAGAGGGCTTTCGGAGAAGCAAAAGAATATCGTGCGTGAATTTGACAGTACGGCAACCAATTCGAATTACAGCAAAAAATCCGGATTCTTCAAAAGGATCTTCGGAGACAAATGAAATCAAATTTAAATAAAGGAAGATCAAAATGACTGAAGAATACAAAGCTTGGACGCAGATAAAAGTAACGGTAAAGACGGAGCTTTACGATACTATTACCTCAATTATGAGTATGATAGATACCAACCTTATGATCGAAGATTATAGCGATGTAAGCCTTGATACCTGTTACGGAGATCTCATAGAAGACAGTATCCTCAACGCGGATAAAAGCATTATCGCAGTTTCGGTATATCTGCCCGCAGAAGCCCCCTTCACGGATGCCGTTGCTTTCATTAAAGACAGGCTGACTGCCGAGGGCATTGACGGTAAGATAGAAGTCATAGGCGTAAATGAAGAAGATTGGGCAAATTCTTGGAAGGAATACTATAAGCCGACAAAGATAGGTAAGCATATGATGGTCGTTCCCGCCTGGGAAGAGTATACGCCTCTCCCGGATGACGTGGTGGTAAGAATGGATCCGGGTATGGCTTTCGGTACGGGTACACACGAGACGACACGGCTCGTCATAGAATTGCTTGAAAAGTATGTCAAAAAGGGTATGAGGGTGCTTGACGTCGGATGCGGAAGCGGCATACTTGCTATATTCGCATCAAAGCTCGGCGCCAAGGAATGTGCCGCATATGACATCGATCCTGTCGCAGTCAGAGTAGCTCGTGAAAATATTGAAAAGAGCGGACAAACCAACATAACCTGCGATCAATCGGATCTATTGAAGCAGGTTGATCTCAGCGGTGGCAAATACGACATCGTTTGCGCGAATATCGTTGCCGATATAGTTATCAGGCTTTCATCCGATATTGAAAGATATATGAATGACGACGCGGTTATTCTTGCCTCGGGTATAATAGTCGAGAGGCAGGATGACGTTGTAACGGCACTTGATGCAAATGGCTTTGAAGTCGTTGAGGAGATAGTAGATAACGGATGGTGCGCTATCGTTTTTAAAAAGAAAAAATGATCAAATAAGACGCTCCCGAAAATGGAAGCGTTGCGAAATAATAAAATACCGCTCGGCAAGAGTGGCAGTAACGTACGAATTTGCGAGAGCAGATTTGTACCCGTTACCGTTTTTAGGATTGCCGGGCGGTATTTTGTTTATTGTCTAAAAAATTATCCGATCATTTGATGTATATCCACAGCGCATAAACGGCATATACGACCGACAGTACTATAAGTGTGATGCCGGCGTAAAAGATTATGCTTCCGGGACCTACGAGTATAAGTACAAGACCGAGGATCAGGGATCCGAGATCGGCTGAAAGCTGAAGCTTTTTGTCGGGAGCGATGATGATCCTGTATATCGGAAGCGCAAGCAAATAAATACCTACAAGTATCATAAAAATGCCTTCGTGCCAGAACATCATAACAAATCCTGCGGCTATCGATATAGCTGAGAGAATGAAAACAACGAGTGCTTGCTTGTCCTTTATGTTTGCAAGCGAAGAAATGAACACCGACAGATGGTCTATGATGACAAATAAGCCGAGAATTATAAACGCAAAATCGAGAAGCTTAGGACCTAAGATAGCGATTATGATTCCGATAACGAGACCTATCGAGGCTATTATCATTGAAGAAATGAAGGAATTCTTTTTACTGTTAGACATATTGTATCTCCTTTATAATGTAATTTATAGATCTACTCATTTTTATTTTCATCGGTTTTGATACCGTCGAATAAACCGAGCTGCGTGCTGCTTGTATTCGTCACCGAATATTGCTGTGATCGTCTTTCGGGGGCTTTCATACCGAGATGCTCATAGCCTTGACGGGTAACGCACCTACCTCGAGGAGTTCTGCTCAGGAAGCCTATCTGAAGCAGATAAGGCTCGTATACGTCCTCAAGCGTTATAGCCTCTTCACCGATCGTGGCAGCAAGCGTTTCAAGGCCTACGGGACCGCCGTCATAGTATTTTATTATCGTTTCCATCATACGTCGGTCGGTCGTATCGAGTCCGAGCGCGTCTATCTCAAGCTTTGAGAGGGCATAGTCGGCGATCTCGCGGTCGATAGTACCGCTGCCTTGAACCTGCGCAAAATCTCTGACGCGCTTTAAAAGTCTGTTTGCTATACGCGGGGTCCCTCGCGAACGTGAGGCTATTTCATTTGCTCCGTCATCCGTGATCGGATAATTGAGAATTTGAGCGTTTCTTTTCATTATGGTAGCAAGCTCATCGTTTGTGTAAAGCTCGAGCTTAAACAAAACTCCGAATCTGTCGCGCAACGGAGTTGTAAGCTGACCGGCTCTCGTAGTAGCACCTATCAGTGTAAACTTCGGAAGATCTATTCGGATGCTTCTTGCCGACGGCCCCTTTCCGACTATAATATCGAGAGCAAAGTCCTCCATAGCGGGGTAAAGGATCTCCTCTACCGTTTTGGAAAGACGGTGTATCTCGTCTATAAACAGTACATCGCCCTCGCCCAAATTGGTCAGAAGTGCCGCAAGGTCTCCTTGGCGTTCGATAGCGGGTCCCGAGGTTATACGTATATTAACACCAAGCTCTGCGGCTATGATGTTGGATAATGTGGTTTTACCGAGTCCGGGAGGGCCGTAAAGCAGTACGTGATCGAGCGTGTCTCCGCGCTTTAGTGCCGCTTCGATGTAGATTCTCAGATTTTCCTTGACCTTTTCCTGTCCTATATAGTCATCGAGCCTTCTCGGTCGAAGCGAGCTTTCGGTCTCGGAGTCCGATGGGGAATAGGTCGAGCTGACTATTCGATTTTCATAATCGGTCTCGTTAAAATCAAAATTGTCGATCATAGCAGTTTGATATACCTTTCCGATAGAATTTTCTAAATCTTATATGCGCATAAGATTTTTGAGCGCCGCCTTTATGATGCCTTCGAGATCAAGTCCTGTAACATCAATATTTTTGAGAGCGGAGGATGCCTCGGATCTTGAATATCCGAGTACCATAAGCGCGTCTTGTGCCTCTGCAAGTTTGCCCTTGTTGCCGGGCACACCGACCGTGACAGCCCCGTCCGCAGTATCGAATAGATCGCTTTGGGGAAGAGTATCCATTTGCTTTTGCAACTTGTCGTGAAGCTCAAGTACTATTCTGGCTGCTGTCTTGGCACCGACTCCGCTTGCCTTCGATATGGCTTTGGTGTCATTCGTGCAAGCCGCCAGCGCAAATTTTTCGGGGGTGAGGATGGAAAGGATCGACATAGCCGCTTTGGGACCCACGCCCGAAACAGAGATGAGCATTCTGAAGGTTGAGAGCTCGGTCTCGGTGGCAAATCCAAATAGCTCGACGTCATCCTCGCGAACCGCCAGGTGAGTGTAGAGCTTTACCTCGGGCTCGCTTCCTTCCGATAGCTTTTTGCCGAGTGCCTCGTGCGAGGTCCCGCTTATTGTAAGTTTATATCCCACGCCCGCGCAGTCGATAACGGCAAAATTAACATCAAGCTTTGCGAGTGCACCTTTTAAATAGTAAAACATTTTTATTTTCCTTTCAAAATGATCGAATTACCGATCCTCGGAATTTTCGGCTTTCGAATTACTTTGTGAGGTATCGCTATCTTCCCGTGGCACGTCGGATGACGTCGGAATATCATCATTGCTCGTTGAATTTTCTTCGTCGGTATCGTGAAGAAGGGGAACAAATTCCGCATCCGCAAATTCGATATCGTTCTTGGATGCGCGACACTCAAACATCATTCCTACGACGGGTATAGAGCGAAGCTTCTTCTCGAATATGATCAAAAGGATAAACAGCATAAGAGATACGATAGATACGGTAAGACCGAGCACGTATGCCGTAGGTCGATAGGTAAGCTCAATGTAGTGTTCGCCTGCATCATCAATATCAAATGCTATCAAAGCGTCAAGAGATTTGTATATTTCGGCATCCTCGCCGTCTATCTTGAGATGCCAGCCTTCATCGTAAGGGATGGTGGTAAGCACCGTCTGATCATTATTGAGAGACGTAAATGTTCCGCAGATGTATGTCTCCGTATAGTTTTCGTCAACGATGAGCTGCATCTCGGCAAGCTTTGACATTGCCGATTCAAATACTTCTCTGTCTATATAGTACAGGCAATTCTGATTGCTTTTGATGAAAAGATTATTTGAACTGTTATTCAATGTCATCTTCAGATCAAGCGTAGAATTGGCTTCATAGGTGCCGACCGATACTATTCTCGTTGTTTCGTTTCCGTAGAACGTTCCCTTATCAGTTCCGTTTGCCAAAAGTTTGACTTCACGAGGATATACGCCGGGAAGATATAGGAAATATTCACCGCTGTAATCCGGAAGATCAAATTTATATGTCAAACTTGCCGCAGAACTCGTGTTTTCGGTTTCGTATTTGATATATCCTGCCACAGATGAGGTTTTTAAGTTGCTTTTTGATATGTCGGAAACTTTTACGGGTACGAATACCTCTACCAGCTTGTCCTCTCCGAGCATGGCGGTAACAAGCGCGTTAAGCGCATCAAAAGGATTCATATATCCGCCGTCTGAAAGTGTCAGCGACTTTTCATCCTTGATCTCGTTCACATCCGCATCTACTCCGAATGCGATCGAAAGCGCATACGGGTTGAGATAAGCCGTGTATCCGTTAGCGGTATACGCCGCTTCGTAGTATTCCGAAAGGTCGTCTTTTGAAACAATGTATTTGAGTCCGAGTATAGAGTCGTTTACGGGAGTACCACCGAGGTATTTTGACCAGTGAGATTTTGAAGCGTAGCCCATAGCATTAAGAAATGCGATAGTCTCTTTGTTGAGCGTGGATGTCGAGCAGGAAAGCCCTCTCATATTTAACGCAAAGTTGTCGTTCGTCTTCTTAAAAGTGGTCTTCTCCATTCTGTAAAACGACGTATCGTTTTCCTGTACCATATTAACGACGGGACGAATTTCCGCAAAATAATTGTTGTATTTGCTGTATCCCGAATATACTACATCCGAGTCAAGGGCATACATATTCAGAACACCGTTTGCAAAGGTCTCCATACATATGATAACGGTCATAATGATAGCTACATTATTTTTGAATTTTGTTTTGACTGTGACGCAAAGTACTATAAGATAGAGACCTATGCAAGCCGCAGAGAACCAAACCGTTTCAAAATCCTTTACATATTCGTATTCCTGTGCTTGGAGTATCATAACGATGACTCCGAGTATGCAGGAAGACATAAATACCGGTTTTGCACCGATATTTTTTATATCGCTGAAAGCTTTAGCCGCGATCACCAAAAGGAAGAAGCAGAACATAAAGCTGTAACGGTAGTTGAGCCAATTGGGACGCTGAAATCCGTGCCATATAAGATCAAGCGTGCTGAAAGAGAAGCTGACAAGGAAAAAGGTTATCATAGCACCCGCGGCTATCTTTTCGTGATTGTTGTACTTTTTGGAAATGAAGAACAATGGTGCGAGGATCAATGTGATGACTCCGCAATAAACAAACGGGAAGCCCTCGGGACGTACAGTGTCATATGATCCGGGCAGAAGCTTGCCGATAAATTCAAGAAAATCAAATCTGAGAGTCAGTTTCCAATTTGTTGTTGAAAAGGTGTTTTTGCCGAAGGTAAGAGAATAGTATGCTGTAAAGATGATCACGGCGGCAATTCCCGCGCCGAGCACCGAATACGCGCCTATCCTTAAGAGTGATTTCCAAAAATGATGCTTCTCTCCGTGAGGATTGTTCTCGGCATCGCGATTTTTGGCAACATAATAGTAGAAAAAGTACGCTGCCGTGTAGATGCACATCATATATCCGATATAGTAATTGCTTACAAGAACTAACGCCAGGAAGAATACGTACCCTTTGAATTTGCCGTGCTTTATGAGCTGCTCTATACAGTACGTAAGTATCGGTAGCCAGATAACTGCATCGATCCACATAGAGTTATGCTGTTGGACTACTGCATAGGACGTAAGCGCGTACAGTATGCTGAAGGCTACTGTCTGTACCTTACCGAGCTCCTTGACCGTCTTGTGAAGGTAAAAACCAAAAGTGATACCGAGCAGCGCGGTCTTGAGAAGAAATATGGTCAGAAGTGCTTCGAGAATTCGCGTTTGAGGGAAAAGACAAACTATATACGTGAACGGAGAGGCAACGTAATAGGCGAGTATTCCCATAAATTCGCCGCCGAGTGCACGTGAGAACGAATACAAAAGTGATGTGTCTCCATACACAAAATTTCTTATTGCCTCGTAAAAATAAACGTATTGACCGTTGAGGTCAAGCACGAGTACGGATTCATCTCCGAAGGGATAGGTTCCGTGAGCGACGTAGATAAGATACATAATTACCGTCGGAATGAGTCCGGCGTAGAACAGATACCCGTATTCTCCGAAAAACGGCGTCAGTCTTTTGTTAAGCATCTTGAGATATTTTTTTAGTCCCTTGCTTTCATTTGCGTTGAGATCCTTATCAAGTGTCCGGACCTTCTGGCTCTTGTACATAAACAGATACTCCTTTTCTTTCTCTTCCTTTGCTTTTTTGCTTATTTATGTCAATTCTCCGATTTTTTGAATATTATCTTTTTTACCGCTTTTTCAAATTTAAGCCGATCGAAAAGCATATCACGTCCGCACCCTGTGCATCTGATTCTTACGTCACTCCCCACGCGCAGAATATCAAATGTTTTGCTTCCGCAGGGATGCGTTTTTTTCAGCTCAACTCGGTCTCCGACCGAGATTTTCAATATTTCCATATGTGCAGCTCCGAAAAACGATATTATATATAATTATATCACAAATACTTAATTTTGTAAATGCGGATTTGTGTGAAAATGCAGAGATTTACAAAAAAATAAAATAATATTTGACAGTCACGCACTTTTATGGTATAATATTATCTTGGTACAGTATCACCTTCCGGTACTTACGTATCGGGTACAATTGAACGGAGATTTAGATGATAATACTTGGAATAGACCCCGGATACGCTATTGTGGGATGGGGGGTTCTCGATTACGACGGCTCACATTTTAAAACCATTGACTACGGTTCTATCACGACACCGGCGGGTATGCCCGTCGAACATAGGCTTAAGATAATTTGGGACGAGCTTAACAGTATAATAGTAAAGTATACCCCCGATTGTATGGCGATAGAACAGCTGTTTTGGAATACGAATCAAAAAACGGGTATAGTTGTTGCGGAAGCAAGAGGCGTAATCATCCTCAGCGCGGTGACGCACGGCGTGGAAATATTTGAATATACGCCGCTTCAGGTCAAGCAGTCTGTCGTGGGGTACGGTCGCGCCGAAAAAAAGCAAGTGATAACTATGACTACGATGATGCTCGGACTCAAAACTCCACCGAAGCCGGATGATACCGCAGACGCTTTGGCGATAGCTATCTGCCACGCGCACAGCTCGGGCTCGCGCCTGTCAAGAGCGATCCAAAACAATAAGTAATAAAACTTAAAATCAAACAAGATACCGAAAGGATACATAGATATGTGGTTCAGCGAGAATTGGAAGGATTATGAGCTTCTTGATGCTTCTGACGGAGAAAGACTCGAGCGTTGGGGAGATTACATTCTCATACGTCCCGATCCTCAGATAATCTGGCACGGCGAGAAAAAGCATCAGGCTTGGAAAAAGGCAGATGCAATCTATCGACGCTCATCAAAGGGTGGCGGAGAGTGGATCAAAAACGATGTCCCGTCACAATGGAATATAGCGTATGGCGACCTTGAATTTACATTGAAGTCTATGGGCTTTAAACATACGGGTATATTTCCCGAGCAGGCGGTGAATTGGGATTGGTTTGGCTCCCTTATAAGGGATGCAGGCAGACCCATCAAAGTGCTGAACCTCTTTGCATACACGGGCGGTGCAACGGTAGCCGCCGCTAAAGCGGGAGCTTCCGTTACGCACGTTGACGCATCCAAAGGAATGGTCGCTATGGCAAAGGAAAACGCCGCACTCAGCGGTCTGAAAGAAGCTCCTATAAGATATATAGTTGACGATTGCAGGAAATTTGTTGAGCGCGAAATAAGGCGCGGAAACAGGTATGACGGAATAATTATGGATCCTCCCTCATACGGAAGAGGACCGTCTGGAGAGGTGTGGCAGCTTGAGGATTGCATAGACGATTTTGTAGCACTTGCATCAAAGGTGCTTTCAGATGATCCGCTCTTCTTCCTGATAAATTCGTACACGACGGGGCTCTCTGCCTCGACTATGAGGTATGTCTTGGATCTTCGACTCAGAGGATATCACGGCAGGACAGAGGCGGACGAAATCGGTCTGCCCGTTACGCGTACGGGCGGAGTGCTTCCTTGCGGTGCGTCGGTAAGATGGACTGCGAAAAAATGATAGTGAATTTTTACAACAAACGCAAAGGAAAAAGATAACGTATGGATATGCCTTTCATAAAGACGGAAAACCTGTGCTTTTCCTATGACGAAGACGACGGAAGGCGCGTGAAGGTGCTTGAAAATGTCAGCGTTGAGATAGGAAAGGGAGAATATATATCTGTAATCGGTCACAACGGCTCCGGCAAATCTACATTTGCGCGACTCTTAAATATGCTTCTTGAGCCCGATTCGGGAAAGATATATATAGACGGTGTCGATATAACGGACGAGAATTTCACTGAAGACGATATGTTTGAGGTCAGGCGAAAGATAGGTCTCGTTCAACAAAATCCCGATAATCAGATCGTGGCTACGATAGTTGAAGAGGATGTTGCGTTCGGACCCGAGAACCTCGGACTTCCTTCGGACGAGATACGCCGACGCGTAGATGAAGCACTCAAAACGGTCGGAATGACCGAATATGCGCGTCACGAGCCGCACAGACTTTCAGGGGGACAGAAGCAGCGCATAGCGATCGCGGGCGTTATCGCAATGATTCCCGAATGTATCATATTTGATGAGTCTACAGCTATGCTCGACCCCAAGGGCAGGCGAGATGTGCTTGATGCCATCGAAATGCTGAATAAAGAGCACGGTATTACGGTTATAACCATCACTCATTATATGAATGAGGCGGCACTTGCCGACAGGATCATAGTTTTGGACACTGCCGAGGTTGCCGCGATAGGAACGCCGGATGAGATCTTCAATAACGGGGAGCTTCTGGAACACTGCGGATTGGATGTGCCCCAGAGTACCGAGATAGTTCTCGGACTTCGTAAGCTCGGCTACAAAGCTAACGGAAATATCGCAAAGCTTGAGTCTTGTGCCGAAACGATAGAGAAGCTGCTTTCCGGCGTAAAAAAATAAATTTGTTCAATTGGAAGAAATACGAATGTCAGATAAACAAACCAAACTAAGACTTGACGGTGTGTCATATACGTACGGCAAAGGTACGCCTTACGAAATGTGCGCACTTGATAACGTAAGTATCGATATAAGCTCCGATACCGTTACCGGAATAATCGGACACACGGGTTCGGGAAAATCGACTTTTGTTCAGTTGTTGAACGGACTTATAAGACCTATGTCGGGCAAAGTTCTGCTCGATGGCAGGGACATCTGGGAAAAGCCTAAGGAGATAACCGCGGTAAGATACAAGGTCGGTCTTGTTATGCAGTATCCGGAGTACCAGCTTTTTGAGGAAACGGTTGGCGAGGATATAGCTTTCGGTCCCAAAAATATCGGACTCAGTACCGAGGAGATTGCGGAACGCGTAAAAGAAGCGGCGAGATTTGCCGGAGTGGATGAAGAGATAATGCAAAAATCCCCGTTTGAACTTTCAGGCGGGCAAAAGCGGAGAGTAGCTATTGCCGGTATTATGGCGATGCGCCCCGAGGTTCTTGTGCTCGATGAGCCTGCCGCGGGACTCGATCCGATAGGAAGAAAGCAGATACTCGGAGGACTTGTCGATTATCAGAGAAGGAATCATTGTTCTGTCATAATAGTAAGCCACAGTATGGAGGATATGGCTATGTATTGTGACGACATCATAGTAATGGCAAGCTCGAAGGTCATTATGCACGGTACGGCGGACGAGATATTTTCACACGAAGACGATATTATCGCGGCAGGGCTTGATGTTCCCGAGGTCACAAGGCTTATGAGACAGATAAGAGACGACGGCTACGCTGTCCCTTACGGTATATACACTGTCGAAAAGGCGATAGCCACGCTTAATGCCTTGCTGAAGGAAAATAACGCTTCAGCGTCAACTATTTAATTTCACTAACGAAAAAGGAAGTTTTTCAACAGAAATGAGATCTATTACACTCGGACAGTATTATCCGGCAAGATCGCTCATACATTCTCTTGATCCGAGAACCAAGGTGATACTTGCAATATTATATATAGTGTGCTCCTTTGTCTGCAAGAGCGTAGCCTCCTTTGGTCTGCTTCTTGTATCGGCAATAGTTATCGTTATCGCAAGCCGTATTCCTTTAAAAACGGTTTTGAGCGCAGTTAAGCCGATCCTGTTTATTATGATTTTTACGGCGGCAATAAATGTTTTTCTTCTCAAAGGGGATCCCGATGAGCTTCTGTTTAGCTGGAAATTCATAAACATATACAAGAGCGGCGTCTTTAACGCTATATTTATGGTGCTCAGAATAGTTACGCTCATAATAGGCACAAGTATGTTTTTAACATATACCACGACACCGATAATGCTGACGGATGCCATCGAGCGATTGCTTTATCCGCTCCATAAGCTGTTTAAACTCAAGGTACACGAATTTGCTATGATGATGACGATCGCGCTGAGATTTATACCGACCTTCATTGATGAGACGGACAAAATAATGGCGGCTCAGCGATCGAGAGGCGCCGATTTCAACAGCGGAAGCATATTTCGCAGAGCAAAGTCGCTCGTACCGATACTTATACCGTTGTTTATCTCGGCATATCATAAGGCTATCGATCTTGCGACCGCTATGGAATGTCGATGCTATCGCGGAGGAGATGGCAGGACGCGAATGAACGTACTGAAATACAGCTTCAAGGATTTTGCAGTCATCGTATTTGCGATCGCCTTGCTCGCGGCACTTATTTGTCTTAATTCTATTACATTTATCTACGTTATGTAATGCTGTTGAAAGGGGGCATATCCGTATGAAGCTGTTGCTTAGGATCAGCTATCTCGGAAGCGGTTACTGCGGCTGGCAGATCCAACCCGATCGACCTACGGTGCAGGGGGAGATATGCCGCGCGTCAAAAATTCTTTTCGGAGCAGAATGTGACGTCACGGGGTGTAGCAGAACGGATAGCGGCGTCCACGCAAACGAATTTTGCGCAACCGTCGCGGAGCACGGAAAGAACAGTCTCGATACTGACATATCGACCGAAAGGATCACGCGCGCTATGTGCGCGCTCCTGCCGTCTGATATTTCTGTGTATGATGCGGCTTTTGTCCCTGATACATTTCATCCGAGATACGACGTCGTAAAAAAAGAGTATATATACAGGATCTATACAAGACCCGAACCGTCTCCGTTCGAGCTTGGACGCTCGTTACATTGTCCTTTTATAAGAAACAGTGAGTCGTTACGACGTATGCAATTTGCGGCAAAGAACTTTGTCGGTACGCACGATTTTTCGGCATTTATGGCTCAGGGGTCAAAAATAGTAGATGCGCACAGAACGGTATTTGAAGCCTCGGTCGATACGGATCTTTCTGACAATAACGTCGTGATATTTAAGGTCTCCGCGAACGGCTTTCTCTACAATATGGTCAGGATAATGGCGGGGACGCTTATTTCTGTCGGGCGCGGAAAGCTTGACCCGTCGGATATAGAGAGTATAATAAGATCAAAGGATCGCTCAAATGCGGGTGAGACTGTACCTCCGCATGGATTGTATCTTAACCGAGTAATATATTCGGAGGATTATTTCGCGAAAAGCTAAATCCGCGATTGATTTTTGCATATTCACGATTGAAAGGAGATGTCGCCATGAACAGTGAGAGCAGTAATAAGGTTGCATCCTTGTATACTTTATTTGCCATTATATTTATACTTGTCACATTGATCTACGTCGGTGTGACCTTGCTGACGGATACGGAGCTTATCAGTTATGAAAATCTCTACTATATGATGAATGATTTTAACATTACCGCTATCTCGATGGGCAAGGATTATTCGTCACTTTCATACGACAACGGAGAGGGGCAGACCTTCGGTTCGTATCGCGGAGGAGTTGTAGTCCTTAACTCGAATACTCTTACAGTGTTTTCATCGAAAGGCAAGCGCACCTTGTACAAAAGAAACAATTTTTCTGATCCTGTGTTGCGCATATCGGACGAATATGTGACCGTGTTTGAGCTTAACGGAAAAGGAATCAGCGTATACAATTCATTTTCGCTGGTATATACGGAGAACGATCTCGAGGGAATTAACAAACTGACGTCATACTCGATAATCAATGTAGGCGTGGCGGATAACGGAATGTTCGCGGTTGCCGTAAGTCTCGGTCAAGATGATGCAAGAGTGTATCTTTACGATAAAGGCGGAGAGCTTTGCGCGGATTACAGATACAGCGATATGATCGTTTCCGTGGCTCTTTCACACGACGGGAAGCTTATCTCGATACTCAGCCTCTTGGCTAAGCCCGTAAATACCAAGCTCGTGTTTTCGACAGTAGTCTATCCGACGGATTCAACGGAGCCTGTTTGGAAATACGAAAGAGAGGATACAGTTGCGCTCGCACAAAGCTTTACCTACGACGGAATACTGATTACCGCATATTCCGATGCAGTATGTGTATATAATAGTACGGAAAATGTATCTGCCGAATACGCAACGCCGTCGAATACCGTGCTCATCTATTGCAAAGCCGATAAAAACGGTTGCGTTATGATGTACAGATCCGATGAAAAGAGCAGTAATGAGACAACCGTCGCTGTGATCGATGCAAAAGGAAAACGTGCATACAGCGTTTCTTCGGAGACGAACGGAAAGATATACGCGTCTTATCATCTGATTGGCGGAATACTCTACTGCATTGACGATCAATACGTAGATGCGGTGGATGTCGAATACGGATATTCCGACAGGATAGACTGCGGGATGGATCTTGATAATGCAAATATTGTTGCCGTACAGACGAGAGAGGGCAAGGATGCAAGCTTTGCGGTTTGCTTCGGCGCTGACGGAAAAATATTTGATGTTTCCTTCCAACATAGATAATAATGTAATTTAAATAAGGGGAAATTTTTTATGGCAAGTGTTTTGAATTACGCACCTATCGTCATATTGTTATTCTTCATTGTCGTTTTTGCCGCCCGCGGCTTTTTAAAATCGTTAATGAGCTTCGGAAAGACGTTGATATCTTTTATAATCGCCGCGCTTTTTGGACCCTCAGTGTCGGCACTCCTTGCAGATAAGGTTTTCGGTAAAAGTATAACGGGCTTTGTTTACGATAAGCTCAGCTCGTTTTACGGATCAGCTAACGAGGCGATAGATCTTTCCGAGTTCTTCGAAAAGCTCGATACGGATCTTGCATGGGTCAAGAATTTCGGCGTTGACGTTGCGGCATTGGAAGAGAAGTACGGTACTTTGACGGGTGCATCATCCGAGGATCTTTATGCGCTTTCCGAGACGATAGCCTCGCCGGTTGTCAATGGCGTGTCGAGCGTAGTGGCATATGTAGGACTTTTTATGGTTTCATTCGTGCTTTGCATCGTTCTGACCTTCGTGCTTTCCGGTATCTCGGATATTATCGAGAAGATACCCGTTGCGGGAAAGCTTAATCATTGGCTCGGATTTTTCTTCGGCATTGCCACGGGTATTATGGTTGTCGTCATAGCGGTGTTCGTTGTTGACGGAATTATGCAGTTCGTTTCTGCGATGAAGGAATCATTTGATTACGAGTCTTTGCTTGAAGAAGCCAAGATATTTAAATTTATAAGGGATCTTAACCTTGTTCAATATCTGAAGCGCGTTTAAATGGTAAATGCGAATACTCATACTGCTTTCGGGTCATAATAAATCATAGTTTATTATAGGCTGGAGCAGAAAATGAAAATGATCAGGAATATTCCAAATATACTTTCTTTTTGCAGGGTACCGCTCGCTTTCGCATTCATTTTTGCGTTTTTCGGCGGTGACCGTACAGCGTCGCTGATCGTTCTGCTTCTATCGGTTTTTACGGATGTAGCCGACGGCGGTGTTGCCAGAATGTTTGATCTTGTCTCGGATATGGGCAAGCTGCTTGATCCGAGCGCGGACAAATTTATGCAGAGTACGGTGCTGTCGTGTCTGTGCGTCGGAGGACTTTTGCCTGTGTGGCTGACGGCGATCTGCATCGCTAAAGAAGTAATTATGGTGAGCGCGAGCCTTGCGCTTCTCGGGAAAAAACGCGAGGTCGTATCAAGCAATTTCTTCGGAAAAGCGGCAACGGTAATGTTTTATTGTATCGTGACAGCCGTGCTTCTTGTACCGGACCTGATGTATTTAAATGTTCGACTATATCTTTCAATGTGTCTTGCGATCGCGGCTTCTTCGGTGGGAGCGGCTGTTATGTATTACGTACACTATCGCAAGGAACTTTTAGATATCGTATCAAGTAAAAGCCGAGGATCGCAGTATGATTGATACTATCGAAATATTCGAAGGCTCGGCCGTTCGTCGGGACCTTGCCAAATAAGTAAAGGAGAAAAAACAGTGCTTGTGGAATACAGCAAAGATGCCAAAAAAAGCAAAATATATATGACGAGCTCGAGCGAGAGCGACTCGAAAGACAACTACTATGAGGACAAAAGTGCAAATAAAGATTTTAAGCAGTCCGAATCTCTGAAAAAATATTGTATCTCGCTTACGGATAAAGTGCGATCCGGTTTGAGTGACGCCGTTATCGGCAGAGAACGAGAGATCGACAGGATGATACAAATACTGTGCCGACGTCAAAAGAATAATCCTTGCCTTATCGGTGAGCCCGGCGTCGGCAAGACCGCCGTCGCTGAGGCACTTGCCGAAAGAATAGTTATGGGGAACGTACCGACAAAGCTCGCGGGGAAGGAGATCTATCTTCTTGATATGGCGGGACTTGTGGCGGGAACTCAGTTTAGAGGACAGTTTGAGGACAGAATAAAGACCCTGATCCACGACGTCAAAGAAAACGGTAACATCATACTTCTTATCGATGAGATACACAGTATAGTGGGCGCGGGAGATGCTGACGGAAGTCTTGACGCGGCGACTATTCTGAAGCCTGCATTGGCGCGCGGAGAGATACAGATAATAGGAACGACTACGCTTAAAGATTATCGCAAATACATAGAAAAGGACTCTGCGCTTGAAAGACGTTTTCAGCCTGTTATGGTCGAGGAACCTTCAAAGCGCGATGCCGTTGAGATAATTTGCGGTATAAAAAAATATTATGAAGCTTATCACGGCGTCAGAATATCGGACGAGATCGTTGAATGTGCGGTTGATCTTTCCGAACGCTACATTAATGAACGTTTTCTTCCCGATAAAGCGATCGACCTGATAGACGAAGCCGCGGCGCACGTTTCTATACGCAACCCCGTACTTTTGGGGAAGAACGAGATTAACTCGGCACTTCAACTACTCGAAAGCGAGAGGGAAAAGTATGAGAATTTTGCATCCCTCGGATCTGACAATGACAAAAAATGCTACGACAGAATAGCTGCGATAAAAACGCGGGAAGCAAATCTTTCGCAAAGGCTCAATGAGCTTGAGCTTGAGTCGGACGAAATTGCCGTTACCGAAGACGACCTTGCAGAGGTGGTCGAGATATGGACGGGAATCCCCGCAAAGAATATTTCCAAGAGTGAATTTGAGCGTATAGCGGGACTTGAGAGCCGGCTTTCCTCACGTATCATAGGGCAGGAGAACGCGGTCAAAGAGGTGACTAAGGCGATAAAGCGAGGAAGAGCCAGGGTCTCGGCGAAGAGAAAACCGGTATCCTTTATCTTCGCGGGACCGACAGGCGTCGGAAAAACAGAGCTGGTTAAAACTCTTGCGTCGGATCTTTTTGACACTCCGGATGCACTTATAAGAGTGGATATGTCGGAATATATGGAGAAATTTGCGGTATCGAGAATAATAGGAGCTCCTCCCGGATACGTGGGTCACGAGGATTCCGGACAGCTCACCGAGAAAATACGCCGCCGTCCGTATTCCGTCGTGTTGTTCGATGAGATCGAAAAGGCTCATCCGGACGTTATGAATGTGCTTTTGCAGATACTTGACGACGGAAGAATTACGGATTCCACGGGAATTACGGTAAACTTTGAAAATACTATAATAGTTATGACCACAAACGCGGGCTCTTCCGATAAGGTCGCTTCAAGCGTGGGATTTTCGGGCAGCGCGGATCAAAATTCCGAGGCAAAGACGAGAAAGGCTCTTGAGCAGTTTTTGCGTCCGGAGTTTATAAACCGCGTCGATGAGATAATAGTCTTTAATTCATTAACCAAGGACGATTTTATAAACATAGCAAAGCTTATGCTGTCGGATCTCGAAAAGGTGCTTAAGGAAAAAGGTATCACCTTCCTTTACAGCTACGAAGCGGTGGAACACATTGCAAGCGAATCATATTCGCCCGTTTACGGCGCACGAAATATGAGAAGATATATACAGAAGTATGTCGAGGATGAGCTTGCAGAGGCGATAATATCGGATTATAGGCACAACTTTACATCCGCGCATCTTATTCTTGAAAACGGTAAACTTCACGTCGAATGTAATTGATCGGCTGAGATATAGAGTATAATTGAATAAATCCTTCGAAAATGTCATATTTTTAAGTGTATTTTAATCTATGATATTTTCGGAGGTTTTTTATGGAGAAAATAACTTTTAGCGAACTTTGCGGTATGGATGTTATCAACCTGTGTGATGGACAAAAGCTCGGACATATCTGTGACCTTGAGATCGGAATCGAAGATTATTGCCTTTGCTCGCTTATAATTCCACACGATAACGGGTCGCTGAATCCGTTCTGTAAAAAAGAATACTATATCATCCCGGTCTGCCGTATCGAGTGTATAGGCAATGATGCGGTGCTTATTAAGATTCCACCCGCCGAGCTTTTATGTTGCGAGCTTTGCAAGCGTAATAAACGCAAGAAGTGACACAATGAATTATTGAATAAAAGTAAATATTTTGAAAAAATATTTATATAGGTATTGAATATACGATATAAATATGGTACAATACGCAAGGTTGTGCTCCGAAATCGCAACCAAAATAGTCACATATGCCCGTTCGCAGATCGGTGTCGTAAGTTTTCGCATTAAAAGCGGATAAATTCGATTGTCTGTGTTTAAAGCATATGGATGAAAAACCGGTAAAGGAGGACATAATAATGTCAGTTATCACAATTAAACAGCTGCTTGAAGCAGGTGTACATTTCGGTCACCACACAAGAAGATGGAACCCTAAAATGAAGGAATACATCTTCGTAGAGAGAAACGGTATCTATATCATAGACCTCTCAAAGACGATTAAGAAGTTCGAGGAAGCTTACGCTTTCGTTCGTGATCTTTCTGCCGCAGGAGGTAATATACTCTTCGTAGGCACAAAGAAGCAGGCGGCAGAGGCTATCAAAGAAGAGGCTACACGTTGCGGTATGTACTACGTAAACGTTCGTTGGCCCGGCGGTATGATGACCAACTTCAAGACCATCACACGTTCCATCGGCAGACTTAAGCAGCTCGGTAAGATGCAGGAAGATGGCACTTTTGATCTTCTTCCCAAGAAGGAAGTTGCGGCACTCCAGAAGGAGATGTTCGACCTCGAGAGAAACCTCGGCGGTATCAAAACAATGGAGAGACTTCCCGATGCAGTATTTATAGTTGACCCCAGAAAAGAGAGAATTGCAGTTCTCGAGGCTAAGAAGCTCGGTATCCCGGTTATCAGTATAGTTGATACAAACTGCGATCCCGACGATGCAGATTACGTAATTCCCGGTAACGATGACGCTATCCGTGCTATTAAGCTTATCACATCCGTTATCGCAGATGCCGTTATCGAAGGTAAGCAGGGCGAGCAGAACGCTGAGGAGACAGAGGCCGAAGCAGAGGCTGAGGCAACCGACGCTGAGTGATCTACCGAAAATAATATTTGAGATTTTGAAATTTTTATACGGAACCTTCCGATGTATTTCAGAAGGTTCCGCAATATGAGAAAGGATTGAATAAAATGGCAAACATTACTGCTGCTCAGGTAAAAGAGCTTCGTGAAAGAACCGGTCTTCCTATGATGGAATGTAAAAAGGCTCTCGTATCTTCCGAGGGAGATATGGAAGAGGCTATAAAGATCCTTCGTGAGAAGGGTATGCTCAAGGGCTCCGCAAAGGAGAGCCGTGTTGCCGCTGACGGTCTTGTCAGCATCCTTAAGAAGGGCGACGTGACAGTTATGGTTGAGGTCAACTCCGAGACCGACTTCGTTGCAAAGAACGAAACATTCAAGGCATTCGTTGACGGTATTCTCGAGACGATCTACGCCAAGAAGCCCGCAACAGTTGAAGAGCTTTTCGCTGCAAAATTTGCTGACTCCGATCTTACTGTTGAAGAGAAGCAGAACGAGATGAGATTCACCATCGGTGAGAAGATCTCCATCCGTCGTTTTGCTGTCATCGAAGGTGTTACAAGCACATACATCCACGGCAACGGTGGTATCGGTGTTGTAGTTGTATTCGAAACAGACGCCGCAACGGCTGAAAAGGCTGAATTTGTTGAGTTCTCCAAGAACATCGCGCTTCAGGTAGCTGCATATAACGTATCCTACGTTGACAGAGATGCTGTTCCCGCTAAGGTGATCGAGGAAGAGAAGGCAATTCTTATGGCTCAGATCCAGAGCGATCCCTCGAACGCAAAGAAGCCCGCAAACATTATCGAAAAAATGGCTGCAGGTCGTCTTGGAAAGTTCTATGAAGCTAATTGTCTCTCCGATCAGGAGTACGTTAAGGACGACAGCCTTAAGGTAAGTGCATATGTTGCACAGGTAGCAAAGGAGCTTGGCGCTTCCATTAAGGTTAAGAATTTCTACCGTTTTGAGAAGGGCGAGGGCATTCAGAAGAGAGAGGACGATCTCGCTGCTGAAGTTGCAAAGCTTACAGGTCAGAACTGATCTTAACATCCTATAAGATTTAATATTTGAAGGGGCTTGTCTTACTTACGTGAGACAGCCCGTTTTTTTATCTTGCAAAATAAAAATATGATTGCCGCTATTGACAAAAGTAAAAAATCATTGTATAATGGCGTATAATTATTAAGAGAGTAGCCGTAGATGCAGTTACATCTGCGGATTTTTGATTTAAAGTATACTTTTGCGTATAAGGAGAACATTATATGAGTACTGTTGCCGAAAGATTCGGATCGATGGTGTTTAACGACAGTGTAATGAGAGCACGCCTGCCTAAAGAAACTTATGAAGCAATTCAGCTTACCATAAAGCACGGTAAACATCTTTCATCGGAAGTCGCTTCGGTCGTGGCAAACGCGATGAAAGATTGGGCGATAGAAAAGGGAGTTACTCATTATACACATTGGTTTCAGCCTATGACGGGTATCACTGCCGAAAAGCACGACTGCTTTATATCACCGACGTCGGACGGAAAAGCCATAATGGAATTTTCGGGTAAAGAACTTATACAAGGCGAACCGGATGCCTCATCATTTCCGTCCGGAGGACTTCGCGCTACGTTTGAGGCAAGAGGCTATACGGCTTGGGATGCAACTTCATACGCATTTATCAAAGACGGCGTTCTCTGCATACCTACCGCGTTCTGTTCATACGGCGGCGAGGCACTTGATAAAAAAACTCCGCTTCTCAGGTCTATGGAAGCGATAAATACTCAAACTATGAGAATATTGAGGCTTTTCGGTAATACTTCGGTAACATCGGTAAAGAACACCGTCGGACCCGAACAGGAGTACTTTCTTATCCCGGCAGATCTTTATTACAAGAGAAAGGATCTCATTTTTACGGGACGGACACTTTTGGGCGCAAGACCGCCGAAGGGTCAAGAGCTTGACGATCATTATTTCGGCACTATAAAACCGCAAGTCGCGGAATTTATGAAGGAACTCGACGAGGAGCTTTGGAAGCTTGGCGTGTTTGCCAAGACCGAACACAATGAGGCGGCACCGGCTCAACACGAATTAGCTCCTGTTTTTACTACGACAAACATTGCCGCGGATCACAACCAGATCACTATGGAGCTTATGCAAAAAATCGCCAAAAAGCACGGACTTATATGCTTGCTTGCCGAAAAGCCCTTCGAATCCGTAAACGGATCGGGTAAACACAACAATTGGTCTATATCAACGAATACCGGTGCCAATTTGCTTGAACCCGGAGAGACCCCTTCCGAAAATGCGCAGTTTTTGCTGTTCCTTTGTGCTGTTATCAAAGCAACTGATGAATATCAAGATCTTCTCAGAATTTCCGTGGCATCTGCAGGGAACGATCACCGACTCGGAAGCTACGAGGCGCCGCCCGCGATCGTATCGATGTTCCTTGGCGAAGAACTGACTGCGATTCTTGAAGCGATCGAAGAGGATCGTCCTTGCGGCACAAAAGAAAAAGAACTTATGCGTGTCGGTGTGCATACTCTTCCGAAATTTCCAAAGGATACTACTGACAGAAACAGGACTTCTCCGTTCGCATTTACGGGAAATAAATTCGAGTTTCGTATGCTCGGAGCCTCTGCGTCTATCTCGGACGTTAATGTTGTACTCAATACATCGGTGGCGGAGGCGCTTCGTCAATTTGCCGATGAGCTGGAAAAGGCTGAAAATTTTGAAGTTACGCTACATAGCCTTATAAGAGATACCATAAAGGCGCATAAACGTATCATATTTAACGGAAACGGTTATGATGATGCTTGGGTAGAAGAAGCCAAACGACGCGGATTGCTGAACTTTAAGACCACGCCGGAAGCCGTTCCTCATCTTTTGGACGAAAAGAACATAAGGCTCTTTACATCACACAAGGTGCTCAGCAGGGCAGAACTGTGCGCAAGGCGTGAGATAATGCTTGAAAATTACTGCAAGGTAATAAATATAGAGGCGCTGACTATGATATCAATGGCTCGAAAGGATATATTGCCCGCAGTTAATTCGTACGGCAAGCGCGTAGCAGATGCGGCTATTGCGCAAAAAACACTTTGCCCGGATATCGATACCTCGTTCTCCGAAAATACCGTAAGAGAGCTATCCTCGCTTGTTAATAAAGCATATCAATGCCTTACACGTCTTGAGAAAGATCTTGCAAGCATTCCTCAGGGGCAGAGCTCGCAGGAGATCGCAGATTTCTACAAAGACGTAGTTCTTGCAGATATGGATGAGCTTCGTGCGGTGGCGGATATGCTTGAGACACTTACCGCCTCGGACGTGTGGCCTTTCCCGACGTATGGAGAGTTGCTTTTCGGCGTAAAATAATAAAAAATGCCCTTGCGGCTATTCATACGCATCTCCGAAAGTGTATGATCTTTGGTGTGTGCTTTGAAATAGGCAAGGGCATTGTCTCTAAAAGAAAAATGACGGGCAAATATACCCGTCATATCTTTTGCGGTCGTTGATCAGACGATAACGTACATTACGACAACGAGAACCGCAAAAACGATTGAGCAGATGAGTGTAAGCTTTGCAAGAAGCTTATCCTTTTTGCCGGCGTTTGACTTGGAGAAGAAAGAGTCGGTTCCGCCGCTGATAGCGCCGGAAAGATTCTTGTTCTTTCCTTGCTGTAAAAGCACCAAAACGGAAATTACAATTGCAAGAACAATGATCAATACACCGAGAACGATCTCAAAAGGGGTCATTTAAAAATCCTCCATTTTACATACTGATAGTTTAAGTAAGTGACATAGGTCGAATGTACGCGCAGGGCAAATTCGACCTGTGCACGTCAGCGGTCATTACTATCGTCTATTGTACCACAAATAAAAGCAAATTGCAATAGCTTTTTGAAAAAAAACTAAAAAACTGAAAAATAGTGCTTGACAAAATGGACAATTTATGATATCATATTAAAGTCGTGAACAGCTTGGAGAGATATCGAAGAGGTCATAACGAGACGGTCTTGAACTCCGTTCGTCCGCAAGGGCGCGTGGGTTCGAATCCCACTCTCTCCGTTTGTCAGACAGGGAGGGGATCGGATCATTCGGATCTCCTCTTTTTTACTATAAAACAACTGAACTTTTTACAATGGTGGAGATATGAGTTTATTCCGAAACAACAAAAGCGGTGCTAAACATACAGCGGAAAACGCCGATACTTACATAGGTAAATATAAGATCAGCGATACGGCTCTGTCTGTAATAATGCTTGTAATAGTAGCCGCGGCTCTCGTTGCGTCGGTTTTGTGTATATTCGTCATAGGTAACAGACTTTCGGGTAAAGGCGCCCCATCCGATTCAACGGATAGCTCATATTTTTCGGATTCGGAGTCCGAAAGCAGAGCAGAGCCGAATGACAGCAGCAGTACCGATGTCCCTATCGAAAGCGGTACAAACGGTGTAAATGGCGACAGCTCTAATGATTCTGATTATCCCGAGACTTCGGAAACGGGAAGCGGCGAGACGGATACTTCGATCACGACCGATCTGTCAACGGATAAGGACGCGGGTACGGAAACCGATGAGCCGACCGAGACAGATAAACGTCCCGAGGAAAAAAATGAGCCCGTAGGTTACGTGCCTACTACTCCCGATGATGTTTCGATTATCGGATATTACGATATGCAATCCAAAAATGCTATTTTGATCGATTGCGGCACGAATACGTCGATAGCTCAAAGACTTGCGGATCAGGTGATATATCCCGCATCACTTACGAAGATAATGACCGTTGTCGTTGCATATGAAAATATAAATAATTTTAATGAAACATTTGTAATGCCCATCGAGCTTTGGCGAAAAGCAGTGAATCAGGGGGCGTCTGTCGCAAATTTCTATACGGGTACTGTCTTGACTATGACGGATCTTATGTACGGTACGATATTACCATCCGGCGCCGAAGCCGCATATGGACTTGCTCAATGTGTTGCGGGCTCCGAGGAAGCGTTTGCGGTTCTTATGAACAAAAAGGCAGCTGAACTTGGAATGAGCAGTACTCACTTTGTTAATGTAACGGGGCTTCATGATCCTAATCATTACAGTACGGTAAGGGATATGGCAACGCTTTTGAATTATGCGATGAAAATCCCTGCGATTAAAGAGATTATGTCTGCGATTACATACCGCAGATCTGACGGGCAACAAGAGCTTACAAGTATAGTTTTTAACAAAACGAGATATGTACATAAGACATATAACAACGGTGTTACGATGATTGCGGGAAAGTCGGGCTACACTCCGGAAGCGGGGCGTTGCTTGGCGACTTATTATGAATCCGACAACGGAAAAAGCTATATCCTTGTTACAGCAAACGCGTCAAACGGGAAATACGCTCCTGTGAACGACGCGGAGATACTGATTGAAAAATATATCAAGTAAAAATATTAAAAAAGGAGCTTGTCTCGTTTACGCGAGACAGCTCCTTTTGAAGTTTAAGAAGTTTTATTATAATAAACCCAATATGGCGAATATTAAGTAAGAAAATGCACCTATGCACATAAGAACCGAAAGCGTAATGGCCATGATCTGTGTAAATCTGCGGCGAGGGCTTACGTGCTTTTCGCTTTTCTGCGAAGATGAATCCTTGTTATATCTTTTACTTGACATCTTTATGTCCTCCGATCTGAATTTTAATTATCTCAATACATATATTATATCGAATAAAGTCGATTTTTAAAGTGCCGAGAGCTAATTTTCACATTTTGTTTACACTTGAAACGGTATTGATTGCATTAAATGTGAAAATATCAGCTTAAAGCGACTGCGGTTGCGGGAATCTTTATCTTGTTGATGCCTTTAACATCTCCGAAAGCGGCTCTGTCGGGATCAAGAATTACTTTTACGACGCGTTGATCCTTTTTGAGCGTCATTACAGAGACACCTGCTGATGTTTTCGTCACCTTTTCGGGAATGATCGAGGGCTTTATAATTATGCCCTTATTGTCGGAATTGATCATCAGTATCTCGGACGCATCTGTCTCACAGAACGCGCATACTATCGGAGAGGCGGTGGAGAAGGCTTTAAGAAGCTTTTTCCTCGGAGTCTTTGTATCGTAGTTCTCCATAGGTATCCGCACGCCCTTACCGTTTTCAAACAGATATACCATATGCTTTTTGGCATCGATCGAACTTACCACCTTCATATATACAGGCTTCTCGCCGTCAGCCATTTTGTAAACGGCTGGGAGAAAGGTTCCGAGTGCTGACGCCTTGACACATTCGATGTCATCAAGTTTTATTCGGTATATGCTTGCTTGATCCGTAAATACGAACAATTCCTCGGTGTTTTCCGTGTCCAAAGTCATAAGTAGCTCGTCCCCGTCTTTCAGACTTATTTCGTCGTTGCCTCGCAGGGATTGGAAGGTTATCTTTTTCATATATCCTTCCTTCGTAAGTGCTAAGCGTACGGGATAATTTTCTATATGCTCTTCTTTGATATAGTGACCGAGCTCTTCTTCGGAAACTATTTCGGAAAGACGCGGCTTGCCGTATTTCTTTTTAATTTCGCCAAGCTGCGTGATTATCAGATTTTTCTGTTTGATCTCGTCGGCGATTATTTCCTCAAGCTCGGCTATCTCTTGCTGAAGCCCTTCAATATCGGAAATACGGTTTAAAATGTATTCACGGTTGAGGTTGCGCAGTTTTATGTCTGCAATATAATCCGCTTGGATCCTGTCTATTCCGAAGCCATCCATAAGGTTGGGGACTACGTCGTCCTCTTTTTCGGTCCTGCGGATTATACGTATCGCCTTGTCGATATCGAGAAGTATGGCTCCGAGTCCGAGCAGAAGATGAAGTCTCTCTTTTTTTCTTTCGAGATCAAAAGAGAGCTCGCGTTTAAGACAAGCAAGGCGGAAGCGTATCCATTCATTGAGGATACCTATAACGCCGAGCTGATAGGGAATAGAGTCAACAAGTATGTTGAAATTACATTTGAAGCTGTCCTCGAGCGTTGTGAACTTGAAAAGTCTCAGCATAAGCTTGTCGGGATCCGTTCCTTTTTTCAGATCGAGGGTAAGCTTAAAGCCGTTCAGATCTATCTCGTCACGGTAATCGACCACTTCCTTGAGCTTTCCTGCCTTTGAGAGCTCGTCAAGCTTTTTGATAATAAGCTCTATCGAAGTAGATTCGGGTATCTCCAATATATCTATGCAGTTGTTCTTTTTATCATAAGAATATTTTGAACGGATGCGGAATGATCCCGAACCTGTTTCGTATATTTTTTGCATAGATTCGCGATTATAGATAATGATACCGCCGCCGGGAAGATCGGGGGCTTTTATTATGTCCATTATCTTGTCGAGCGAGGTATTCGGATTTTTGAGCAGAGCTATCGTTCCGTCGCATATTTCGTTAAGGTTGAATGAGCAGATAGATGATGCCATACCTACAGCGATACCCGTGCTCGGCATTACGAGCACATTGGGAAATGTAGTGGGAAGCAAGGTCGGCTCCTTCATTGTGCCGTCGTAGTTGTCGATCATATCGACGGCATTTTTATCTATTCCTCTGAAAAACTCCTGACAGATCGCCGCAAGCTTGACCTCGGTATAACGCGACGCGGCGTACTTCATATCGGAAGAATAATGCTTGCCAAAGCTTCCCTTGGAATCTATCAAAGGGTGCAACAAGGTTTCGTTACCCTGTGTCAGACGTACGAGCGTCTCGTATATTGCCTGGTCTCCGTGAGGATTGAGCTTCATCGTTTGACCGACCACATTTGCGCTCTTTGTTCGATTTCCCGTAAGCAGTCCCATCTTGTACATAGTATACAGAAGCTTTCTGTGTGAAGGCTTCAGACCGTCTATTTCGGGAATAGCACGCGATATTATGACGCTCATAACGTAAGGCATATAGTTCTGTTCGAGCGTTTCTGTTATAGGCTGATCGGTTGCCGGAGCATAAACCAATTCCTTTGGCTCTTGCGATTCGCTTTTGCGTTTCTTTGCCATTCTATGATTTATCCTTTCTTTTGATGTTGTTGCGGGGCGTTACAGCTGTCAGGTAAGATCCTCGCTTGATATGTGCCTTATGGTGTATGCCGCTGCACGTATCATTCTGTTATACAGCGCAAGTCCTATACCGTTTTTCTTTGGAAGGTGAGCGTATATAACTTTTGGAGACGAAGCATCCGCATCACGCAAAGCGGTAAAGAGCCTTTTGGCCTGAGTTTGCAGATCGTCTTTTTTACCGATATCTATAACGCATTTTGAAGGAAGCATATTCAGCTCTTCGGTGTAGCAGAGAACAAGGCAAGACTTCTCGGCGGTCTCCTTTGTAAGAAAACGAACTATATCGCTCTCCTCGCCCTCAAGCAATACCACGGGAGCCGCTGGCGCATAATGACGATATTTCATCCCAGGTGATAAGGGACGTGCGTTTTCGGCAAGCTTTTCGGTGACGGCAGAGGATACTTCGACTTTATCCGAAATGCAGCACAGCGCGTCGTATGTTATGCCTCCCGGGCGAAGCAAGATAACGGTATCTCCGTCTATCTTTATGATCGTGGATTCAAGTCCGATTTCACATTCGCCGCCGTCTATTATCATATCCACTCTTCCGTTCATATCGTCAAGAACGTGTCTTACATTCGTGGGAGATGGTTTGCCGGAGAGATTTGCCGATGGAGCGGCTATCGGAACACCTGCCTGTTTTATAAGCTCGCGTGCCACGGGATGAGAAGGACAGCGTACCGCCACTGAATCAAGTCCACCCGTGACAGAGTAGGGAATTATATCCCTTTTCGGCATTATAACAGTCAGCGGTCCCGGCATAAATGCGCGTGCAAATTTGTAGTAAAGTTCGCTTGTATGTGCATATTTTTCCGCGTCTTCGGGTGCGGATACGTGAATTATCAGGGGATTATCGGACGGACGGCTCTTTGCCTCGTATATTTTTCTTGCCGCATCGGCATCGGTAGCGTTTCCGCCGAGTCCGTAAACCGTTTCGGTGGGGAATACAACGAGTCCGCCGTCGCGTATGATTTTTGCTGCCTCCGAGAGCTCTTTTTTTGTTTGTTCTGCAAGCACGGTGTTGCCATCAGCATCGGTGATGAAATGTGCTTTCAGTAATTTGGTTTCTTTTACAGCTTCCATAACAAATTATGTTGATCAAACGTCAACGCCTTCTTTTAGTTTTTCGGCAACATCCGCCGTTGTCAAAGCATCTATCATACCTCCGATATCTCCGTTGAGAAAGCTCTCAAAGTTGAATACCGAAAGTCCGATTCTATGATCGGTTATGCGTCCTTGGGGATAATTGTATGTGCGTATCCGCTCGCTTCTGTCGCCTGTACCGACCTGATTGCGGCGCTCGGAGGCGATCTTTTGTGATTGCTCGGACTGCTTTATATCGTAGAGTTTGGCTTTAAGCATACGCATCGCCTTTTCTCGATTTTTGAACTGACTGCGTTCCTCTTGACATTCAATAACTATTCCCGACGGCTTGTGAATAAGCCTTACCGCGGATTCGGTCTTGTTTATGTGCTGACCGCCGGCGCCGCTGCTCTTGCAGCTTTCGATCTTTATGTCCGCGGGATTTATATCGACCTCAACATCCTCCACCTCGGGAAGAACCGCGACGGTGACCGTCGAGGTGTGTATTCTTCCGGACGCCTCGGTTTCGGGGACTCTTTGTACGCGGTGTACTCCGCTTTCATACTTGAATTTTGAGTAAGCACCGTCTCCCTCGACCATAAAGGTCACCTCTTTGAAGCCGCCGAGTCCCGTCTCGTTTATGCTCATCAACGAACATTTGAATTTTTGAGTTTCGGCGTACATCGTATACATCCTGTAAAGGACCGAGGCGAAAAGTGCCGCCTCCTCGCCTCCCGCGCCTCCGCGTATCTCAACGATAACGTTTTTGTCATCATTTGGATCTCGCGGTATCAGAAGTATCTTTAATTGCTCCGAGATCTCGTCAATGGATGAAGTAAGTGCTTTTATTTCTTCAACAAGCATCTCTTTCATCTCGGGATCGACCGAGCCCGATAACATCTCGTTACAGTCCGAAAGCTCTTGACAAGCCTTGAGATACTCACGGTATTTTGTGATGACGGGGGACAGCTGTTTGTGCTCCTTCATCAGCTTCGTATATCTTTCCTGATCGGAAAACACAGAGGGATCGTTTATTGCAGCTTCAAGCTCCGCAAACTTTAATTCTGTGTCTTTTAGCTTTTCAAACATAAGAATAAATTGCTCCGTGTTATCGATTTAAGATTGGAATCAAAAGATCAATATTTGCAGAATGCGCAGAATGCACGGTAAGCCTCATAAAGGTCTACTTTTGAGATGACTTCACAGGGAGCGTGCATAGATATCACGGGAACACCGAGATCCACCACTTCGATATTGTGCTTGGAGATGTATTTTGCTACGGTTCCACCGCCTCCTACGTCTACCTTTCCGAGCTCACCTGCTTGCCATACTACTCCGTCTTTTGCCATAACACCGCGAAGCCAGCCGACAAATTCAGCACTCGCGTCATTGGTCGAGGACTTACCTCTTGAACCGGTATATTTTGTGAGCACTACGCCACAGCTGAGAAGTGCGGAATTGCGCTTTTCATAGACGGAAGCAAAGTTGGGATCATAAGCCGCCGATACGTCAGCCGAGAGACACTTTGAGTTAGCTCTTACAAGCGCGGGGCTTCCTCCGAGCGCAGTTGAGATCTGATCGATAAGATCAACCATAATACAGCTTTGCATACCTGTATTACCGTCGCTGCCCGTTTCTTCCTTGTCGGCAAGAATGCACATAAGCGTGTGAACACTGTCGGCGTTATCAACGATGGCGCTGACTGCGGGATATGCGCAAACTCTGTCATCATGACCGTATGCGCCGATAAGCGAACGGTCAAAGCCGATATCTCTTGCCTTGAGTGCGGGAACTACACAAAGCTCAGCGGAGAGAAAATCTTCTTCGGTAATGCCGTATTTTTCGTTTATAAGTGAAAGTGCATTAAGCTTGATCGCATCGGAGCTTTCGTTGTCGATCGGACGGCTTCCGATGAGTATATTAAGATTTTCTGCGGGAATAGCTTCTCCGAGAGGCTTTGAATCTGTCGAACGTCCGAGATGCGGAAGCAGGTCATTGATGTAGAATATAGGATCATTCTCATCCTCTCCGACGTTTACTTTTACTACCTCTCCGTCAGCCTTTACAACAACGCCGTGAAGAGCCAAGGGGATAGTAACCCACTGATACTTTCTTATACCGCCGTAGTAATGAGTTTTGAAAAAGCTCATACCATCGCTTTCATATACCGGCACGGGCTTAAGGTCTATTCTCGGCGCATCTATGTGAGCCGCCGAGATCCTTATGCCGTTGTTTATGTCTTCTGTTCCTATTGTGAATATGAAGAGATTTTTACCTCTGTTATTGTAATAGAACTTGTCACCGGCGTTAAGAGCCATACCGAATTTGTATTCTTTGAATCCGTGCTTTGTGATATAATCTATCGTAGCATCGACAGATTCACGTTCTGTTTTTGCTCTGTCGAGGAACTTCATATATCCCTTCGCATATTCGTATGCCGCATCTACGTGTTCATTATCGCAGAGCTGGTATACCGTCTTTTTTGTGTAGGTGAGATTTTGGTTGTCCATTGTTTTTGTCTCCTTGTTCAATCATTTATATTTATAATATTATTTTTCATAATAAAGCCCGTTGTACATTTCAAGAGCGCGATTGACACGTTCAACGTACGCGGCGGTCTCGGAGTTGGGGATTTTTGTTAGCAATCCGTTTTCGTCTACATTATCGGATTCCGAGAGCCATTTGTTGACATTACCGGGACCGCAGTTGTACGCGGCAAAGCAGGTGTCCCATATGCCATATTCATTGTAAAGATAAGAGAGGTAATAGGTTCCGTATTTGATATTTATCTCCGGAGAGTAGAGCATCTCGGCGTTAAGGCTCTCTCCAAGCATATCGCGGCTGAGCCATTCAAATACAGACGGCATCAGCTGCATAAGTCCGATCGCCCCCATACTCGATACTGCATCACTTTGAAAGTCGCTTTCGGATTTGATGACCGCATATACTATCTGCTCGGGAACGCCGTATTGTTCCGAATATTTACGTACAAATTCGGCATAGGCTTCGGGTCTCGGATAATTGCCTTTTTCTATCGCCGTACAAACAGCGTCAAACGCAAATCCAAATCCGACGGAAAGGGAGATTATCAGTACGACCGTTATTGCGCGTATGATGAATGTTTTAAGCGTTGAATTCAAAATACGATCTCCTCCCCATAAGAAATTGTAGACGATTGTAAAAGTCGGAAAATTCAATAAAATCTGTTTTTTCGGTGGCTTTGCCGACGAAAAAACACCTTAAAGGCGAGCCAAGCGAGCCCGCACGCCGAGGGAAGATTTTTAAAATTAAAAATTTTAAAAATCCGATAAGCGTGCGAGGAAAGCGCGTAGCGCGTCCCGATTGTAAAACGGAGTTTTACAATCGCCTAATAAGAGATTGGCATAAAATTATTTCAATTGTTTGTCGATGGTATGGTGCCGAAAATTTTTTGAACGACCATAGCTACCTGCTTTTTCAGATTTTCTATATCTCCGTCGTTTTTTATTATATGATCGGAACGCGTGATATAAAAGTTATCATCATTTTGCGAGCGTAGTCTTGCAAGCGCGCGTTCTCTGTCGATCGCGTCTCGCTTGATTATACGCTCAAGCCTTGTTTCTTGCGGTGCTATGACAGAAACTATCGAATCGCATTTTTTATCGAATCCGGATTCAAATAGGAGCGGCGCATCGACCGCAACGGCGCGGCATCCTTCCTGTTCAAACATACGTATGTTTTTTTCTGTCTCACCGAGGATAAATTTGTGGGTTATTTTATTGAGTGCTTCGAGCTTGTCTTGACTCTCGGGCGCAAAAACAATGGAAGCAAGCGCTTTCCTGTTTACCGCACCGCTTTCGTCGAGGATTCGGGTTCCAAAAAACATTGTAAGCTCGTCAATACATTTCGAGGGCTGTATGAGCAGCCCGTGGTATACAGCATCCGTGTCAATGCTTTTTATGCCGTATTCATTAAAAATGCGACAAACCTCTCCCTTGCCGGCACCGCTTTGACCTGTAAGACCGATCACAATAATTTTGTTCATAACGATCACCCCTATACGAGCTTTACGGTTTCGCTATCTGCGGAATCATATGCCGCAGATATGATACTGATAACGTGCCGGGAATCTTCAAATGACGGAGAAAATCTTTTTCCGTGTGCTACGCAGTCAAGATATGAATACATACTTCCGATATGTCCGCGTAGCCACCCTTGCGGAGCTTTTGGCGAGGGAAATGAGCATATAGAACCGTACCGTTGCACACATTCGATTTTCGTGTATCCCGAGATCGAGACTGCCGATCCGTCGTAAAAGTAGAGCCAATTCGGTTCCATAAGCGAAAATCTCAACGCACCTTCAGTGCCGAATATCTCGATCGTCAAGTCGTCGTTTGCTCCCATCGTCAGCTTTGACGCGGTGATGGTACCTTTTGCACCGTTTTTCAACGTAGCTGTCATATAGAAGGCTTCATCGGCATTCGTTGTCCACGTTTTACCATCGATCCCCAATCTTTTCGAAAAGGCGATTTGCTTTGTTCCAAAAACCGAGTAGAACTCTCCGCAAAGGTAATATATAAGGTCTATCACGTGAGATCCGAGATCGTAGAGCACTCCGCCGCCGAACTCCTTTGTTTGTTTCCATCCCGCTTTTTTGCCAAGATCAAGGCAAGAATTATGAAGATATTCCGCTCGAAAAGAAAGAATACGTCCGAGTCTTCCGTTTTCGATCAGCTCCTTTGCTTTTACGATAGGGGAAAGAAAACGGTTGTTAAAAACGACACCGCATATTTGTCCGTTTTGCTCTGCCTGCTTTGAAAGCTCCAAAAGCTCAATGGCTTCATCACGCGTGACACAAAGCGGCTTTTCACAAAGGACGTGTTTGCCCGCTGCTATCGCTTTTTTCACTGTTTCAAAATGATAGATATTAGGCGTGCAGATATCCACGACATCTATGTCGTCAGCTTCGATAAGCGCGTCTTCGTTTTCGTATGCCGCGACGATCCCGTACTTTTGCGCAATGCTTTCGGCTTTTTTTGGATGTGCCGTGCAAAGAGCGCGTACGGATGCCGAAAAATCGGAATTCTCATAGAAGAGAGAAAGCGAGTTTATCGAAAACAAGTGCGCTTTTCCCATATTGCCGAAACCGATAATACCGATCCCGAGCTTTTTTTCGCAAGTCATATCTCCCATATTAACCTCGTCAGTACTCTACAAATATCCAATATAATATTATATCACAGTTCCAATTTATTTTCAAGTTTAACCTCGAAATTTTTTGATAATTTATGCGAACCGAGTGATAAAACGCTTTATTTATCACATTTTCAAAAAAATCTATTGCATAAGTCGGGAAAATCAGCTATAATATAGTATAACCCAAAGAAAGATATAAACGGAGAGTGCAAGTTTTGAACGAAAAGCTTAATGACATTCTAAGACGTGTAAAAAACGGAACCTGCCAGGTTCTGGGACTTGGCAGATCAAATTATCCGCTCACAGATTACCTTATATCTGAGGGAGCGAACCGTATAATAGCCCGAGACGCCAATCTCCCCGAAGCTGATGTATTGGAAAAGTATCGCAAACGCGGCGTCGAATTTGTTTGCGGCGACGGATATCTTGACGGAATGGACGGAACGGACAGCGTTATATTCAGAACTCCCGCCGTGAAACCGTTTTTACCTGAACTTGAACGAGCGGTTGAGAGCGGTGCCATATTGACCTCGGAGATGGAGCTTTTCCTTATGCTTACTCCCTCGCTGAAATTCGGTATAACGGGAAGCGACGGTAAGACAACGACGACGACGCTGATACACAAAATGCTTGAAAAAGAATACAGCGCGTTTGTGGGAGGAAATATAGGCAGTCCTTTGCTTCCGATGCTTTCACAGATGTCGAGTGGCTCCTGTTCCGTCCTCGAGCTTTCAAGCTTTCAGCTTATGGGCATCGACGTGTCCGCCGATGTTTCGGTCATTACGAATATCACGCCAAATCATCTCAATTGGCATCGCGATATGTCGGAATATGTTGAGGCGAAAATGAATATCTTCACTCACGGGGCAGGGCGGCTCGTAATAAACGCCGACAATCCCACAAGTATCAGCGCAGTGATGGATCACGCAATCTTGGCAAAGATCACGGCATTTTCTTCAACGAAACACGGCTTCGATGAGATAGGAGCCGCGGTTCCGTCGATAAGCGCGGCAATATATCTTGATAACACGTCAGTGATATATGAAAGCGCGGGCGGCGTGCGTGACCGAGTGCTCGAAATAACCGATATTAAGATTCCGGGCAAGCATAATATTGAAAATTATATGGCGGCAATAGGAGCGACCTACGGTTATGTCGATAAGCAAATATATTCGGAGATAGCAAGGACGTTCGGAGGGGTGGAGCACAGACTTGAGTTTGTAAGAGAGCTTAACGGTGTCAAGTATTACAACAGCTCGATAGATTCAAGTCCGACACGTACGGATGCGGCACTTTCGGCACTTTCGAAGAAACCGATAGTGATCTGCGGCGGATCGGATAAAAACATACCGTTTGAACCTTTGGCAATGTCGCTTTGCAATAAGGCTAAAGCGGTAGTTATAACGGGGGAGGCGGGTCCCAAGATCAAGCGGGCTTTGCTTGAATGTAACGCGTATGAAAGCTCGGAGCTCAAAATGTACGAAGCATCGACCTTTTATGATGCGGTTCAAAAGGCGCGCGAGCTTTCCGTCGATGGTGATATCGTTTTGCTCTCTCCCGCGTGCGCAAGCTTCGATGCTTTTAAAAATTTTGAAGAGCGCGGAAATACTTTCAAAAAAATAGTCAGAGAATTTAAATGACAGAAGATCTCCGAGTCATTGGAGAATATAAAACGGATTAAAATAAGAAAGGCAGTAACAGTTAAATGGAATTTTCAAAGAAGCTTACAGAGCTTACAGCACAGGCGGAAAATGAGTTAAAACCGTATTTTGAAAGAATAGACGATATCTCATTTCAAAATACGTCAAAAATATTGGAGCTTTTTAAGAAATATCGTGTGTCCGATGCTATGTTTTGTGCGTCAAGCGGCTACGGATATGACGACAAGGGGCGCGATACTCTCGATGAGATATGGGCAGAGGTGATGGGTGCCGAGGCGGCATTCGTACGGCATAATATCGTAAACGGTACACAGGCACTTGCCGTCGGGCTTTTCGGACTTTTGCGACCCGGAGATGTTATGCTCTCAATCGCGGGAAAGCCATACGATACTCTCGAAGAGGTGATAGGAATTTCGGGTAATCCGGGTGACGGGTCTCTTAAAGATTTTGGCGTTGATTACGCTCAGATAGATCTGCTGTCCGACGGAAGCTTTGACGTCGAAGCAATCCGCGAAGCGATAAAAATGCACGGCGACAGACTAAAGGTCGTATTTATCCAACGCTCAAAGGGATATCTTAACAGAAAGACGCTTTCGGTAGACGAGATCGGCAGTATATGCAGCTTTGTCAAGTCACTTAACGATAAGGCATACGTAGTGGTGGACAATTGCTACGGCGAATTTGTTGAGACCAAAGAGCCTACGGCGGTTGGCGCTGATATGGTAATAGGCTCGCTTATTAAAAATCCCGGTGGAGGAATGGCTGAGACAGGTGGTTATATAGCAGGAACAAAGAGAGCGGTGGAGCTCGCAAGCTATCGGTTGACCTCGGTCGGCGTAGGGCTTGAGGTCGGAGCTACTATGGGGATGAACAAGAGCCTCTATAAAGGGTTGTTTTACGCGCCTCATACGACGGCACAGGCACTAAAAACCGCGCATCTTGCGGCATACATATTTGAGAAGCTTGGATATAATGTAGAGCCGAAGTGGAACGAGATACGTTCGGATATTATTCAGACCGTCATTACGGGGAGTCCTGAGGCATTGTGCGGCTTTTGTCAGGGAATACAGGCGGGTTCGCCTGTTGACGCATTCGTTACACCCGAGCCGTGGGATATGCCCGGGTATTCGGACAAGGTGATAATGGCGGCGGGAGCCTTTACCCAGGGATCTTCGATAGAGCTTAGCGCGGACGGTCCTTTGCGTCCTCCGTATACCGCGTTCTTCCAAGGCGGGCTTACTTATGAGAGCGGAAAGATAGGTATATTGAGTGCCGCGCAAAAAATGCTCGACCTAAAATAAGTTTGGGAATAATCTGTTCACATATATTTGTTGATATTTACAAAATATTGTGGTATCATAGTGTAAGATTTATATTTGAGTGTATTTCTAAACGAAAAAATAGATATGCCGCAACAAGTGCTTTGAAAGCTTGCGGCGCGGAGTTTAAAATGAAAAAAATATTTTCTGCTTTTCTTGTGTTTATAATGATGCTTACATTGGTGTCTTGCGGAGATTCCGACGTTCCCGATGGAATGAAGCTCGCGTCCGAAAGCAATGTTCCATATAAGTTTTTTGTGCCGACCGCATGGGTCTCGCAAGACGGTGACAATCTTTCGATGGCGTATTATTCTGTTACGGATCAGTCAAATGTCCAGGTGTTGGCTTATGCCGATTCTATGACGGTGGATGAATATTGGACAAAATGCTGCGAGGATTACGAAAAAGCTTTTACCGAATTCAAGCCCGATGAAAAAATCGTCGATACCGTGCTCGGTGGGAAGACCGCAAAGCAATATACTTATACGGTGAAGCATTCAGACACGGAGTACAAGATGATGCAGGTCGTCACGAGCCGTGATAACCTCATCTATACTATGATATATACTTCGACTCCCGATCTTTTCGATTCTCATATTGAAGAGGTCGAAGAGATGATAGAGGTATTTAAATTCAGATAAAAAATATTTTGCCGTGCCTTCAAACACGGCACTTTTAATGTACTGCAAACAATATAAACCTACGACCTTCGTCGTACGCAGAGGTAAAATAAAGTATGAATTATATATATCTTGACAACAGTGCCACGACCCGGCTTTCGGAGAAGGCGCGTGCGGCAATGCTTGAAGCTATGGACAAATACGGAAATCCATCGTCTCTTCATACGGTGGGACTTGAGGCGAATGAACTGCTTTCTTCTTCAAGGAAGGCGATTGCCGCAACCTTCGGTATCCATATGCCAAAGCCCGCAGAGATAATTTTTACGGGATCCGGCTCCGAGGCAAACAATCTTGCCATAAGCGGAACAGCGTTTGCAAAAAAGCGTCGTGATGCAGATACCGTCATAACTACCGACAGCGAGCATCCATCTGTGGAGAACGTAATGCAAAAGCTTGAGTCCGAGGGATTTCATGTCGTAAGGATATCAACGAAGGGCGGAGAGCTTGACCTTGACCAACTTAACGCAGCCCTCGAAAACAGGATACTTATGGTATCTATGATGATGGTAAATAACGAAACGGGTGCGCTCTATGACGTTAAAAGCGCCTTTTCGGCGGTCAAAAGGAGATATCCGGATGCCGTGACCCATTGCGACGCAGTTCAAGGTTATATGAAAAACAGGTTCACTCCCGCCTCTATCGGTGCGGATCTTGTCACGGTCAGCTCGCATAAGATACACGGTCCCAAGGGGGTCGGCGCACTTTATATAAATCCTGCAATAGTAAAGGCAAAAAAGATATCGCCTATAATTCTTGGCGGCGGGCAGGAGTCGGGATATCGTTCCGGGACCGAAAATATTATCGGAATAGCCGGTTTTGCGGCAGCAGCAAAAGAGCAATATTCAAAGCTTGATTCGGATATAGAGTATTTGAAAAACTTGCGTATGATTGCCGAAAAAGAAATATCAAAAATACCCGAGGTGAGGCTCAATATTCCGAATGGAACGAGAGCACCGCATATTTTGAATATCACGCTTCCGCACATAAAAAGCGAGACTATGCTGCATTTTCTTTCCTCAAAAAGTATATGTGTCTCAAGCGGCTCGGCTTGCTCTTCAAGATCCTCTCATCGAAGTCAGTCCTTGCTTGCGTTTGGACTTACACCCGATGAAGCTGACACGTCGATACGTATCAGCTTTTCCGAATACAACACAGAGGATGATGTATCCGCTTTGGCGCGTTCGCTCTCGGAAGGTGTCTTGAAACTTGTAAGGGTCAAATAATAAAAAGGTGGACAGATAAATGTATATAGAGCTTGAAAAGCCGTATTCCTTCGATAAAATAACGTCTTTAACTTTGCTGTTCAGGGTAAATAAAAAATGGGGACTGCTTCACGATGCCGATGGGCAGATAAGGCTTCCGCAGTACGAATGTTCTGATAATGCCGATCCCGAAAATATGATCCTTGGTATCGTGTTCAGACTTACGGGGGTATTCGCCTTCGAGATCAAGCCCGCGTTTGATTATACGTTGAAGTTGTCGGAGTCGGAAATTTCGCAAAGCTTGGATCAAAAGGGAAGAATGTATATCGTTTCTCTCGGTGACGATACAATCTCCGTGAACGCGGATCAAAGGCTTGCGTTTTATTCAAGCGACGAGATACCCGAGCAGACGTACGATTATGATTCCGTGAAAAATCTTTTGCTTCACGCGGATATATTAGCAAACATTTATTTTTGATAAAAACGGAAAGAGAAATTATATGAAACTACAACTTGTCGCAACCTGCCTTTTCGGACTTGAAAAATTTCTCGGAGACGAGATAGATGCGCTCGGACTCAAAAGGCTCGAGACCATAGACGGAAGAGTGACGTTTGAAGGTACCCTTTACGATATTGCGCGCGCAAATATAAATCTGCGTACCGCCGAGCGTGTGTACATAAAGCTCGGATCATTTGACGCAAGAACCTTTGACGAGCTTTATCAGGGAACTAAAGCACTTCCGCTTGAAGATTGGATAGGTCCCGAGGATGCTTTTCCCGTAAAGGGGCACTCAATAAAGAGTATGCTTTTTTCCTTGCCCGACTGCCAAAGCATAATCAAAAAGGCGGCTGTGGAACGCCTTAAGAGCTGCTACGGTATAGATTGGTTTGAAGAGAGCGGAAACAAATATCAGATAGAGTTTTTTATATTCAAGGATGTTGCCACGTTAATGATCGATACATCCGGAGCCCCGTTGCATAAAAGAGGTTACAGACCCGAAGCGGGGATCGCACCGTTGCGCGAAACATTGGCGGCGGCGATGGCGATAAATGCTCATCTGCGCGAAGATATCTTGCTCTGGGATCCGTTTTGCGGCTCGGGTACGATAGTTATTGAAGCGGCTCTGCTTATGTCAAACCGCGCTCCGGGGCTTTATCGCAGATTTGCCGGAGAAAAATTTGAGTCTATTCCGTATGACAGCTGGGAAAAAGCCCGCGAGGAGGCTCGTGCAAAGATTAAAGAGGATTGCAAATTTGTTGCTTATGCGTCCGATATCGATCCCGAATGTCTTGCACTTGCACAGTCGAATGCAGACCGTGCGGGTGTTGGCAAGCATATAAAAATGTTCAATATGGATGCAGTAACGATATCAGAACACAAGCCGGAAGGCGTCAAAGGTTCGATAATATGTAACCCTCCTTACGGTGAACGAATGGGAGAGAGAGCCGCTGTCGAGCGTCTTTATCGCGATATGGGCAGAGAATTCAAAAAGCTCCACCCTTGGCAAGCCTATATAATAACCTCCTGCGAGTATTTTGAAAAGCTGTACGGTCAGCGTGCGGACAAAGTAAGAAAGCTCTATAACGGAATGATCCCATGTAATCTGTATCAGTATTTCAAGCCCGATTTTGCGAAGAAACCGTCACAAAATCTGCGCGAAAACAGAAAGTACAAATAATTTATGTGTATATTTGCGGGCTGTCGTTAATCTTGACAGCCCGTTTTTGCATACGACGTATATTTTTGCGGATAACCGAAAAAAACATTTGCAAATAATCGGAATGTATGATATAATATACGCGAGAATTTAACGAATGTTTGTTTATTCAATAAATTGAGGAGGTCTTGAATGCTGAAATTTGAACTTTTGTCACAGGAGGTTACGGATAAGATCGCCGAGGCAAAAAAAACGGGTATATATGAAAATTTTGCATTTAACGACAATAATGTTATACGCAGATACAACGTTGCCAAGGATAACGCAACGATATGGCGTCCGACATTTGTCCACGATATAGATAAGATCATGCACTGTCCGTTTTATAACAGATATACGGACAAAACGCAGGTCTTTTCGCTTTGTAAAAACGATGATATAACAAGACGCAGTCTTCATGTGCAGTTGGTATCGCGCATATCGCGTACGATCGGCTCGGCATTGCATCTTAATCTTGATCTTATTGAGGCGATCGCGCTCGGACACGATATAGGACATCCGCCGTTTGCACATTCGGGCGAGCGTTATCTGAACGAGTTGAGCTTGAAGTATACGGGCAGGATATTTGCACACAGCCTTCAATCGGTGCGCGTGCTTGATTCGATATTTCCGTACAACGTAAGCCTTCAGACGCTGAGCGGGATTGCAAGTCATAACGGTGAGATAGAGTGCGAGGAGTATTATCCTGTACCGATCGCGGATTTTGATGAGTTTGACCGCATAATAGAACGCTGTTATAACGATGCCGAGTTCAATATGGCTCTTATGCCATCAACGTTGGAAGGATCGGTAGTACGTTTGGCTGATATCATTTCGTACCTCGGCAAGGACAGACAGGACGCTGTTCGTGCCAATATAGCCGACGAGAATATGTTCCATAACGGAGATATCGGATCCATAAATGCCGAAATAATCAATAATCTCGTTGTAAACGTTATAGAAAACAGCTACGAGAAGCCGTATATAAAGCTTGATGAAAATCATTTCAAAGCCTTGCGAACAGCAAAAATGGAAAATTACCAAAAGATATATAACAGTGCCGCCGAGCAAGCAAGCCTTGATCTTACCGTAAAGCCTATGATGGCGCAAATATACGGTCAGCTTCTCGATGATTTGAAAAACGAGCGCAAGAAATCCCCGATCTTTACCCATCACATAAACTATATCAACTCTGCGCATTATGAGCGTAGAGTGCCATACGAAAATTCGGATCCCAATCAAATAGTTATAGATTATATTGCAAGTATGACAGACGATTATTTTATCGAGCTTTATTCGTACCTGTTTCCCAACAGCGATATCAGTGTACGTTACAGGGGCTATTTTGATTGATAATACAAAGGCTTAAGAAAGGGAATACCAATGTTTGAAGAAATAAAATATATCATCGAGGCTTACGACACTGTGATAATTCACAGACATAAAAATCCGGACGGAGACGCGCTCGGCAGTCAGGTCGGGCTCAAACATCTTATAAAAGAAAATTATCCTCAGAAGCGAATTTTATGCGTCGGAGACGCATCTGCGAGATACGGATTTATGGATGACTCCGATATGGATGATGTTCTCGACTCCGATTACAGCGGGGCGCTTGCGATTATCCTTGATACCTCAGCGTCGGCTCTTATCAGCGATGAAAGATATAAGCTTGCGGATAAGACGATCCGCATAGATCATCACATATTTTGCGAAAAGATCGCCGATATTGAGGTCACCGATACCTCGTACGAGAGCTGTTGCGGACTTATCACCGCTATGGCTATGGAATGCGGATGGAAGATGACTCCTATCGCGGCAAAATCGCTCTATACGGGTATGGTAACGGACTCGGGACGGTTTCGCTATGATTCAACTACGGCGCAAACGTTTCGATTGGCGGCTTTTTTGATGGAGCAAAGGTTCAGCACTGCCGATATATACAGAAACCTTTATTCGGATGATTATAAATTCATTAAGCTGCGAGCACAGTTTGTTTTAAGAATACAGTTCGTTGAAGGCTCAAATGTCGCGTATATATATACGACCAAGAACGAAGTGTCCGAGTACGGATTTGATTCCTTTACCATTTCACGTGGTATGGTAAATGTTATGTCAGAAATAAAAGGCATCGACGTGTGGGTAAATTTTACCGAGACGGACGAAGGTGTTCTGGCAGAGATCAGGTCAAGTATGTATAATATCAACGCCATAGCTCAAAAATACGGCGGTGGAGGGCACGCAAAGGCAAGCGGCGCAACACTTGAGAATAAAGAGGCAGCTATGAATATGCTTGACGACCTTGTAAAACTGACGGAGGAACAGATATGAATTTGGCAAATATGAAGGCTGTTTTAGATAAGGTCAAAGAATACGACCGCATAATTATTTTCCGTCATAAGCGCCCCGACGGGGATGCTATCGGCTCGACCAAAGGTCTGCGTGAGATACTCCGCTTGACCTATCCCGAAAAGGAAATATCATTGATAAACTGCGATTATTCGGATTATATGCTGTTTCTCGGCGACGAAGATGATCCGCGAGATGATGAATACTATGCAGGCGCACTCGGCATAGTTGTGGATACCGCTACCGAGGATCGCATCTCAAATCCCGGATATAAGCTTTGTAAGGAGATAATAAAGTTTGATCATCATATAAATGTCGCACCGTACGGAGATGTGGAATGGGTTGAAGAAGAAAGATCATCCGCTTGCGAAATGGTAGCCGAGTTTTATCATACTTTTAAAGACGAATTAAAGATCAATAAAGAAGCGGCAACATATATTTTCACCGGTATGGTCACGGATTCGGGACGCTTTCGCTTTCGCTCGGTCTCGGGAGATACTATGCGGCTTGCGGGAATGTTGATCGATGTCGGAATAGATATCGATAAGATCTATGCTCATCTCTATATGCAGGATTTTGAAACCTTCGACTTCAAGAGCTATATATATAAGCACATAAAAAGGACCGAAAACGGCGTGGCATATCTTTATGTGACACGTGCTATGCGTGAAAAATTCAATATGTCGCATGAAACGGCAAGTGCTACGGTCTCATATATGGATTCCATACGTGATAGCCTTATATGGATAGCCTTTATTGAAAATGATGATGGATCCATAAGAGTCAGATTGCGCTCGCGTTTTGTTACGGTTTCCGAACTTGCGGAACGTTATCACGGTGGCGGACACGCCTATGCGGCGGGGGCTACGGCTTACAGTAAGAAAGAGATGAAGGCTCTGCTCGAGGAAGCGGACAAGCTTTTGGAAGAATATAAGAATAACAATGAGGGGTGGCTATGAGGATACTTATCACGAACGATGACGGAATATCCGCTCCCGTTTTACCGAGATTTATCGAATGGGCAAAAAAGCTCGGAGAGGTAACGGTCGTGGTTCCCAAATACGAGCAGAGCGGAAAAAGTCAAGCTATCGACTTTAATCGCGAGGTTGAGATAAAACAGGTACGGATCGTTGACGGTTGCGAGTCTTACACTATGGATTCGACTCCCGCAGACTGCGTGCGCTTTGCTACAAGAGGACTTCATAGGACATATGATATTGTTTTCTCGGGCATAAATCGCGGGTATAATCTCGGACACGATATTGCTTATTCGGGCACGGTCGGTGCCATAATGGAAGCTGAGCGTGCGGGACTCAAGGCTGTCGCTTTTTCGACCGATTACGATTCTCCTTTTGATAACGCATTGTCCGAACTTGATGGGGTGTATGATTATATCGTCAGCAATGATCTTTTGGCGACAGTCGGACTTTTGAATGTAAATATCCCGCTTCAGAAGAGCAGGGGAATATCGATCACACGTCAGGGTGGAATGTTTTACAGCGATGAGTTCGTCTCACGCGGAAATGATATGTACATACAAGTGGGTGATCCTGTTGTAAGCAAGAGTGGCGATCTTACGGTCGATATCAATGCGATACAAAACGGTTATATATCGATATCTCCATTGACATCGATATATACGGATCTTGAAGCATACGATAAACTTGTGCGTTTGAACAGCATATAAAACAACATACAACAAAGATCGAGTAGGAAGCTTTCCGATTGTCTATCGGACGGGATCCTGCTCGATCTGTTTTTTGAAATTATGAAGAATTATGCGGCAAGATGTCCTTTCGCAAAACGCCGCTCTATCCAAGCCACGGGAACTACGATAGCGGCAGTTGCTCTTGATGTAAGGCTTCCCATAAATACAGGTACATAAGGCGTTGGATTGCAATTCGTCTTGTTCGACAAAACACCGCCGCCGGTTATATTGCCGAACATTTCACCCCAACCTCCGTAATAGTTCAAATATTCTCTGAAATCGTTGTAGTGATTATATGTGTAAAAAACATATTTTTCGTTAGGATCTATTATCCCGTTTTTGTTTTTATCATAACGTGTATATACTATACGTGCCGCGCCGCGTGTGATGGTCTGCCCGTTGTTGTAAATCTTTGATATGTAGGCGGGATCGCAATCCGTGCCTGTTGTTCCGATGTCTATCTCGTAGTAATAGAGCCCACCTCCGCAACCGCTGATATCGGGCAGCTCGGGTTCATAAGGATATTTTTTCGTGTTTCCGCTGAATGCCGAATGATTCAGCCTCAGATATTCGCCCCATATGCTGTTCTCCGGTTCCATATTCTTAGAATCGGTGTAATTTGCCGGAACATCACCGAACGCATAGACATATGCCGCCACTTCTTCGAGTGATATATATGCGCCTCCGCGATAAACGCGCAAGACCTCTTCTCCGTAGCAGTTTACTACTATATATGTGTTTTCATCTGCAAAATAAGGCTCGTTATTACGCACGAGCATACCGTTTACACGGGGCTGATATTGAGATATGACGGGCGCTTGATCCGAGACCGTTAGAGAACCCGACATAAGTCCGAGCGTAGAACGCTGCACCGCTTCTTCGTAGCTTGACGCTACGGTGTAGTTTTGGTAAAACGCTTCCTTTTCCGAATCATCATATTCAAGACTTTCGGAAACTACTTCGATTATGGCGGTGTCGGAAAGGTCTTTGTATTTTGCCGTGATCGCAGCCGTACCGACTTCAACAGCTTTCACTGTACCCGTATCGCTTACTGTTGCTGCATTGCTTGATGAACTCCATTCGACTTTTGAACTCAATTCATCTGAAATGTCAAGCTCAAGTTGAACACTGTTGCCAACTTCAAGCGTAAGTCTGCCGCCGTTTGTTATGTTTATTTCTTGGATAGTATCCGACCTGCAACCCGTCAGCAAAGCCAAAAGCGTCGCTATCAGAAAAATATACGGTATTATTCTTTTTACGTTTCGTCTCATTACACGATCTCCATACTTGTTTGTCCTAAGTATTATTGTATCTCATTTGACACTGTAAGTCAAGAGCATATTTTGAAATTTGGATTGATGCAGAAGAAAAGGGAAGCCTCCCGCGCCGTGGCACGGGAGGCTTGAATTATATGTCGATGTTATAATTTCCCGGGAAATTATTTCTCGAATGTTACTGTTACAAAGTGAGCTACGTAAACGCCTTCCTTTGTCTTGTTGTTGGCACTGAATGTGTTGTATGTTCCCGACGTACCGTATACAAAACTTTCCTCGCCGACGGTAGTAACCACGGTCTTAAGGGTAGCGTCGTATGTGAATACGGAAGCGGGCGCATCTGTGAATGTTACATTGATAAATGACTCGTTTTTAACGATGTTCATATACTTCTTTTGACCATTCTTCATACAGTAAAGGTTATAGCCGCCTGTAACTGCTTCGAGGTAGACATCGATCGCTTCGGTAGCATCGGATGTTGTGGCATAGTAGAAACCGTTCATCTCGCCGGTAATGAAGAGATCCTTTGAGAGACCTTCCTGTGTAAGCATAAACTTATAAGCGGTCTTCTCAGCGGGAGTATCTACTGTCGTAACGGTAGCTTTGGGAGTTTCTTCTGCAACTATCTCACCAACGTATGTTACGAAGTGAGCGAGGAATAGGTTTGCGCTGTCATCAGCCTTACCGGAGCTTATTGTCTCATAGGTCTTAGCACTGTTTGTACCGTAAACGTATTTTACATCATTTACTGTCGTAACTATGGTCTTAAGAGTAGCATCATATGTAAATACGGAAGCGGGAGCATCCGTGAATGTTACGTTGATATATGTACCGTTTGCAACGATATTCATATACTGCTTTTTGCCATCCTTCATGCAGTAAACATTATAACCGCCTGTAACTGCCTCAAGATAAACGTCAACTGCTTCGGCAACTTTTGTGGTCGTATCGTAGTAGTATCCGTTCATCGCACCGTTGATATAGAAATTCTTTCCGAGTGTCTCGTGGGTAAGCATAAACTTGTAAGCGGTGTTTTCGGCAGGAGTTTCAACGATGTGGGGACCTGCCTCAACGAGCTCTACAAAGTGAGCGATGCAAGTTGTCTCGGCGTACTTATCCATATTATTGGCACTGAATGTAGTGTATGTACCGCTCGA
>CAZZFP010000005.1:0-59287 GCA_964653575.1 uncultured Lachnospiraceae bacterium
TGGCAAGGGAGCGGGCACAGCTTGACGGAGAGCAGAACGTGCTGGATCTTTACTGCGGAACGGGTACAATAGGACTTTCCATGGCAAGCTACGCAAGGCACGTTACAGGTGTTGAAATAGTACGTGCCGCGGTCGAATGTGCCAAGCTTAACGCGAACCATAACGGTATAGAAAATGCGGACTTTTACTGTGCCGATGCCTCGGATACAGAGACCATAATTCCGCGGGGAAGAAAATACGATGTCGTGATACTTGACCCGCCGAGAAAGGGCTCGACCCCCGAACTTATCGATTATATAGCACGCGAGAATATAGAAAAGGTCGTGTATATATCCTGTGGACCTGATACACTTGCAAGAGACTGCGCTCTGTTTCAAAAGCTCGGCTATGCCGTGGGCGACGTTCAGCCCATTGATATGTTTCCAATGACGGGGCACATTGAAAGTGTCGTTTGTCTTTCCCGAAAATAAGCATTCTTAAAACCATTAAAGTAATCGAGATGTATAATGATATTACATTTATGCCTTTGCCTGTGTCATCCTGAGTGGAGCGAAGCGAAATCGAACTTTTTCGTCCGAGATCCCAAACGATGCTACGCACCGTTTGATCCTCGCTACGCTCGGATTTCGACTGCGCTCAGGATGACACGGACGAAAAAGCGCCGAGCTATGCGAAGGCGGGATCTCGGGCGAAAAGCGTAGACTGTCAGAGCTTTCGCTTTGGCTGACGCCGTGCGCTTTCGCGTAAGTACGAAAGTTCGACTTTGCTCAGAATGAACACGGACGAAAGATCTCGTGAGAAAAGGAGAACGATGTATTACGTTTACATACTTACAAACAAGACCGATACAGTAATGTATATCGGTGTAACCAACGATTTGAGGCGACGTTTATATGAACATAAAAGCGAGCAAATCGAAGGTTTTACAAAAAAATATCACGTTCATAAGCTCGTCTATTTTGAGGAGTATTCCGATGTAACTGATGCAATCGCACGGGAAAAACAGCTAAAGCGCTGGGTACGTGCTAAAAAGAATTGGCTTGTGGAAACGAAAAATCCAAATTGGAATGATTGGGGGCTTCCTTTGAAAACTCATAATATGAAACTGAATCCTTCTCCGTTTGAAATGATCAAGAGCGGAGAAAAGACGATTGAACTTCGCCTGTTCGACGAAAAGCGCCGGCAAGTCAAAGAGGGCGATAGGATTGTTTTTACCGATACCACCACCGGCGAAACGCTTAATACCACAGTGGTAAAATTGCACCGTTTTGATAGCTTCAAGGAACTGTACAAATCGCTGCCGCTCCTTAAATTCGGATACACAACCGAAGACATAAATGACGCGCAGCCGGCTGATATGGAACAATATTATTCCGTGGAAGAACAGAAAAAATACGGTGTTGTGGGAATCGAGATTTGCTTACCGGAATAGTAAATCAGAAATTTTTGCTTGACGGCGGTGTGTTTGAATTGAATTTGGAGAAAACGAAATGAATATTGAATTTATAAATCCCGGTGTGGACTACATGATCGATCGGATTATGGATTTTCAAACCGAAGCGGAATCGACCTTTTGGTCTGAACCTCTATATCATTTTTATCCGCAACTTGATAAGGCTTATGCTGCAAGCCTCCCATTTTCCGAAAGAAAGAAGTATATAGAGCAAACTATGCGGGCTGTTTATACGGATTTGGAAGATACGATCAATGAAAAGGTAGTGTTGTATTCGCATTATTGGTCTATATGCAAAGAGCAGATCACAGCGGCGCTTTCCGATGCCTTCGGCGTGGACTGTACCGAAGAATTTAATGACCTCCGATGCCACGTGAGTCTGAATCCCATTGAACCCCGTTTTTTAAAGGAACGCTGCTTCGACATTTTCTATTTGAACAGCGAGGAAGGTGCCATCGGGGAAGAAATTCACGAAATCATACACTTTGTATGGTTTTATGTGTGGAACCGGCTATTCGGAGATAGCTACGACGAATACGAACGTCCCTCCCTCAAATGGATATTGAGCGAAATGGTGGTCGAGTCCGTGATGAAGGATGAGCGCCTCAGCTCTATAAATCCATACTTTCCAAGAGAGAAAGGCGGTTGCATCTATTCTTATTTCTTTGATATGATTGTGGACGGCAAACCGATTTTGGACACGCTGGATTCTATGTACAAAAGTCAAGGCATCGAGGATTTTATGCGGAGTAGCTATGCTTATTGCCAAGAGTATGAAACGGAAATAAGAAAACATATTCAAAAATCAGAAAATTAAGCGAGAGAATGGAGAAAAAATAAAATGCTATATCACATATCCAAGACTTCGAATTTAAAAATTTTAAAGCCGCAGGTCTCAACGCATAAAAAGGCATATGTTTACGCCGTTGAGAATATCGTCACGGGACTTTTGTTCGGTGCGCCGCACGATGATTTCGACTTCATTATAGACGAGGAGAACGGGGTGCCCGTTATTACGGAGTGTTATCTCGACGCTTTTGTTTTGATATTCAAGGATAAAACGTGTTCCGTGTATGAGGTTGATGATAAAGGCTTTATAAGAGGGATGACCTCTTGGAGTCCCGAGCTTGTCAGTGAAAATGAGGTAAATGTTATTCGCGAGATCAAGGTAAAGGATATATATGCACGCCTTATCGACGAAGAGGCGCGCGGCAATTTGATAGTACGCAGATATAAAAATACCGCCGATTATAAAGGTATCATATCCGAGCATATAGTAGACCGACTTATTCGCTTTGATGCCGTATATACCGAGAGCGAAAGGCTCAAAACGCATTACGGAGCCGTCATTGATGCACTTAAAGATATTATGGACGGGCATTTGTTGTAAAAATGCCATGGAGGATCAAAAATGCAGATAAAATATAAAGATATTATCCTTCGGGATATGGTAGAGTCCGACATCCCGGACTATGTGCGTTGGTTCACTCGTGAGACAGAGTGGTCAAATACCGATGCGCCGTGGGAGCCGATCGATTCTGACGAGGAGACCGAGCGCACGTCTTGGCACGAATACTATGAGTCCGTGAAAGGTCTCTCCGATGATATTCTCCGTTGGAAGCTTGAGATCGAATGGAACGGCAGACACATCGGTTGGGTAAGCTCATACCGTATAGATGAGAGCTACGAATGGATCGACAAGATCAAGGACGGTCAGACAGTCTATCGTGCCATTGGTATTGACATTTGCGAACCCGATGTATGGGGTAACGGTATCGGCACAAACGCCCTCCGCGCCTTTATAAATTACTACTTTGAGAACGACGTGGACGAGCTTTATACACAAACCTGGTCCGGAAACGTCCGTATGCTCCGCTGTGCCGAAAAGCTTGGCTTTGTGGAGTGTAACCGTAATGTCGGTACACGAGAGGTTGACGGACAGAAATATGATGGATTGACCTTTAGGTTGATCAAATGACAGCCGATTGTAATGTAAGGCTTAACGGTTTGACGATTTAGAACAGAACAGGAGAAAATTAAATATGGAATATCCCATATCACTTTATTACGACGGAGAAGTTTCCGATATAAAAGTATTGGATCTTTGTCACGGTGAAGATGATTATCGAAAGGTATATATTGCCGACGACGGTCGGCGTCGGCTCGTCATAAAGCACCTATCCAACAATTTCAGCGACAGGCACAGGATCGAGGGCCGGTTCCAATTGATGGAAGAATACCGTAAAACAGGGCTGTACTGTCCGAATGTCGTACCGAACCGCAACGGAGAATTGCTTCATTGCGATACCGTGGACGGACGTGATTACTATACATACGCCGAAGAATACTCCGTTTATGAGACCGCCGAGCATATTGGGAAGGAAAAATACAAGGATGAGCAGTGGCAGGATCGATTTACCCCGGATGTTATGCGTTCTCTCGGAAAGATTGCATCCGCAAGGTTGGATATTTTAGACTTTGCCTCCGGATACTGTCTGCTTGAGCCGTTTTGTGCGCCCGATACTACCGATGAGGCAACCGAATGTGCGCTCGCTTTTGTAAAATATGTCGAAGACAAGCTTCCCGCACATCTGCCGCGCGCCGAGAGTCTCTTGGAGCTCTTCTATCAAAGGCAAAAGGAGCTCAGCGCGGTCTATTCTTCGTTGCCGACGTCTTGCTTTCAAGCCGATCTGAATGACACTAACATTCTCTTGGATGAAAATGCAAGATTTGCGGGGCTGATCGATTTCAATCTGTGCGGAAAGGAACCGATCTTAAATTATACCGTTCGCGAAGCTCTGTGGGCTGTCTGTGACAAGCGTTTGTTTGGGGAAAATGACAGCAAGCTGTATTTTTACAGTAAGGAATTGGATGACCTCAGAATAAGCTTATTCTTGGAAAATATGCGCTATATTCAAGAGACCTATGATTTTACTCCCGTCGAAAGAGAGGTCTTTCCTATCCTGTTTCGATATATGAACTCATTTTGGTGGCATCAATTGGATGAGATAAAATTGATCTCCGAGGATGAGTACAAAATAGAAAAACTGTTTGATTGGTTGGAGCTTCAAATGACGAGGGACGACGTACGATTGCCGTGATCGCGCATACAACAGTAAAAGGGAATTGAAGGATAAAAAATGAGTATAACTTTACGACAGATGCAAAAAGAGGACATTGCAAAGGTTACACCTCTTTTTATAGAATATTGGAACGGTACGGGCGACGAATGGACACCAGAGCTTGTATATCGCAGGATTTGGCAGGTGCTCGGTTCTCCCGACTCTTACTGTATGATAGCGGAGAACGGCGATATTGCCGTCGGATTCGCTATGGGCAGATTTGAGACCTTTTACGATCTTACGGCTTATAATCTCGTCGAGATCATAGTCGCATCCGAATATCAAAGAACCGGCGTCGGTACGAAGATGATGACGGAGCTTGAACGTCGGGTAAAGGAAATGGGAGCCGCTATGGTTCAACTTGAGGCGGTAAACGATGAAATGCACGAGAGTTTTTACGGAAAGCTCGGTTACACGGATGCAACAAATTTGAAATTAAAGTCGAAATTTTTAGACTAATAAAAAATATGCGATTGCCGAAAATTGTACGATTTTATTCTTGACACGAAAAAATGTTGGTGGTAAAATAAAGCCGCATATAGGGCGCTACCTCTATGGTACCGCCGAAATGACAACAGAGAGGCGTAGCATATGAAGCTCAGTAAAAATAAATTAAAGACTGTTATCGCCTTTGCACTGCTCTTGGCAGTCTGCATTGTCGCGGTGACACTTGACTTGAGTGACACGGGGACCGACGTCTATCCCGATGACGATACGAAAATTATGCTCTATGGCGAGGCGCACGGTGTGAAGGAATATTATGATATCGAGTTCAAACTGTGGAATGGCTTTTACGATGAGGGCTGTCGCGATCTTTTTGTAGAGCTGCCTTATTACAGCGCCGAGTTTTTGAATATTTGGATGAAAGAGGACTCAAACGAGTTGCTCGATGTTTGGTTTGATGAAATAGACGGAACGTTGTCCGGAAACGAATACTACTATGATTTTTTGCAAGACATAAAGGAAGCTTGTCCCGAAACCGTTTTCTATGGGACAGATGTCGGGCATCAATTTGATACAACGGGAGCACGGTATCTCAAATATCTTGAGGATAACGGACTTAAAAATTCCGAAAATTATGCGCTTGCCGAAGATTGCATAAAACAAGGAATCGAATACTACGAAGACGATGAAAGGAACGACCTGGGGTCAGAGCTACGTGAGGCGTATATGGCGTCTGATTTCAAAGCCGCATACGAACGTCAAGGCGGCGGTCGAATTATGGGCATCTACGGCTCGTATCATACCGACCTTACCGTTTCCGATCTGATGTCAGGACAGCTGAAAGCTCATTACGGTGATATCATAAGCTCCGTAAAGATAAGCTCGATCACGGTCGCTCCAAAAGATCCGTATGAGCTTGGACTCTGCATTACGGGACTGATATTTCTCATTTTGCTGTTCGTGCCGAATATCGTATGGGCTTGCGGAAGAAAGCCCGAAGGATATGAGCAAGCGCAAAAGCAAGAGAGCCGTATGCTGACGGTCTTTGAACGAATAGGCGAGGTAGCTGTGACTGTATCGCTTTTGATGTTTCCGTCCGCCGATCCGCTCATAAAAATAATGCCCGGCGGCGGTATCTACTTTAGGTGGAGACTTATGATGTGGCTTGCGGCGTTCGTGCTGATGATCTTGTACGAATTATATTGGATAAAGTATTTCAAAGGCTCGCGTACAATGGAAAATATGTACTCTTCGTTTGCGGGTTTCCCCGTAGCGGGCGCGACCTTGCCCGTTTTGGCGGTGCTCCTTCTCGGCGTTTATTCTCGAAATTCGGTACTGATGATCTCTGCCGTAATTTTGGGGATCGGACATATCGGAATACACCTTGCGCACAAGAGGCAAGAGGGATGCGGATGAAAAATAACAAAGCTTCGTCAAGCTTTGAAAACGTGAAAGCAAAGGAGAGGGCAGAATGGAATCTTATTTACCGTTGTTTATCATATTTTTGATCATATATATAAGCTGTCAAAAAAAGAAACGAAAGAATGCGGCGATCATCCATCATCGCCAAAAATATAAAAACAAGGAGATGTTTCGAATGAAAGAATTAGCGCAAAAATTTGTTGGCAAGGATTGCTTGGTCTACACTATCGCGAGCGACGGCAGCTCCATTAAAGGTGTGATACAGGAGGTTACGGAAAGCGGACTTTTGATCGAGAGTAATGGAAACCTGCAAGCCGTAAATCTTGAATATATCACACGTATTCGCGAATGGCCGAGAAATGCTAAGGGCAAGAAAAAGACCGTGTTTGATTGAGTTTACCTTGTTTGATAAGATCGACCGAAATTAGATTGGAGTATTGAAAATATGGCAAACAAGAACCAAAAGGATTTTAACGCTATGCTGAAAAACGGCAAAGATATGCCGAAGATCCAACTCATTTCGGATGAGAAAACGATCAAAAAATACGGCGGCAGGAAAATGCTTTTGGCGCCGCCGATGTGCTATGACGAGCTTATGAAAAAGGTTCCTCAAGGAAAGCTTTTGACCGTAGGACAGATGAGGAAATATCTTGCCGGACAAAACGGTGCCGATTTTACCGATCCGATGACGGCGGGGATATTTGTGAATATCGTTGCCTGGGCAAGCTATCAAAGAGATGACGAGATAACTCCTTATTGGAGGACCTTGAAATCCGACGGAGAATTGAATATCAAGTATCCCGAAGCCATAGAACTTCAAAAAAAGCTTCTTGAAGCAGAGGGGCATACGGTAATATCAAAAGGGGTAAAAAATATAAGATATTATGTTGAAAAGTTCGAGGACTCATTGATAGAGTTATAGCTTGCTCTCCTTTATGATATACTTACAATAACATATAACGAAAAATCGCAGTCTTTTCCACTTTGGATAGACTGCGATTTTTTAACGCGGCTTGATATTAAAGGTCAAAAAATTAAATATTAAATATAGTCGGATATATACGGTATTTCGTGCATCAGTATATCGTCAAGCAGGCACACCGTTTTTTCATCTGCTGAGATCCTTCCCATACGGCAGAGCTTTGCGGCGGTCTTGTATCCGAGCAACATAGTAGTAAGCGTTGCTATCGAAAGCTTTACGGTATTGACCGCGCGGTCTTTTATTATCTCGCATTTTCCACCGTTGAACCTTACCGTGAATAGACTGTTGTTCCAAGGCAGGAAGTCGTCGCTTACGTCGAATGTTATGCAGATGTTGTCGGCGCTTGGAGCGCATAAGTATCGGCTGAAGAATTGTTCAACATCAACGATACGTCCCATAATGTAAGGACGTATTGACTCCCGTATGTCCCCGTCTTCAAGCTCAAACGCGATGGGATCGCTGAAATAAGAGCTTCCGCGTACCTCATCTATCATAGAGTCGTGAGCTCTGATATATTCCCAAAGACCCTCGCGTGCTTCGTGCGTCAGGTATATCATTTCTTTTATGTGCATAACGTCTTCTTGAATAAGATATACCATATATCCGCTCGGCTTCTCGTGAGCGTTATAATATATTGCTACCGTTGTGTCATCCTCGTCCCAACGCCAATATTCTTCCCACGCCAAGCTGTTTCGAAACAGACATCCGTGGGTGGCGGCGGCAAACTGCGCGTGAAGATTGCGAAAATCTTCGCTTTCCCAATCCACTCGGCGAACATATCCCGGAGCTTTGGCTTTGGATGGGATCTGTGTATCTTTTACCGAGTAGGTGATCTTGTTCGATATGATCTCCCAACCCATTTTTCGGTACAGTGGGATCGAATAAGGGAAGAGCAGAGCAAGCGATTGCCCCTTGTCCTTCATATGCTCAAGACTTTGCCGCATAAGCCTTTTCATAATGCCACGTCCCGTATATTCCGGATACGTGCATACGCTCGTAACAAATCCTACGGGATATACGTTGTTGTAAATATTCATTTTGAGCGGATATACTGCGATCTGAGACATAAGAGTCTTGTCGTCGAAGCATCCGAGTACATCGGCACGTTCAAGAATGGGAAATTTTGATTGTTTTATTTCATCATCGCACCATCCCGATTCCGACATATCTTGCTCTGTGATCTGAAAGGCATATCGCAGCAGAGCGTTGTATTGTTCAAGGTCATCTGTGTTCAGGTAACGTATTTCATATTCTGTGTTAGGTAACATAATTCTCCTTATAAAATTTTATCAAATGATCGACAATTGAAAAGACCCGATTATCGCGCATTTGAATTTACGGTACGCCTTTGCGTATCGAGTCGTCACCTGTCTCGGACGTGCGTGCTTCCAACTCGTTGGTAAAGGTGTGGAGCGCTTCGACAAAAGTGTCTCCGAATGCTTCTCTTGCGACGGTATAAGATGCGTCTTCGATTCGAAACAGTTCTTCCATAAGTTCGCCGACGTATTTTTGCCCTGTGGCGGTCAAGATCAGCTCTTTTTCTTTGGAGTGCGAGCTTTTTTGCAGTCGGACATATCCGTCTCTGACGCATTCACGGACGACAGTATTTATCGTGGTTCGAGGGATAAGCCATTCATCGCATATCTCCTTTTGCGTGTGTGATCTTCCGTCACTGAGCGCGTAGAAAAGTGAAAGTGTGTTTTCCTTGATTCCCAGGCTTTTTGATATTTTGTAGTATATACCGTCTATACGGTTGACGCAGATCATAATTCTGCGTATTTTCTCAACGTGATTATCGTTCATACGTCTCCTTCTTTTTTTGTGCGACCGAGCGCGTAGCAGCTTTTTATATTACGAATTCGTATTGTAACAGCCTTGATTATACTACGAATTCGTATTGAAGTCAAGTTGTTTAATGAAAATGTTACAATTGACCATAGTCGTAATGGCTTGCTTGATATAGTATTTTTGGGGGGAAAATATAAAAATCGTTATGACACTTGACTATCGGTGCCTGATGTTATATAATAAACACAGATAAAAGATCGGTACAGATCGGAAAGGAGAGCTCTATGTATCCCGATGTCGTTTTTATGGGAATGTCGCTTTATGAAATATTCATACTCGCAGGGATCGTATACGCTTTCGCGGTATTCAGAATTTTATCGGACAGGGATAGAGCGAAGGCAAAATATCAGAATTTTGTCATTATCTGCGGAGTTTTTGCTATCATTTCGGGCTATATTTGCGCGGTGATGTTCCAAGCCGTATACAATTATTTTTCATACGGAATATTTGAACTTACGGCGCAGACCGGAGCGACCTTTTACGGCGGGCTTATTGGCGGCGTAACTGTGTTTTTGTTACTTTATTTTTCGGTCGGGCGCATACTGTTCGAGGCGCGATACCATCTTGATATGTTCGTAAGGCTTACGGACATCGCGGCGGCGGCGATCTCGGGCGCGCACGCCTTCGGACGTATCGGATGCCTTATGGCGGGGTGCTGTTATGGCAGACCTACCGAGTCGTTTATAGGTGTTTATAACAAGGCGTTGGGGTGCAATACCGTCCCCGTTCAGCTTTTTGAGGCGATATTTCTGTTTGCTTTGAGCGCATTTCTCGTTTTTCGCTGCATTAAAGGAAAAACATATGGTTTGTCAATATATCTTTCGGCATACGGAGTGTGGCGATTCTTTATAGAATATCTCCGATATGACGACAGAGGATCAACGTGGTTCGGTTGGCTTACGCCGTCACAGCTTACCGCGATATTTTTGATCGCGATCGGTATTGTCGGTATACCTATTATAAAAAAGCTTTATGACAAAAGGCTTTATGACGGAGGCGGATATGAAAAATGACTCTTCGAGGCGTGTTTCGGGCAGAGCTGAAAAATTCAAAAGGAATATATGCTTTGGCGCAGTCGCCTGCTGTATGGCGGCGGTTTTGCTTATCGAGATCTCGGATATGGAATTTGCAGACGATGAGTTGCTTTCGAATATGATATCTTCATCGGTATCGCGCTTGATCGGTGCGGCGGCACTTATTATCGTATCGGCTTATTTAGGATATAAGATCTTTGATCCGTTTCGAAAGCCGTTTCTTCGGTCTTTGACCTTTATTTTGCCTTGCCTTGCGGTGGCGATCAACAATTTTCCGATAGTCGGGGTCGTCACCGGAGGCGTTCGTCTTATTCAGCCTGTGTCATATGTTGCCGCGCTTGCGCTTCAGTGCTTCTCCATCGGACTTTTTGAGGAATTTGCCTTCAGGGGAGTGATGCTTCTTGTGATACTTGAGAAGCGAAGAAAAACGATTTTTGATGTATTCGTGTCGGTTTGCTTGACCTCGGCGGTGTTCGGAGTCATACATTTGCTGAATTTATTTGCGGGGGCGGGACTCGGAAGCGTTGCCTTGCAGATCGGATATTCCTTCCTTATCGGAGGTATGTGCTCGGTTATATTGCTTAAAACTCACAGCATATGGTATTGTGTGCTCGTTCATTCGGTCTTTGATTTCGGCGGGCTCTTTGTTTCGATGCTCGGGACGGGGGAGCAGTGGGACGGCTTGACCGTTTCAATCACTGCTATTTTGGCGTTGGCGGTTGCCGCATACGTGGCTGTGGCTTTCATAAGGCTTGATCCTCGTTCAATCGACGATCTTTATTTCGAGAATATTTCCTCGGAAATGGAAAAAGAATAAAAGATGCGGAATGTGGGTTGACATTGTCTTGAAAACATTGTATAATTAAACGTATTTTGAGGACAGCTTCGGATGTGACGATGGATAGATTTAAACTGTTATTACGAAAGGAAAAGTATAGTATGTATCGTATCGGCGTGGATCTTGGCGGAACAAACATTGCCGTCGGACTTGTTGACGATGATTATAAAATAATCGGGAAGCTTACCTTGCCGACGGAGCGGGAGAGAGACGGTGAGCTCATAGTTAAAGATATTGCGACGCTGTGTCAAAAGATTTGTGATGACGAGGGGATCGTGATTTCCGATGTAAAGGCGATAGGTGTGGCAAGCCCCGGCGTGGCAAATCACGACGACGGTATAGTTGAATACGCAAACAATTTAAAATTTAAGCATTTTCCGATAGCGGATCTACTTAAAGAATATATCGGAGAGGGTTCGCCGAAGATATATCTTGAAAACGATGCCAACGCCGCGGCATGGGGCGAGGCGGTAGCCGGTGCGGCAAAAGGCAGCCGTAACTCGGTGATGATAACGCTCGGCACAGGTGTCGGCGGCGGAATAATAATTGACGGAAAAATATACTCGGGATTTAACTATGCAGGTGCCGAGCTCGGACATATTGTAATTCAACATAACGGCAGATCGTGCTCGTGCGGCAGACGCGGATGCTGGGAAGCTTACAGCTCGGCTACGGGGCTTATCAATATGACAAACGAAAAAATAAAAGAATGTTCGGAACAGGGCAGAAGCACGGTAATGACAGAACTCGCAAGAAATAGAGGCAAAGTGAGCGGTCGTACCGCATTTGATGCGATGCGCATGGGAGACGAAGCGGGACGCGAGGTCGTTGATGAGTATGCTTCTTACCTTGCTTGCGGTTTGGCTAATGTTATAAACATTTTCCAGCCCGAGATACTTTCCATCGGCGGCGGTATCTCGAATGAAGGGCAATTTTTGCTTGATCTCATTGTGCCTCTGATACGCAACGAGCAATACGGACAGGGCTTTGTTGATCTGACCGATATAAGGATAGCTAAGCTCGGAAATGATGCGGGAATCATAGGCGCAGCTCTTCTCGGCGACAATATTTAAGAATATTCAAAGCTCGATTTTATATATTATGACGATTTTATTTTAAGAAAATTTGCTAAAATATATTACATCTGCCTATTGAAATATACACTAAAATGGTATACAATAGATAATGTAAAAATATCGTTAAAGTATAATGCCTTGAAAGGAAAAAATAAAAAAACAGATGGAAAACCAAAGAAGAGTATATGCGGATAATGCGGCAACGACAGCGGTACTTCCCGAGGTCGTAGAAGCTATGATGCCTTGCTTTGAAAAAGAGTGGGGAAATCCCTCGAGCCTTCACGATAACGGTCAAAGAGCAAAGGAAATACTCGATGATGCGCGAGCGAGGATCGCAAAAGTGTTTGAATGCGACGCGAGCGAGATATATTTTACATCTTGCGGTACCGAATCCGACAATTGGGCGATCAAAGGCGCGGCTTATGCCGCAAAGGCGGGCAGAAATAAGATAGTTACAAGCAAGATCGAGCATCACGCAGTGCTCCATACCTGCGAATTTCTTGAAAAACAGGGGTATGAAGTCGTATACGTGGGCGTAAAGTCGAACGGCGTTATAGATATGGACGAGCTTGCGGCATCGGTCGATGACAGGACCGCAATAGTTGCGGTGATGATGGCAAACAATGAGATAGGAACGATCCAACCGATAGAAGAGATCGCAAAGATAGCTCATGCGCACGGAGCGCTTATGTTTACCGACGCGGTACAGGCTGTCGGTGCGCTTCGCGTAAAGCCGCGTGAGCTTGGCGTTGATATGCTCAGTATGTCGGGACATAAGCTCGGAGCACCGAAGGGTATCGGTGCGCTCTATATCAAAAAGGGTGTACGCATAGCCAATCTTATAGATGGCGGCGGTCAGGAGCGTGGCAAGCGAGGAGGCACGGAAAATCTTCCGTATATCGTCGGATTTGCAAGAGCTCTTGAGCTTGCCGAGGAAAGGATTCCCGACAATGAGCGCGTTGCGGCGATGAGAGATCGACTTATCGAGGGCTTGCTTAAACTTCCATATACCAATCTTAACGGCGATGCAAAAAAGAGGCTTCCGGGAAACGTAAATGTTTCATTTGAATTTGTTGAGGGAGAAAGTCTTATGCTTTGGCTTAATATTGAGGGTATCAGCGCATCGACAGGCTCTGCTTGCTCGTCAAAGTCTCTCGATCCTTCACATGTCCTTCTTGCAACCGGACTTCCCGTAGAAAAAGCGCACGGATCTATAAGATTTTCACTTTCACACTCTAATACGGACGAGGATGTTGATTATATTCTCAAAGCGGTGTCCGAAGTAGTCGAAAAGCTCAGAAAAATGAGTCCCATATATCCGGGAAATCTTTAAAGTTTATAAATTAATTATGAGGTGAACAATATGTTATACAGCGAAAAGGTAATGGATCATTTTACACATCCACGCAACGTCGGTGAGATAGAGAATGCGGACGGCGTGGGAACGGTCGGCAATGCAAAATGCGGTGACATTATGCAGATATTCATAAAGGTCGAAAATAATATTATTGTGGATGTTAAATTCAAGACCTTCGGATGCGGAGCGGCGATAGCTACATCCTCGATGGCGACCGAGCTTATCAAAGGGAAGAGCATAGATGACGCACTGAAACTTACAAATTCTGCGGTTGTTGAAGCACTTGAGGGGCTGCCTCCGGTAAAGATACATTGTTCGGTGCTTGCCGAAGAAGCAATCAAGGCTGCTATCACTGACTATTATAAGAAGAATGGTATAGACAAGGAGATTCCCTGTACTTGCGAGCACGAGTGTGCTTGTGAGCGCAAGGATGGTTGATGCTTGTCGAGGCAATCCTAACAAAATTCCAAATATCAACAGAGCACGGATGCTTCCGCGCTCTGCTTTTTATTTGGCTTATAGATATGCGTCGGTTCCGGTGGTCAAAAGGGAAGAGAAAAGGTTATTTAAATCTCAATTGTAATAAACAGTTATAAATGTAAATTTGTGTAAATAGACAAGCGTGCAGGTGCCAAAATACGGATATTAAGGCTAAAAAATGGGCGATATGGATGCAAACTCCCCAAAATTGTGCAAAATGTCAACACGTAGAATTTTGACTTCGAAAATTGTGCATAATTCACAAACCAAGTTGGCTTCAAAATAGTTGCGCAAGCAATCAAGTAGCAAAAATATAGTAAAAACAATTTACCTAATTTAATTAAGACAAAATTTTGATGATGAATAATCGCCCAAAAAAGCCGAAAATAAGGTGATATGCCTTTAAATAGGGCAAAAAGCCGTAAATAAAAGTTACATATGAACTTTTTTAAACAGTTTTGTTTACAAAGAGTATCGCGACGAAGTTTGCAAAAAGTTTTTGAGCCATTCACAAAGTCGTGATCTAATCGCTCGATGTGCCGAAAAAGGTTGCAATTCTTTTAATTCTCACCTTCTTGACATTTTGGGCGTGTTATGGTATTATATTATATAAATATGGGGCGCTTCCTGAATTGAGGGAGATTCTTACCGACAAGTCTTGGTGTCTGTTGCCGGATGCTTAGTCGTGCTCGGTAAGCTTATTTCACTCAAAAATAGGACGTTCTTTTGTTGCAAAACACTTTTTTCGTGGCGGCACACTGTTTCCGTTGAACGGGGCTTTTCGCCGTAACGAGCCTGACTGCGCCGAAATCCGTCCATCTCCTTCAGAGGTGGCGGCTCGTGCCGTTCTCACGCGGCGCAGAATTGCTTATCGGCAAGTTCCAATAGCAACGGATCGCTCGCGGTCCGAAAAACAGTATGTAGGAGGAAACCATTAATGAAAAGAACGATTTTTCAGAGGCTGATCGCTTTAGTGCTTACGCTGACATTCCTACTCAGTTGTGCTGTGATCTCTGTATCTGCGGCGGACGCCGAATCCGATGATTCGGTATCGACCACCGACAAGACGCTCGCGGAGATCAAAGCCGAGTTGAATGCCATAAAGTACGAAGAGTATCAAAAGAAGGATGCTTATTTGAATGCGGCTATACCGACGGATGCCATTCAGATCTTGGGATCTGATTATTATGCCGACGGTACGACTGCTGACGTAAGTATTGAAGAATATGACGGCATATCCGCGCTTAAGACGCCCGGTTCAGGCACTGTTGCTTGGAAGGTGGATGTTCCGAAGGCGGCGAGATACAGCATCGTTATCAGATATTATCCTATTGAAGGTAAATCTGCGGCGATTGAGCGCGTGCTCAAGATAAACGGTGAGATCCCGTTCTCGGAAGCGCGTTATATTTCAATGCAAAAGGCTTGGAAGTGTAGCTTCACGGCAAAGTACGTGATCACCGCGCAGGATGATCTCGCGGCTATGCTCAAAGAAGCGGCTGACGCCGGTCTTGAAGCGAAGAGCGAGACAGAAAGCAAAAAGGACAGCAACGGAAATCCTTACACGGTTACGTACCTTGTAGTAGAGTATCCGACCGTTGTCACAAATAAGACTAACGAATTCATAAACAAATATTCATTAAGGTTTTTCACCACGGATATAGATGACAACGAGATTCGTTCGAGCCTTGAACAGGCCCCCGAATGGCGCGTGTACGAGTGCTCCGATGTTGATGGATTTTACTCCGAGCCATTCTCGTTCGTATTCAATGAAGGCGAGAATATCATATCGCTCGAAGCAAAGAACGAGCCGGTTGCAATTCAGAGCATAACCCTCGTTCCCGAGACTGAGTACATTACGTACGCAGAATATATGGAGCAGTACAAGGATGCTCCCAAGGGATCCACTCCCTTGAGAATAGAGGCTGAGTACTTTACCGGCTCTTCCTCGCAGACGATCTATCCTCTTGAGGACAGAACCGATGCCGCTAACTCGCCTTCAAGCACAAAGAAGACGGTTCTCAACACCATAGGCGGCGAAAAGTGGCAGGTTGCGGGTCAGACGCTGCGTTACACGTTCTCTGTTGATTCCGACGGTCTTTACTCGATCGCGGCAAGATTTAAGCAGAACGTGCTCGAGGGTATGTCCGTTTCGAGATCCATATATCTTTACAGCGATTCAAGCCTCAGCGAGGGTGACAAAGGATACTACAACGGCATTCCTTTTGCGGAAGCTACTCAAGCAACGTTTGAGTACGATACAAGCTGGCAGGTAAAATATATAGGAAGCCACGATTCGAGCACCGACACTTCGACGGTATTTGAATTCTACTTCAAAAAAGGCGTTACATACACCATCGAGTTTGAGGTTAACCTCGGCGAGATGGGCGACGTTATTCGTCGTGTGCAGAAATGCCTTGACTCGATCAACGCAGACTACCTTAATATTATAAAGCTTACCGGTACCAACCCTGACCAATACCGTGACTACGGATTTTTCAGAGTAATGCCCGATACCATCCAGGACCTCTACGCTCGCAGTAAAGAACTTTACGCGATTGCAGAAGAGATCGAGATGATCATAGGTGAGAAGAGCTCAAGCGTTGCAACGCTTGAACAGGTCGCTTGGCTTTGCGACCGTATGATAGATGAGGACGAGGTAGCGAAGAACCTTTCGCAGCTCAAATCCTATATCGGTACGCTCGGTACATGGATCACCGACGCAAAGACACAGCCGCTTCAGCTGGACTATCTTGTTATTCAGAGCAGTGAAGAAGAACTGCCGAAGGCTACCGCTGGGTTCTTCCAATCCATAATTCACGAGATATCGGCATTTATTCAGAGCTTCTTCCGTAACTATGACCGTATGGGCTCCGTTGAGGAGAACTACAACGAAGAAGATCAGGTGCAGGTATGGCTTGCTTCCGGTCGTGACCAATCACAGATCGTAAGAAACCTCGTCAACAACGACTTCACACCTAAGTACGGACATTCGGTATCCATCAAGTTGGTTACCGCTTCCACGCTTCTTCCTTCCGTCCTTGCCGATATGGGTCCCGATGTTTACATCGGTCTCGGCGAGGCTAACGTAATAAACTACGCGATCCGCGGAGCACTCAAGAACATTGAGAATATGGACGGCTTCAAGGAAATGGCGATGTATTACGAGGTTGACGAAAACTTCAATAAGATATACGACGCAGACGGCAATCCCATCCGTAATATGAGTGCACAGTTTAATGAGGCGGCGATGCTCGTTTTGGGTATAGCGGACGCAGAGAACAAGATGCACTACTACGGACTTCCCGAAACTCAGAACTTCCCGATGATGTTCATAAGAACCGACGTTCTTGCTGACCTCGGAGTTGAGATACCTAAGACTTGGGATGATATCCTTGAGATAGTACCGCTTCTTCAGGCAAACAATATGGATATCGGTCTTTCGAGCGACTATAAGATATTCCTCTATCAGATGGGCGGCGAGCTCTTTGCCGATGAAGGTATGAGAATCAATCTCGACTCGAACGTAGCACTTGAGTCCTTCGAGATGATGTGTAATATGTTCACGATGTATTCGTTCCCCTACAAGTACGACTTTGAAAACCGTTTCAGAACAGGTGAAATGCCGATAGGTATTGCTTCATACAACGCTACTTACAATAAGCTTACGGTATTCGCAACCGAGATCAAAGGTCTTTGGACTATGGTACCGCTTCCTGGTATAGAGGATGAAAACGGTAATATCAACAACGTATCGGTATCTACCATAACCGCTATCGTAATGCTCGCAGGATGCGATAACGAAGAGGGCGCTTGGGACTTTATGCGTTGGCACTCCGGCACAGACTGCCAGGTTAAGTACTCCAACGAGATGATCGCAACGATCGGTCCTTCCGCAAAGCACGCAACCGCTAACATCGACGCATTGTCAAGCCTTGACTGGACCACTGAAGAATATACCAACATAGCACTTCAGTTTAACAACTTGGCGTCGATCCCCAACTACCCCGGTTCATATATCATATCGCGTTACACAAAGTTTGCATTCCTTGCAGCGCTCAACAACAATAAGAACCCTGTTGATGAGCTTCAGAGCTATATCAATACTATTAATAAGGAAATAACCCGTAAGCGCGAGGAGTTCGGACTTGAGACTCTCGAGATAGGTGAGACACTCGCATCAAAACGTCTTAAACAATGTACGCTTGCGCTTGAATCCGATATTGAGAAGATGGGTGCATCCCAGGAACAGGCGGCTGAAAACCTTATCAAGAATACGATCAGAAGAGCAATAAAGAGTCAGGATTCGTTAGCTCTCAGAAATGCTGCCGAAGCCGCAAAGGCTTATAACGCAGAGCTCTTTGCCGAGACCATTGTGGCACTCAATAATGCCGCAGATGTTCTTGCAGCGAACTGATCCGACAAATTATGACACACTTCAAAAAATATAAGGAGAGAGCAATATGTCACAGAATACTGCAGTAAAAACAAAAAATGCCGTATCACGTAAAGATATGACAAAGCTCCAGTGGACTTGGAAGGAAATGAAGCGTAATAAGGTCGCCTATCTTATGGTAGCTCCTTTTATGATTTTGTTTACCTTGTTTACAGTCGCACCCGTTGTACTGTCGATCTTCTTCAGCTTTACGGACTTTAACTTGCTTGAGACGCCGAATATGGTCGGTATCGAAAACTATATCACCCTCTTCCTCGATGACGATATATTTATGATAGCCTGCCAGAATACATTGATATTCGCATCAATCACAGGACCCGGCTCTTACATTATGTCTTTGTTTGTAGCATGGTTCATCAACGAGCTCAGCCCTAAGATAAGAGCTCTTGTAACACTTGTATTCTACGCACCTTCTATTTCCGGTGAGGTTTATACCATTTGGGGCACACTCTTCTCGAGTGACGCTCAGGGATGGGTCAACGGTAAGCTTCTTGAGCTTCGACTCATAACGGAGGAAATCAAGTTCTTCGAGGACGCCGATTACGTAATGCCGCTTTGTATAGTGGTTGCGCTTTGGATCTCCCTCGGTACCGCGTTCCTTTCATTTATCGCGGGACTTCAGGGTATCAACCGCTCCTACTTCGAGGCAGGCGCCGTTGACGGCATCAGAAACCGTTGGCAGGAGCTTTGGTACATAACGCTCCCGAGTATGAAGCCTCAGCTTATGTTCGGTGCTATAATGTCCATCACTTCTTCATTCGGATTCGGTAGCGTTGTTACCAACCTTTGCGGATTCCCCTCGGTCGATTATGCGGCGCATACGATTATGCACCATCTTAACGACTACGGCGGAGAACGTTATGAGGTCGGTTATGCATCCGCAATAGCAGTTGTGCTCTTCGCAATAATGGTGGGAGCCAATATGCTGATCAAAAAACTTTTGTCAAAGGTAGGGCAGTAATATGGCAAGATTAAGAACAAGAAAACATAAAGTGGTTCTTAACCGCTCTGCCGGCGGTGATATCGGAATCACGATAATGCTTGTTATCCTCGGCGCATTTATGCTTCTGCCGATGATATACGTAATAAGCCAATCCCTTAAGCCTCTTGATGAGCTCTGGATGTTCCCCCCGAGATTTCTCGTAAGTTCTCCGACTCTTCAAAATTACAGCGACCTCTTTAAATTGATGGATACATCCTGGGTTCCTTTCTCAAGATATATCTTCAATACAGTGTTTATTTCGGTCGTAGGTACTGCAGGAAACCTTTTCATTTCCTCACTCGCAGCATACGCTATGGCTAAGATCAAATTCCCGGGCGGACGCCTTATGTTTAAAACCGTAAGAACATCACTTATGTTCCACTCAACGGTAACATCGATAACTAACTTCATTATTATGAAAGCACTTCACATTATCGATACATATTGGGCATTGATCATTCCCGCATTCTGTACCTCTCTCGGTCTGTATCTTATGAAGCAGTTTATGGATACGAACGTACCCGGAGATATCATAGAGAGTGCGCATCTTGACGGTGCAAGCGAGCTCAAGACCTTCTGGGTCATCGCTATGCCGATGGTTAAGCCTGCTTGGCTTACACTTATCATTTATTCATTCAAGGATCTTTGGAACTCGGGTACGTCGATATATATCCACTCCGAGCAGCTCAAATCATTTAACTACGCTATCAATCAGATCGCGGCGGGCGGTATCAAACGTGCGGGCGCGAGCGCGGCGGCTCAGGTTATTATGATGATGGTACCTATCCTTGTATTCGTAATTTCACAATCAAACGTAATTGAGACGATGGGCTCGAGCGGTATGAAAGACTAAGGAGGAAGCATAATGAAAAAGCTAATATCAGCAGTTTCTATATTTTGTGTGTTCGTGATGCTTTTCACATTGGTTCCGTCCGCTGCGAAGACCTATCAAACTTACACATATTCATACACGGGAACGCCGCTTGACTCGCCTGATGTATATACGCCTATAGCGATATATGACTCGACGACGATGGGACTTAGCAGTAGCAATAAAATTACCGATCCTCAGGATATGGTCGTTGATGATGAAGGAAACATCTACATTTCAGACTCTAAAAGCAACAGAGTAATCGTATTGGATTCCTACTTCAAATACAAGTATTCGATCTCCAAGTTCGTTAACAATCACGGCGTGCCGGATGAATTCAATTCTCCCCAGGGTCTGTACGTAACAGAAGATAGAATATTCGTATGTGATAATAAAGCGGGAAGAATAGTAACCTTCGACAGAGACGGTAATTTTATGTCAATCATTGAAGGTCCCGATGATGACGTTTTGACCGGTCTTGATGGCGAAAAGCAGACTTTCTCACCGATCGCCATTGCGGTCGATAAATACGATAGATTGTTCATCGTATCCGATACAACAGATCAGGGTGTCATCGTTATGACGATTAACGGCGACTTCATCGGTCTTATCGGTGCTCAGGCGGTAGCAATCTCGGCGATAGAGATCGTTTGGCGTCGTATTATGACCGATGAAATGAGAGAAGAGACCGAGGATAATATTTCGTATCCGTTTAACAATATCACAATTGATGAAGATGGATTTATATACGTAACCGTTTATCACGCAGACCTCGTCAGCAAGGTCAAGTCCTTCCTTAAGAGCTCTGCCCCCTGGGACGGTGATTACTCGCCTGTTAAGATGCTTAACGCAGAGGGCGACGAGATCATGAGACGTAACGGATTTTTCCCGCCTGCCGGTGAGATTCAGTTCGGATCCGACGGCGTATCATCGAATCCTTCTCGCCTCGTTGACGTGGCGGTAGGACCCGAAAAGACCTGGTCGATAATCGACGCGGACAGAGATAAGGTCTTTACCTACGATTTCGACGGAAACCTCTTGTTTGCTTTCGGTGATAAGGGTAGCCAGCTTGGTACTATGTCGGAAAACGGCGTACAGGCTATAACTTACCTGGGCGACAAAATGCTTATTCTTGATAAAGTCAAGGCGAACATCACAGTCTTTGAACGCACAGAGTACGGCGATATCCTTATCAATGCACTCAAAAACCAGAATGAAAGAAATTACGAGCTTGCGGTTGATGACTGGAGAGAGATCCTCAAGAGAAACTCCAACTTTGACGCCGCGTACATCGGCATCGGTAAGGCGCTTTACAGAAGCGGTGAATATGAAGAAGCAATAAGCTACTACAAGACAGCGTACGATACGAGTAACTATTCCGACTCCTATAAGGAGATCAGAAAAGAATGGATATCAAAGTATATCATTCTCCTCCTCGCTATCATCGTGGCAGTCATCGCGGCTTGCGTATTGTTCCTTAAGTATGCGGCTAAAGTCAACAAACGTGCGACTACGGCAGGCGGAAAGAGAACATTCAAAGAAGAACTTCTTTACGGCTTCCACCTCTGGCTACATCCTTTCGATGGATTCTGGGATCTTAAACACGAAAAGAGAGGCTCTCTCAGAGCCGCGATCGTGTACCTGGCAGTAACCGTTGTAGCATTCTTCTATCAGGCTATCGGCGAGGGATACGTTTCCAATCCTCAGGGCTCTTACACGACTATCTGGTCGCAGGCAGTATCGGTACTTGTTCCCGTATTCCTGTTTGTAGTCGCAAACTGGTGCCTTACTACACTCTTTGACGGTGAAGGAAGCTTCAGAGACGTTACAATAGCAGTATCTTACTCATTGCTCCCGCTCCCCGTATTTATAATTCCCACAACTATTTTAACCAACTTTGCTCTTTCGAGCGAGATCAAGATAATCAACTTCGTTGTAACGCTTGCGTTCATCTGGACAGGTATCCTGATATTCTTCGGAATGATGGTAACGCACGGCTACACAATGTATAAGAATATCGTTACCTTGCTCGGAACAATAGTTGGTATGGCGTTTATCATGTTCATAGGCATACTCTTCTCGTCACTTCTCGGAAACCTTGTAAGCCTTATTTCGAACCTGATAACAGAGATCCACTATCGAACCTAAACATACAGATAGGAGATGTAAATATGAAAATAACAACAAAATTAATATCGGCACTCTTAACTGTGATGTTACTTATCGGAGCATTTGCAAGTTTCGCAGTTGTTGACGTGTCGGCGGCAACTGATAAGACGCCGGAGGAAGAGTACGAGGAAAAGGTCAATGAATATTTGACCAAAACCTTTGAATCTCCCGAAGAAAAGCTTGCAACTATGACTCTCAAGCTTGAATCTGACGGATATCAGCTTTACATTGATGAACTGACCGGTGAAACGGCAACTCTCAACACCAAATCGGGGCAGATACTTTTCTCCAACCCCTGGGATGTTGCAACCGAATCAAGTGCTACCACCAAAGCAAAGCTTCTCTCTCAGATCTCCATAAAGTATTCATCCGATACCACCTCGGAAAAAGAGTTTTGGAGCTTTACCGAGGCGGCAGTAACTAATCAGATCCAGATCAAAAACATTAAAAACGGTCTGAGAGTCGAGTATATCATCGGCCGTGAGGAGTCCAAAAAGCTTGTTCCTCGTCAGATAACCGAGGAACGTTACCAGGAAGTGCTCTATCCGTACTTTATGTCGTTGGAAGATCAGTTCACCGCAAGAAAGATAGACAGTTACTTCCAACTTCAGGACCCCTGGGATGAGACAAAGCCTGACGCGGTAAATCAGAATACGTTTAGTCAGTATCCCGTATTGAAAAAGCTCGGTCAACCTATAAGAACGTGGGATACAATGGCATCCGACTCCGAGCTTGCATGGGTAGAGGAGTGGATCAAGACACTTTGCCCTCATTACACATACGAAGAGCTCGAGTATGACCACAACCTGTGCGAGTATGAGGGAACGGATACAAACCCACCGCTCTTTAAACTTGCTATTGAATATTCTCTCGACGAAAACGGCGTTTCGTGGACGATGCCCGCAAACGGACTTCGTTTTGATGAGGGTACTTACACGCTCAGCTCGCTCAGCATTCTTCCTTTTATGGGCGCAGGTTCCAGATACGCGGGAACAAACAAAAATAACACCCAGGAAGGATACAGCTTCTTCCCGGACGGTTCCGGTACTCTTATTGACTTCCAGAGCGCTAACGCCAATTCGGAATCCATAAACATCCAGAGCAAGGTATACGGCGAGGACTACGCTTTGCATACCATAACCGGTAGACTCAGAGAAGCCGTCCGTTATCCCGTGTTCGGTATCGTTGAACAACAGAAACTCAGCAAAAAAGTGACCGAGAAGGTCTTAAAGAGTGAGGAATATGTTGATCCCGTAACAGGCGAGACGGTTCCCGCGGTTTACGAAGAAGTTACGAAAACGGTCGAATATACCGAAGATCGCGGCTTCGTCGGAATAGTTGAAGAGGGTGACGCACTTGCTACGATGTCCTTGACACACAGCGGTACAACATCCAAATACAACTATATACAGATGTATTTCTATCCCAGACCGAGTGATAAATTTATGGTCTCGGATGCTATTGCAGGTGCCGAGAATAAGGAGCTTACCGTAACTTCTTCGCGTCGTTACGTAGGCAACTACACGGTTCGCTATATTATGCTTACCGACAGCACCATCGCACAGGAAAAGAATCTTACGGATACTTATCCTTGTTCATGGGTCGGAATGGCTCGTGCTTACTCCGATTATCTTGTCAACAAAGGTGAGCTTACAAGGCTTACAGAGGACGATATCGAGGAAGAGTACATTCCTCTTTACATCGAAACATTCGGTACCTTCGAGACGCTCGAAAAGATCCTCTCCATTCCTGTAAACATAATGACTCCTCTTACTACATTTGAGGATATAGAAGAGATGTACGACGAGCTCAATAAGAGCGGCGTAAAGAACGTCAACTTCAAGCTCAACGGCTACGCAAACGGAGGTATGTACGGCAGAATGCCTTACAAACTTAAGTGGGAAAGCGCGGTCGGCGGCAAGGAAGGCTTCGAGACTCTTCTCGCATATGCAAAGGGTATCAATGCAACGGGCGACGGAAGCCACCTCGGAATTTACCCCGACTTTGACTTTACGTACACGTATGCAAGAGGATTTGCCGACGGACTTGATATGAAAAAGCACGCGGTAAGGACGATAGATGACCGTTATACGGGCCTTGTTAAATACAGCGCAACGTATCAGTCCTATATAGGATACTACGGTATGGCGATCTCCCCCGCATATATGTCTCATTTCTACGATAAGTTGACGGAGAATTATCTTAAGTATGATCCTATCGGAATTTCATTGGGATCGCTTGCTTCCGATCTTAACTCCGACTTTGATGAGGATGAGCCTTACAACCGCGAGGACTCCAAGAGCTTTATTACAAAGCTTTTGGCGCAGGCACAGGAAGATTACGGAAGCGTAATGGCGGACAAGGGTAACGCTTACTCTTGGAAGTATGTTGATCATCTTCTCAACGTTCCGCTCGACTCCAGCCGTTACATCTTCTCGTCCAACGCAGTTCCTTTCATAGGTGTCGTTCTCCACGGCTACGTTCAGTTTGCGGGAACACCTTATAATATGGAAGGTAACACAAACTACGCATTCCTTAAAGCAATCGAAAACGGCGCGTCTCTCTATTTCACACTTACAAAGCAGAACGCCGAGAAGTTTAAGGAATACCAAGATCTTTCACAGTACTATTCGATAAGCTATGAGATTTGGTACGATGAGCTTTGCAAGGTATATCTCGAGCTCAACAACGTACTTAAGGATCTTCAGACAAAGATCATCATTGACCACGAATTCTTGAGCGGCGAGCGTTTGCCCGACATCGACGAGCTTGAAGCCGACATTATAGATCTTGCCGAGAAAGCTCTTAAGACCGAAGAAGAAGCAATCGTTTCCGCGGCACTCAAGGCTCAGCAGGCAGTTCTCAAAGCAAGAAGAGATGTGGTTACAACAGCTACATCTACCGAAAACTATATCGGAAGCCTCCAGCAGGAATACGATAAGGTAATTTCGAGCTACAATTCCGTAATCGAGGCACTTACCAACATTACCGACAAGGAAAATGCGGTAGATGAGGCAGAAAAGCCGCTCGAAAATCTCAAGCAGATTATGGAAGCTGCCGAAAAGGTAAAGGATGCCGCAAAAGCGGTTTACGACAACGAAAACACTCTCTTGAACGGTAAAGATTATCTTACCGCATATCAAACAGCGAACACCAACTTTGCAACCTTTAAGCGTGCCGCTCAGCAGACAGAAGAGTACAAGGCTAAAAAGGCACTTGAAGACGCTGCCAAGACGGAATATACGAAAGCAAAATCCGCATATGAGACGGCTGCAAAGGGAACAGACGAGGCTTTGATTGCGTCCACCAAGGCTGCATACGAAGCCGCAGAGAAGACTTATAAAGATGCACAGGATGCAACCGAGGCAACTATCGCAGCATACTGTATGGCAGACACAACAGCCGGCAGTAAAGCAGCTTACGAAGCTTATAAGGCGGCATACGACAAGTATTACGCTCAGAAAGATGTAGTTGAATCCGCAAACGAATCCTACAAGGCAAAGACCGATGAGTATAACGCTGCTAAGAAGAATTACGACGATGCTCTCGCGGCTGTTGAGGAGGCTGAAAAAGCAGTTACAACAGCAGTAAGCGGACTTGCAACGGCAGTAACGACTCTTAACAGGCATTATACATCCGTTATGCTCAAAAACCTCGAAAACGGTGCAATTAAGGATTCAAATACCGCCGGCGCGGCTATTGACCTTATCAACTCCAAGGCAGAGGCGAGCGAGGACATCAAGACATCCGCAGCAGAGTATGTTTCGATCACTCTTGCAAACGTCACCTCGGCAGTCAATAACGGCTTGAAGCTTCTTCCTTCGATCTCGGCAGGTAACAAGCTTGCGGCAGGCAATGATGAGCACAGAATGGAAGTACTCAGAGCAGGCTTTGAGGAATCCTTGACAGCTCTCAAAGAAGCAGACGCCGCTTACAAAGCACTTGATAAGAATTCACCTCAGCTCAATGCGGCACAGAAGGTTCGCGATGATGCAGAGGCTGCATTCCAGGTTTATGTAAAGGAAGCTCAGGCAGTAATTGATTCCATAGTTTCAAAACAGACCGGTGTTACAAAGCTTTACAACAGCGCGACACTTTATAAAAACTATATAGATGCGTCGGCTACATCCACTTCGGAGGATAAGGCAAACGCGGATACGGTTCTTAAGTCGGTCAAGTCCGATCTCGACAGCATCGCCGCTATCGCAGAAAAGCTTGCAAAAGAAGTCGATGAGTTGAATACGCTTGCTAAGGGTTACGCATTTATTACCGTAAAAGAAGTAGAGATAACGGTTGATGAGGATAGCACTCCCGCGACCGGAACCGATACAGAGGTTGATACGGACGTTGATGCAGATGCAGATGCAGATGCAGATGCAGATGCAGATGCTGATGCTGATGCAGACGCGGATGCAGATACCGACGCCGACACGGATACGACTCCGGATGATACAGACGAAATCGTGCTCGAGGAAGGCGAGACAAAGTACACAAGCAATGACGGTCAGATCGTCCTTGTAACGTACGGTGGTAAGAACGGCAATGACAACGAGCCCTACAAGTCCTTCATTCTTAACTTTAACTACTTCGCAGTTACCGTTACTTACGGCGGACGTCTTTACACGATCCCCGCAAACGGATATGTCGTAATTATGAGATAAGGAGAGATGTAGATTATGACAAATGAAACAAAGATCTCGGCGGCACCGATAAAGGTAGCTCCGAAAAAGAAAAAGAAAAAAATAGCATCTCTTGATAAAACCAAGGCGCGCGCCGGTTGGATCTTCGTGCTCCCGTTTATTATCGGACTCGTGCTGATATATCTTCCCATTATTTACGATTCAATATTGAGCACATTTCAGGAAAGCTCTATAGATCCCAGCACCGCACTCACCGTTCGCAAATTTATCGGTTGGCAAAACTATGAATCTGTAATAATGGGTGATGCGCAATTTGCCGAGAAGCTTTGGGAAGGTCTCGGAAATATGGTGTTTGAGATTCCCGCAATAGTAATATTCTCGCTCTTTATGGCAGTACTTCTCAATCAGAAGATGGTCGGCAGAGCCGCGTTCCGTGCGATATTCTTTATTCCCGTTATCATTTCTACCGGTCTTATGGAAAGCCTTATTCCTTCCGTAGAAGGTGAAGAGGGCATTGACCCCGGCGATATGGAGGAGAGCGCATCAACTCAGTTGGTAAACGCTATGGATATTGCAAGGTTGTTTGAAAATATGAAGATCGGTACGGGTCTTGTTGAATACGTTACGGAAATGGTCAACAGTATCTACGATATCGTAAACCGTTCCGGTGTACAGATGCTTATCTTCCTCTCCGGTCTTCAGTCCATTTCACCCGCCATTTACGAGTCCTGCTCGATAGATGGCGCAAGCGGATGGGAGACCTTCTGGAAAATCACATTCCCGATGATAAGCCCGATGATATTGGTAAACGCGGTCTATACAATCATAGACTCGTTTACGACAGACAGCAACGTCGTTATGAAGTATATCAAGAATAACTCAGCTTTGAGCGACGAGATTGGCGCGACGATGTATTGGATCTATTTTATGATAGTTATCCTTATAGTTGCGGTTATAGCCGGTCTGTTCTCCGCATTTGTATTCTATCAGAGACGTGATTAAGGAGGTTTGGAGATGAACGCATCTAATATTGATAGCAAACCGAGAGTAGCGAAAGAGACCAAGAATAAAATCAAGGTCGATTTTGAAAGAACTCCTCTCAAAGAAAGGCTTAAAGCTAAATTTTTGACGATGTCATTTTTGACGAAGATAATATGGTTCATTTTCAGATTTGTCCTTCTTATAGGCGTATCTTACGTAGTAATTATGCCGTTTATCAAGATGGTAACACGTTCGTTTATGGACGTACAGGACTTCCTTGATCCTACGGTATGGTACATTCCCAAGCATTATACGCTTGATATCTACAAGGCGATCATAACCGATCTTCGCTATTTTGAAGCATTCCTCAACACATTCTTGCTCTCATCTGTGTGCGCGATCCTGCAGACATTCTTCTGCTGCCTTATCGCATACGGACTTGCAAAATTCAAGTTTAAAGGTAATAAGTTTATATTCCTGGCAGTTATATTTACGATGGTAATACCTCACGGCGTTATCGGTTCGGCTTTGGAACAATGGTCAGGAGAGTTTGACATATTGGGAATATTCAAACTGCTCGGCGGTGGCGGAATAACTATCTTCGGTCATCATATCGATGTTCCCCGCATACTTCCCGAGTCCTGGGAAACCTTTACCAAGCAGGGTATCTTCCTTAAGAATACATTTTGGCCGTTTATCATCATTTCCGTTACGGGACTTGCGTTTAAGAATGGTTTGTATATCTTCCTTCTTCGTCAGTTCTTCAGAGGAGTTCCCGATGAGCTTGAGGAGTCTGCATACATCGACGGATCCAATACCTTCCGTACCTTCTTGCAGATCATCCTTCCGCTTTCGGTGCCTATGATGATAACCGTATTCCTGTTTGCCTTCTCTTGGCAGTGGACGGATTCCTTCTATATAAGCAAATTCTCGGGTATCAACGGACTTTGGACGATGAATTCTGTCGCAAGCACAAACATTCCGTCAAGTCTTACGGTACCTACACAGGTTGAAGGTAACTACAAAGAAGCGGTAGGCGGTGCAGCAGGCGTTCTCATAATTCTGCCTCTTGTACTTCTTTACCTCTTCGGTCAGAGATACATCGTTCAGGGAATTGAACGTTCCGGTATCACAGGCTGATATTATCTACGCTTGGAAAAGCTCAACAAAACGGGTCGGCTCGCATTTCTGCGAGCCGACCCTGAGCTTTTATTTGAGATAATAAAAAAGCACAGACCGACACCGTACCAACGTATGTATATCATAAGCTTGATATCTCGTGGGCGACCAATGTAAATGTGTGCTTCTTTTAAATTCGGAGTCAAAGCTCCGGGAAACTTACGCACCGTGGCAGTGGGCGTAAAAAGAGCCGTTAAGCATTACGTAAACTTCCCCGAATACGAATGCCTACGGACAGATGTCGGACTCCTCTTGTGGCAAACAGCAAGTCCGACATCGTGCTAATATTATACAACAAAGCAATAAGTTTGTAAATCATCAAAATACACGATTTTTCATATTAATTTTCGTCAAAAAAGATACAAGGTAAAAAATCCATTCCGTTTTCACGCATTGTTTTGTAGTAATTGACAAAATTTCGAAAAATATCGAAAAAAACGAGCAAAATCGACCTTAAATATCAAACAAAAAGTCAATCGAAAGAAAAATGCGGCCGCCGGCGGAAAAGATCCGTATGAGCTCAAAAAACAGTAAAAACCAGAAAAATATTTCAAAAAACTATTGACAAACGAAAAGAACTGTGGTAAAATACTCGGGTAAAAACAAGTAGGGCGTTCTCCGTCCTCACCGTAACGCATAAGCTTGCGGTAGATATGATTGCAAAGATACCCGCGGGTGTCTGTAATTGTGCACGGAGAATAACGCTCCGTGCAATTTTTTGTTCAATTGGAGGTGCGTAATTATCAGCGCAAACGATTTGCAGATCAATGAAGAGATCAAAGTCAAGGAGATAAGAGTTATCAACGAGGATGGAGAGGCTTTGGGCATTATGAACAGTGCCGAGGCTCTTGAGATCGCATATGATAAAGGACTTGATCTTGTCCTTATCGCTCCGCAGGCGACACCGCCCGTATGCAGAATTATGGACTACGGAAGATATCGCTTTGAGCGCGAGAAGAAGGAAAAAGAAGCTAAGAAAAAACAGCAGACTATTGAGCTCAAGGAGATCCAGCTTACTTACAGGATCGACACACACGACTTTGAAACAAAGGTAAATCACGCATTGAGATTTCTTAATGCGGGAAATAAGGTTCGCGTGGTATTGAGATTTAAAGGCAGAGAAATGAGCCATTTACCACTCGGAAGAGAGGTAATGCAGCGTTTTGAGGACGCTTGTTCGGAAGTCGGAACGGTGGATAAAAAGCCCGTGCTTGACGGAAGATCACTCAGTATGGTAATTATGCCTGCTAAAAAGTAATATCTTAGTGCAATGTTAATTGGTTTGTGTTATCCTTTGAGCGAGTAATTGCGTCACAGGGCAAGAGAACGATCCATATTGCAAGAATAAACAGAAAAGAGGAGTTATAACAATGGGAAAGGTTAAGACACATCGCGCATCCGCAAAGAGATTTTCCGTAACCGGTACAGGTAAGGTAAAAATGAACCACTGCCATCACCGTCATAAGCTCGGCATCAAAGATGCAAAGAGAAAGAGACATCTCCGTACGGCTACTTACGTAAGCAAGGCTATGGAGGCCAACATCAAAGCGTTGATTCAGAAGTAATCTGACAACAGGAACACATTAATAGAATTTGAGAAGGATTTCATAGGAGGAAATAGAAAATGGCAAGAGTTAAGGGCGCTACGATGACCCGTAAAAGAAGAAATAAAGTATTAAAAGCAGCGAAGGGCTATTGGGGTGCAAAGAGCAAGCACTTCAAGATGGCTAAGCAAGCTGTAATGAAGAGCGGTAACTATGCTTTCATCGGTCGTAAGCTTAGAAAGAGAGATTTCCGTCGTCTTTGGATCACTCGTATTTCCGCACAGGCTAAGGTTAACGGTATGAACTATTCCACGTTTATGCACGGACTTAAGCTTGCAGGAATTACACTTAACCGTAAAATGCTTGCTGAGCTCGCTGTAAGCGACAAGGAAGCTTTCGCAACACTCGCAGAGCAGGCTAAGGCGGCTCTTTGAGCTTAAGATAGACAAAAACCCGAGGTGGTCTGATCCACGCGGGTTTTTATCATATTAATTGCTAATATTTGATCTCTGTTCTGCCGTTATGCGGCGAAAAATTTTCAGATCAAGAAAGGAGCTTCGATATGTCCGAACGGGAGACTGTAACTTCACGACAAAATAAAGCCGTTGTGCTCGTTTCTAAGCTGGATGACAAAAAGTATCGAGATGCCGAGAGAATGTTTCGCTTTGACGGAATAAAGCTCTTCTCTGAGGCTTGCTTTTGCGGGCTTGAAAATCAATTGGTGTTTATCAAAGAATCGAGTGCAGATAAGGTAATCGCCCGACTTTCCGAGCTCGGTATCGAGGATCTTGAGGCACACACAAAGCGCTGTATCTATATTAATGATGAAATTTTTAATAAAATATCTTCGGAAAAATCGCCCGAAGGCATAATATGTGCCTCAAACTATATTGACAAATTTCATAAAATCATTAAAATAAATAAGAGAGGCATTTTTTACGACGGCGAAGATGCACCGTGCATCTATCGCGGTGAGAAGCTTATAATGCTTGAATCGATCCGTGACCCGGGTAATCTCGGGACGATCATACGCGGAGCATATGCGCTGGGCATCGACCGCATATTGCTCAGCAGTGATTGCGCTGATATATACAATTCAAAGACCGTCAGAGCGGCGATGGGTAGCTTGTTCCGTATGAAGATAGACAGGCTCCACCGCGATTGCGAGCTGTCCGATGCCATAAACGTGTTGAGGGCGTCCGGAAGACGTGTGCTTGCCACGGCGCTTGATAAAAACGCTATGCCTTTCGGAAGCGTAAATCTCAGATCGGATGATGTTGTAGTGATCGGTAACGAGGGGCACGGACTTTCGCAAGAAACCGTCGTCGCTTGTGATCAAAGTGTTTATATCCCAATGACAGATGGTGCCGAGTCGCTCAACGCGGCTATGGCGGCAACCGTGTTTATTTGGGAACTTGGAAAGTGTAAATAATATTTTTGTCGTTGTCCAAAGCAGATAGTTTAAGATTCATTTTCGTATGATGCGGGAGGAAAACAATATGAATAAAATAGATCCGCTGTATCACATATGGCTTTCATTCAGACTCGGCGTTGCAAGTCGCGAGTTTTTGGCGCTTTACGAGAGCTTTGACGATGTATTTGAAATATATCGTGCGGAGGAGGATCTTCTCTCGACGGTCAAGGGGATCTCCGAGAGTACCGTCGCCGCGCTTTGCGACAAAAATCTTGATCCCGCACGAAAATGTATGTACACTTGCGCGAGGTATAATATCAACATCTGCGTTTTCGGAGATGAAAATTATCCAAAATCTCTTATGAGGATCTGCGATCCGCCCATCGTGCTCTATTACGTGGGCGAGATTCCGGATTTTGACGAACGTCTCTCGCTCAGCATAGTCGGAACTCGAAAGATGAGTGAATACGGCAAGCAGACCGCGTATAAAATATCCTATGAGCTTGCGGCGGCTGATATTATGATAGTCAGCGGAATGGCGCTCGGCATAGACGGTGTCGCTTCCTGCGGCGCTATTGAGGGAGGCGGCAAATGTATAGCTGTCCTCGGAAGCGGTATTGACGTGGTGTATCCGAAGGAGCACAGCAAGCTTATGAGTTTTATTATGCGTCAGGGAGCCGTAATATCCGAATATCCGCCCGGAACGCCACCCGATGCTCATAATTTTCCCGTAAGGAACCGTATCATCAGCGGACTCAGCGACGGCACCTTTGTTATCGAAGGAGACGCCAAGAGCGGATCTCTTATCACGGCGCGCCATGCCGTTGCGCAGGGGAAGCCGATATTTGCCGTGCCCGGCAGTCTCGAAGAACGCAACGCGGAGGGGACCAATGCGCTTTTGCGTTCCGGTGCCAATATCGTGCTCGGATCGGACGATATAATCACCTTTTTCAAGGGTTATTATGACGGTGCCGCTCTGCCCATCAACGAGATATTGTTTAAAAAGGCTCATCTCGTAAAGACCGATTGTGACGTAGCTCTCGATCGTATGAAGATATGCGCAAGAATCTACGGCAGAAATTATAACTACGGAAAAGAGATGGATTCCGCCGAGAGGCTTCGCAGGGAGCAGGAAAATTCCTTACTTGCCACCAAAACCGCAAAATCCGAGAAGAACTTAAATTCTACAACGCAAGAGAGTGCCAAGCGTGCACGACTTGCAAGCTTGCGGGAAAAGGCAAATATCTCGGAGGAGGATACTTCTTTGAGATCAATAAAAGCGGAAGCTGCACCCGCGGTCAAAGCCGACAGATCGTCTGAGGTATATGGCTCGCTCAGTGAAAAGCACAAGGCTATTTTTGACGCTGTTCCGATAGGGGAGTACATAACCGCGGACGAGCTCGTAAAAGCGACGGGATATTCCGTTCCGGAAATACTGACCGCCGTAACGATGCTTGAGCTTAAAGGCTTGATAGATATTCATCCGGGTGGGCAGTACGGGAGAAGATAGTACGAAATCTTAAGTACCCGAACCCCACATCTCGGATGAATAGCCGCCGTCGAGCGGGATGAAATTAAAGAGCAAAATTAAAATATACTAAGGAATAAGTTCAATTTTACCGATCGGTGAAATTTTGATACAATATATAAGTCGTCGCGCATATTGCGCATATGGAGGAAAAGATATAATGTCGTATTTGGTTATAGTCGAGTCCCCTCCGAAGGCAAATACCATAAAGAACTATCTCGGTTCGGGATACAAGGTAATTGCATCAAAGGGACACATACGCGACCTTCCCAAAAGTACACTTGGAGTTGACATAGAAAACGGTTTCGCACCTCACTATATAAATATCAGAGGAAGGGGAGACTTTATAAAGGAGCTCAGAAAACTGTCCAAGGCGTCGGATGGAGTGCTTCTCGCAACCGACCCTGATAGAGAGGGAGAAGCGATATCGTGGCATCTTGCTACGATCCTCGGTATAGATCCCGCGGACGTAAAGCGAGTTACCATAAATGAAATCACAAAAAAAGCAGTAAGAGAGGCTGTAAAAAATCCCGGTAAGCTGAATATGGATCTTGTTGATGCACAGCAAACAAGACGCATACTTGACCGTATAGTCGGTTATAAATTGAGCCCTTTCCTTTGGAAGACCGTTAAGAGCGGTCTTTCGGCGGGACGTGTTCAGACGGTCGCTACAAGGATCATAGTTGATAGGGAAAATGAGATAAGGGCTTTTGATCCCGAAGAATATTGGACCGTCGATGCCTTTCTTTCGTACGACGGTTCGGCGCCGTTTATCTCTCACTACTACGGCAAAAACGGAAAGAAAACGCCGCTGAAAAGTCAGTCAGATGCGGAAAAGGTTACAAAAGCCGTCAGAGAAGGCAAATTTTCCACCGTAAGCGTAAAAAGGACGGTTCGTCATAAAACACCCGCACCTCCGTTTACGACGTCCACGATGCTTCAGGAAGCCTCAAAACGTCTCGGATTTCAATCCACCCGTACCATGAGAGCCGCTCAGGATCTTTATGAGGGTATCAATCTTGGCTCCGAGCTTGGCGGAACACACGGTCTCATCACTTATATGCGTACCGACTCGCTGAGAATATCGGAGGATGCGCAAAGAGCTGCGGCTGAGTTCATTAAAAGCAGATACGGAAATGACTATTGCCCAAAGTCACCGAGAAATTATAAAACGAAAGCGAATGCTCAGGACGCCCACGAGGCAATAAGACCCTCGGACGTAACGCTCGAGCCCTCGAAGCTACAAAAATATCTCAGCTCGGATCAGTTCAAGCTCTATAAGCTTATCTGGGACAGATTCGTTGCAAGTCAGATGCAGTCTGCCGAAATAAATTCGGTTGCTATGGAATTTGAGTGTTCGGGATACAATTTCCGTTCGAGCGGGTACAGCATAGCTTTTCTCGGTTATATGGCGATATACAATGATACCGAAACCGATGATGCTAACTCTTCTGCCGATAACGGCACGAAGGATGCAAGGCTTCCGGATCTGAAAGAAGGCGACCTTCTTGATTGCGACAGAGTGGAAAAAGCTCAGCATTTCACGGAGCCGCCTCCGAGATACAATGAAGCATCGCTCATCAAGATGCTTGAGGAGAAGGGAATCGGCAGACCGAGTACCATTCCGCCGACGATAACGACAATAATATCGAGAAACTACGTAAGGCGTGACGGGAAGACGCTTGTTCCGACGGAACTCGGAGAGGTAACCGTAAAGCTTATGTGCGAAAATTTCCCGGATATAGTTGACTACGGATTTACTGCCGATATGGAAGATCAGCTCGATAAGATCGGAGAGGGCAGTGCCGATATGCAAAAGGTGCTTGCGGATTTTTGGAGATCGTTTGAAGCCGAGCTTAACCTTGCGAAGGAGAATATCGGAGATAAAAAAATCACTATAAAGCCCGAAGAGACCGATATCGTATGCGAAAAATGCGGCAGAAGGATGGTCGTAAAGGAAGGAAAGTATGGGAAGTTTGCGGCATGTCCCGGATATCCCGAATGTAAGAATACCAAGCCTCTGAACGAAAATAAAAAGCCTGCCGTAAAAAAGAGTGAGAACGGTTCCGATGGGACTGTTCTCAAATGCGAGGTTTGCGGTGCCGATATGGTCGAAAGACAGGGGAAATTCGGAAGTTTCTATGCTTGCTCCAATTTCCCTCAATGTACCTTCACTAAAGCCAAGGTAAGGGAGACGGGTGTAAAATGCCCGGATTGCGGTTCAAACATCGTTGTAAGAAATAAAGGCAAGCTTGTATTTTACAGTTGCGAACGTTATCCCGACTGTAAGTTCTCCTCGTGGGATGCTCCCGTATCCCAAAATTGTCCCGAGTGCGGCAAGATGCTTTTCCGCAAAAAGGGAAAGAATATGCTGATATGTCATAACAAAGATTGCGGATATACTTGTGAGGATAAAGGCAGTAATTCCGACGAACACTGAGCACTTTCGGAGTTTGGAACCGAAAATTTTGAAATTAATTTTATGGAAGATAGTAAAGTGAATATTACCGACGATAAAAAATATATAAACGTTTACGGCGCAGGTCTTGCGGGTTGCGAGGCGGCATGGCAGGCGGCGCGTCTCGGAGTGAAGGTCAGGCTTTATGAAATGAAGCCGTTAAAATACACACCGGCGCATCATTCGCCCGCCTTCAGCGAGCTTGTCTGTTCCAATTCCTTGCGTTCGGACAGCATAACAAATGCGGTCGGACTCCTCAAAGCGGAAATGGCGCAGCTCGGATCGCTTATTATGGAAGCGGCACACGCGACAAGAGTTCCCGCGGGGTCGGCACTTGCGGTGGACAGAGAAAAATTCTCGGCATATATCACAGAGAAAATAAAGTCTGATGAAAATATCGAGATAATCAGTCGCGAGATGACCTCTGTGGAGAGCGATGAGATAACCGTAATAGCCACCGGGCCTCTTACCTCGGATGATATGGCAGATTACATTGAAAATGATCTGGGATGCTCCGGACTTCATTTTTTTGATGCCGCGGCTCCGATAGTGGATTTCTCTTCGATAGATATGAGCACTGCTTTTTTTGCTTCAAGATACGGAAAGGGCGATGCCGATTACATCAACTGTCCTATGACAAAGGAACAGTACGATGCTTTTTACGAGGCTCTGATAGGCGCCGAAGAAGCGGCACTTAAAGAATTCGATAAAGAGGAGCAGAAGGACATAACTGTTTTTGAAGGATGTATGCCCGTTGAGGTTATGGCGAGACGCGGTTACGATACTCTGAGATTCGGCCCGTTAAAGCCCGTGGGATTAAATAATCCTGTGACGGGCGAGGAATATTATGCCGTAGTTCAGCTTCGCCGCGAAAATGCAGAAGGCAGTATGTACAATATCGTCGGATTTCAGACTCATCTGACGTTTCCGGAGCAAAGACGTGTGTTCAGAATGATACCCGGACTTGAAAATGCCGAATTTATGCGGTACGGTGTAATGCACAGGAACACATATCTGAATTCTCCCAAGCTTCTGACCGATACCTATGCGCTACGCTCAAACGAAAATATATTTTTTGCAGGACAGATGACAGGCGTTGAAGGATACGTTGAATCGTCGGGCTCGGGCTTTGTGGCGGGCGTAAATGCTGCACGGCGCGCTCTCGGGCTTGAGGGGTACGTTTTCCCCGCGCAGACTATGCTCGGAGCGATGGCTTCTTATGTGAGCGTAGGCTCTGTCAGCGGTAAGTTTACACCTATGAACGCAAACTTTGGAATAATAGAACCGCTCGACTACCGCGTAAAGGGCGGTAAGCAAGCCAAATATGCGGTCTATGCCGAACGCTCTATGAGTGTTTTAGATACGGTCAAGGAAAGTATCTTCGGCGAAAGAAGCGGTACTGCCACCGAAGAATGATCGGAGAAATGATATGGTCATTATAGTTGATGTGATGGGCGGGGACAATGCCCCCGAGGAGACCGTGAAGGGGCTGTGTCTGGCTTCAAAGGAAAATAGGGACGTAAGCTTTACCGTCGTCGGAAACAGATCCGATATCGAGCGTATAATGACGGAAAACGGATGCGATCCCTCCGATTTTAACATAATACATACCGAAACAGTTATAAGTATGGAGGACGATCCTATGGCGGTCGTGAGATCAAAAAAGGAGTCTTCTATGAATATAGGACTTACCCTGCTTTCCGAGAAGAAAGGCGATGCCTTTGTCAGCACGGGAAACACCGGTGCACTTTTTACCGGCGCGACACTTATCGATCATAAGATCAAAGGGGTTCAACGCGCGGCGATCGCTACGCTTTTGCCAATGAAGCCGCCTGTGCTTTTGATAGATTCGGGTGCCAACGTAGTTGTAAACGAGGAGAGTGTCGAGCAGTTTGCCGTGATGGGCAGTGCCTATATGAAAAAGCTTTACGGCATAGAGGCGCCGAGAGTCGGATTGCTCAACAACGGATCCGAGCCTACAAAGGGGACTCCGCTTATGGTCGAGTGTTACAAAAGACTTTCGGAGCTTCCGGGTATAAACTTCATAGGAAACGTCGAGTCGAGCGATGTGCCGTTCAACGCTTGTGATGTTCTGGTAACCGACGGTTTCACCGGCAACGTGCTTTTAAAGTCGATAGAGGGCACGGGCAAGCTGGTTATGAAAGAGCTTAAAGGGATCTTTTACACTAATGTCTTTACAAAGCTCTCGGCACTTATCGTGAAAAAGCCTCTCTCTGAGTTTAAGCATAATTATGATTCTTCCGAGCTCGGCGGCGCACCTCTCATAGGAATAGCTTCACCTGTTATAAAGGCACACGGTTCTTCAAATGCCAAGGCGTTTAAGAATGCTATCAATCAAGCAATAATGATGTCACAAAATAATACAACGGATGTTATCTCCGACGCGATGGAAAAATACACCGAATATCGTCGTGCAAGAAGAAAAGCGGAAAAGGCACAGTCGGAAAGCGAAAAGTAAGCTTGATCCGGGTACCGCAATACACACATTATAAGCAAACCCCAATAAACAATAAATCATAAAATCAGAAAGGAGTGAGTATATTGTCTAAATTACCGTTGGAAGTAAGCGAGCTTGAGGCACGCATAGGATACCATTTTAACGACATAAAATTACTTGAATTGGCAGTTACTCATTCGTCATATTCCAACGAGCTAAAGGCAAAGGGAGTACCCTGCGAGAACAACGAACGACTCGAATTTTTGGGTGACGCAGTGCTTGAACTCGTTGTAAGCGAATTTCTTTACTCAAATTACAGGGAATACCCGGAAGGACAGTTGACCAAATTGAGAGCATCGGTCGTTTGTGAGCGGGCATTGTCGTCGTATTCTTTGATGATCGGACTCGGCGATTTCATAAAGCTCGGAAACGGTGAGGAAAATAACAACGGAAGGCAAAACAGATCTCTGTTGGCGGATGCTTTTGAGGCTACTTTGGCAGCGATATTCCTTGACGGAAAAGAGAACGGAAAGGCTAATGTTGCCAAATTTGTGCTGCCGTATGTTTCCGAAGAGCTTAAGCATCTGGCGGCAGAGGGGGGAGTCGGAGATTACAAGTCTCAGCTCCAACAGTTTATCCAACAATCGGGGACAAGTCAGGTTGACTACGTTCTCGTCGGTATAAGCGGTCCCGAGCACAAGCGAACCTTTACGATAGAGGCAAGGCTTGATTCAAATGTTATCGGACACGGAGTCGGTACTCGTAAGGGCATTGCCGAGCAGAACGCGGCGCACGAGGCTTTGGTGCTTTTCGGTCAGCTTGAAGGCGCGGCAAAGGACTAGTGAATATTCAGATGAAGAGCAAAAGGCATATAAACATTCCGATATTTATCCCTCATCTCGGATGTCCCAACAATTGCGTTTTTTGCAATCAACGTTCGATATCGGGGAAGACCGAGTTCGTAAAGGAAAATGTTGTTAAAGAGATAGAAGAGGCACTTGCTACAATGCCGCCCGACGCAGATGCGGAGATAGCCTTTTTCGGCGGATCATTTACGGGAATTGATAGAGAGCTTATGGTGTATCTGCTTGATATCGCCCAGGAGTACATAGATCGAGGCTATGTAAGATCCATCAGGATGTCAACAAGACCCGATTATATCTCAGATGAAATACTGTCGGTACTTGCAAACTATAAGGTCGGAACGATAGAGCTCGGGTTGCAAAGTATGGATAATGCCGTTCTTGAAGCTTCAAAGCGCGGACACGACAGAGATACGGCGTTAAAAGCTTGCAAAATGGTAAAGGATGCGGGGTACGAGCTTATCGGTCAAATGATGATAGGATTGCCGCTTTCGACACCGAGGACCGAGATTGAAACGGCTGAGCTGATATGCTCGGTCGGTGCTGACGGAGCGAGGGTATATCCCACGGTAGTGTTTTACGGAACCGAGCTTTGCGATATGGCAAAGTGCGGTATATACACACCTTTGACGGATGATGTTGCCGCCGAACGCACAAAGGAAGTTCTGAAGATCTTTGATCGGAACGGAGTTCCGTGTATTCGTGTGGGACTTTGCGCATCCGAAAACCTTTCGGATGCGAACGAGGTGTATGGCGGAGCAAATCACAGTGCCGTAGGAGAAATGGCTATGAGCTTGCTTTTCAGAGAAAAGATCGAAGATAAGCTTGCTTATCAGGATATATTCGAAAATTCGACGTTGACGATTTTCGTGCCTGTGGGGTGTACATCAAAGGCTGTCGGACAGAAGAAGGCAAACAAGCTGTATCTTCGCGAAAAATACGGCTTTAAGGAAATAAAAATAAAAGAAAGCGCGCGACTTTGCGGATATGAGACCGAAATCAATATCGTGTGACCGCGGAGCGCTGATATGAGATAACAGATATCAAATTCTCAGGAGGTACGTTTTGTACTTAAAATCACTTGAGTTGTACGGCTTTAAATCATTTCCCGACCGTACAAAATTACTTTTTGAAAAGGGAACGACTATAATCGTAGGTCCTAACGGGAGCGGAAAATCAAACATTTCGGATGCTATGAAATGGGTGCTTGGCGAGATATCGACCAAAAGCATTCGAGGCTCCAAAATGGAGGATATTATCTTCAGCGGTACCGAGTCGAGAAAGCCTATGAGCTTTGCGGAGGTTTCCGTAACATTCGATAACACGGATCCCGATAATCGGCTCGAGTGTCCATATGACGAGGTGACTGTCACAAGACGCTATTATCGCGTCGGAGAGAGCGAATACTTTATTAATCGTCGCGCGGTTCGACTTCGCGATATATATGAGCTGTTTATGAATACCGGTATCGGAAGAGACGGATATTCGATAATCGGACAGGGTAAAATAGCCGAGATCATTTCCAGAAAGAGTGAGGAAAGACGCGGCATTTTTGAGGACGCCTCGGGAATTGCAAAATTTCGTTTCAAAAAGAACGAGGCTGAGAGAAAGCTTGCTCAAACCACGGACAACCTTACACGCGTTAATGATATATTTGTCGAGGTCGAAAGCCGTATAGGTCCCTTGGAAAAGGAAGCCGGCAAAGCCAGACGAGCGATCGAGCATATGGAACGCAAAAAAGAAGCCGATATACGCCTTTGGCTTTATGACTCGGAAAGACTTCGTGCGGCTGTTGAAAGCGCTTCGGAAGAGCTTGCTCGTGCCGATTTTGAGCTTCAGACGCTTACGGAGGCTTTGGATAGTATACAGTCGCAAAACGAAAGCATTCTCGAACGTTCACAGAGCAATAAAGCATCGTCTCAGGAGCTGCTCGAACGTATAAGGAAGCAGACTCGCAGCAATTACGACCTTGAGAGTGAATATAGGCTTACGGAGCGAAATATTGCGCATACGCGGGAGCTGGTCGAGGGAGCGGTGGCAAGCATAGCAAGTTACGAGAGAATGCTTGCGGCTGAGCAAAACTCAGTGCTCGAAAAGAGGAGCTATATCGACGAGTGCGAGGAAAAGCTTTCCACACTTGAGCTTGAACATACTAAAAGATGCTCCGAGAAGGAAGCTATGCTTGAAGAAGCGCGGTTGTTGAAGGAAGCGGCGGACGGGGCGTTTGCCGATCTGCGTAAGCTTGAAGAGGCACTTGGTGATATAAGAACTCAGATAGCTGTACTTAAGAATGCAAGTGCGAGCGGTTCGAGCTCAAACGATTCGGCAACCAAGGAGATAGAACTTTATGAGGCGTCCAACCGTGAGCTTTTGGACAAGGCACAAGCGAAGGAAAAGCTACTTTCGACTTACAACGGAAATATAGCCTCAATAGATAAGTCTCTTGCCGAGCTTTCGGAAAAATATGACGATCTCAGCGCAACCAGAGAACAGTGTGTGCAGTCTATGTCCTCGCTCATCTTCAAGCGCGACTCGGTGTCACATCGAATAGATACCTACAAGGCGATGGAAGAACAGCTTGAAGGATATCTCGGAAGCGTAAAATATATTATGAAGGCATATGCGGATGGGAAAATATTCGACAGAAACGGCAAGCCTTGCGGCACCGTTTACGGTCCGATATCCAAGTTGATCACCGTTGAGGACGAATATCTTACGGCGATTGAGATCGCGCTCGGTGCAAGTCTTCAGCATATAGTTGTTGAGGATGAACGTACGGCTAAGGCGGGTATCAATGCTCTTAAAGAGGCTCAGCGCGGCAGGGCAACATTCTTGCCAATAACGTCTATGAAGGGACAGACTCCTTCAAGAGAAATAACGGAAGCGAGCAAGTATAAAGGATATATTTCCACAGCCGATAAGCTCGTAAAGTATGACGTCAGATTTACCAACATCATTTCCTCATTGCTTTCAAGAACGTTGGTGTTCGACAACATTGAAAGTGCCAACGATGCGGCAAGACAGCTTGGATTTAAGGTCAGGATCGTTACACTTGACGGTCAGCAGATCAACATAGGCGGATCGTTCACAGGAGGATACGTCAATCGTAACGCAGGTATGCTTACCCGTGTATCCGAGATCAAGCATCTCGAAGAAGAGCTTGAAGAGCTTGAGAAGAATATCTCGTCATCAAGAGCAGAGGTAGACTCTCTTGATTCGGCGATTGAGGATCTTGACACTCAGATCGATGATAACGAAAACAATAAGCATCTTATGGAGGCTATGGCAGGTACCATACTTCCCGAGTACGAAAAGCTCAAGGCGCAGATCGAAGCAAACAATACTTTGATCGACAAGATGAGAGCCGATCTTAACGCTATGCGGTCACAGCGTGCCGAGTATGACAGTAAGGTGGCAGAGCTTTCGGTAGAAGAGAAAGAGCTTTTACACCGTATCGAAGAATTAAAGGCGTTCAGAGAAGCAAAGGTGATCGATACCAATATCGCCGAGGATGCGGCTGCGAATAAAGAGCAGACTATTACAGAGATATTTATAGAGATATCCTCAATGAAAAAGGATATCGAAACACAACAGACTTTGCTTGAAAGCTCTGACACAAGGATCGCACAGACGCGCAGTGAGATATTCTCGCTTCAGGAAAAGAAAGCGCAGTATCTTGATAACATAAAAGCATACGAGGCGAGCCGAGACGAAAACCGCAGATGTGCGGATGAGGGCGAAAGACTTTTGTCCGAGCTCAATTCAGAGCGTGCCGCACTTGAAAATACGGGAGCCGAATACGAAACAAGAATTGCTGAGCTCAATTCGAGGATGAAAGAGCTTATGTCAAATAAGGAGATCGCATTCCGTGAGCGGACGATACTTGAATCAAAGCTTGTCAATTTGAAGGATGAGCAGGACAAGATAGCCCCGATGCTGATGGATGAATACAATATGACACGCGCGGATGCGTTAAAGCAAGGATATCCCGCTATCGTCGATGAAACGGAAAAGCGTGCGGTTGCCGCAGTCCAGACCGAGTGCCGGAACAAGCTCCGTGCCATCGGTCACGTAGATCTTGATGCGGTTGAAAAATACAACGAGCTCAAGACAAGATATGACGAGATGTCGAAGCAGCTTGGTGATCTTCGTGAAGCCGAGGGCAAGATAAGGGCCGAGATAAAAACGCTTGAAAATCAGATGGAGAGCACCTTCCTCGATGCCTTCAATAAGATAAACGAAAACTTCGGCAGAGTTTTCTCGGAGCTTTTCGGAGGCGGACACGCCGAGATAATCCTTACCGAGCCCGATGATGTGCTCTCAAGCGGTATCGAGATAAAGGCGGCACCTCCCGGAAAGATAATAAAGAGCCTTATGCAGCTCTCCGGAGGCGAGCAGTCGTTCGTGGCGATTGCGCTCTTCTTTGCAACATTACAGGTAAATCCGACACCGTTCTGTATCCTCGACGAGATAGAAGCGGCGCTGGATGAAGCAAACGTAGCCAGATTTGCAAGCTACATAAAACGCTATTCGGATGATACACAGTTTATTGTTATCTCGCACAGACGCGGCACTATGGAAGCCGCCGAAAGATTGTACGGCGTAACTATGCCGGAGAGGGGCATATCAAAGGTGCTCAGCCTTGTTGTAAGCGAGATCGCAGGAAAAGGAGATAACGAACTTAATGGGCTTTTTGGATAAACTTAAAGCGGGTCTGAAAAAGACTCAAAATGCAATTTTCGGAAAGATCAACGACCTCCTTAAGGCTTTTACAAAGGTCGATGAGGATATGCTTGAGGAGCTTGAAGAGCTTCTTATAACCTCTGATATAGGGGTGAATGCGACAGAGCATATAATCGAAGAGCTTCGCGAAAGAATAAAGGACGGCAGACTCAAAGAAAAGGAAGATGTCATTGATACACTTAAAAGTATATTAATGGAAATGATAGATGACGGAGAGCCGCTGAAGCTTGATACGACTCCGTCTGTCGTCTTTGTCATTGGCGTAAACGGCGCGGGCAAGACCACGGCTATCGGAAAGATATCAAATCAGCTTCGCCGTGACGGCAAAAAGGTCGTAGTTGCGGCGGCAGATACCTTCCGTGCCGCAGCTATCGATCAGCTCGCGGTCTGGTGTGAAAGATCCAAGGTGGATATTGTGAAGCATCAGGAAGGGTCGGATCCCGCCGCAGTGGTATACGATGCTATCGCATATGCGAAGAGTCATTCGGCCGACGTACTGATAATAGATACCGCCGGCAGACTGCATAATAAGAAAAATCTTATGAACGAGCTTGCAAAGATCAATAGGGTAATAGACCGCGAGCTTTCCGAGGCTTCAAGAGAAAATCTGCTTGTGCTCGATGCGACGACGGGACAAAATGCCATATTACAGGCAAAGGAATTCAGTAATGCTGCCGATATCACGGGATTGATACTTAACAAGCTTGACGGTACCGCAAAGGGCGGTATAGTACTTTCGATAAAATCCGAGCTTGGAATTCCCGTTAAGTTTATAGGTGTCGGAGAGCAGATAGACGATATGCAGCCATTTAAAGCCGAAGAATTTATAAACGCACTTTTTGATTAATGAAATATTCAAAGGATCGGAGTAGATAATGAAATTTGTACTTGCTTCATCAAATAATGGTAAGATCGCCGAGATACAAAGTCTTTTGCGTGATTATCTCGGAGACGGTGTTGAGGTGCTTTCGCTTTCCGACGTCGGACTTCAGGGAGATATTGAGGAAAACGGCTCTACCTTTGAAGAAAACGCTGTAATCAAGGCACAATATGCCGCCGCCAGCGGATACATCGGTATTGCAGACGATTCGGGACTTGTGGTTCCCGCACTCGGCGGTGAGCCCGGGATACATTCCGCCAGATATGCGACGGATCATGATGATAAAGCCAACAATGAAAAGCTTTTAAAGGAGCTTGAGGGTATTGGAGACAGGAGTGCGGCATTCGTTTGCTGTATGGCGTGTGTAGTTCCGGGAGGCTTTATCAAGCCTATAACGGCGCACGGATATGTCGAAGGAGAGATACTTATTACTCCACGCGGAGAAGGCGGATTCGGATATGACCCTCTGTTTTGGGTGGATCAATACGGGAAGACCTTTGCCGAAATGAGCGCGGAAGAAAAGAATGCGATAAGCCACAGAAAGATGGCTATTGAGGGGCTTGCCGTTAAATTGAGATCGATAGTTAATATCGATTGATGCCGTTTATGTGAAAATAAACAGCGTGCAGATAAACAATAATTTGAGGTAAAAATAAATATGTTGACAACAAAACAAAGAGCTAACCTTAGATCCATTGCCAGTGGTACAGAGACCATTATGCAGGTCGGTAAGGGAGGCATCAACGATAATCTGATAAAAACGGTTGCGGACGCCCTCGAAGCAAGAGAGCTGATAAAGATGTCCGTTCTCGATAACAGCGATGAAACTCCAAAAAGCGCCGCTTATGCACTTGCCGAAGCGACGGGAGCTGAGGTCGTATGTGTTATAGGCAAGAAGTTCGTTTTATATAAGGAATCAAAGAAAAATAAGAAGATCGAACTCTAAGTCTTTGGCGGGATCTCGGCAGACGTCGAAATCATAAATAGGAAATACAGGGTAAAAAAATGTCAGATGGTATCAAATTCAGCGACACTATGCTTGACTCGCTTCGCTGTGAGGTCAAGGGGATGATGTCCGAAAAAAGATTTCTTCACGTTCTCGGTGTTGAAAGAATGGCAAAAACTCTCGGAGAGTTGTATATGCCGAATGAGCTGCCGACTCTCAGAGCTGCGGCGTTGCTTCACGATATAACGAAGGAATATTCTTTGGAAAAGCACTTGCAAATTTATCAAAGATGCGGTATAATGTCGTACGATGCCGATCTTTGTATGCCCAAGACTATGCACGCAAAGACTGCGGCGGCACTGATCCCCGAACTTTTTCCGAGCTTTGCGACGGATGAGGTCATTTCGGCGGTCAGGTGGCATACCACGGGCAGAGCGGGAATGACGCTTTCCGAGAAGCTTATATACCTTGCCGACTATATAGACGATACGAGACGATTTGAGGATTGCGTGAAGCTCAGAGCTATGTTTTTCGATGCGAAACCGTCCAATATGACGGCTGATGAGCGGATGTGGCATCTTGACAAGGTTATGATAGTGTCATTCGACCTTACGATACAGGGACTCATACAGGACAAAATGCCGATCTGTCGCGACACGGTCGAGGCGAGAAACGCATTGATCAGTGCCGATATGCGATGAAGATACGGTCAAAAAACGCAGGTAATCGTATAGTAAGGAGTACGCCGCTTTTGCGGAGGTCACGGTGCGAATCCGTGTGCCTGCATAAAATTGACCGTTATCGGAACCGAAATAACAAATTTTGAAAGGATAGTATTTCATAGATGGAAGATAATAAGATATTTACCGATATAAATTCAAAGCCCGAGGAGGCTGTTATGCCAGATCTTTCGAGCGCCGAGCCCGAGGCGATAGCCGAGTGTATCCATTCGGTGCTTTACAGTAAAAAGGGAAGAAATGTCAAGACCGTTAAGGTCGATGATAAAACGATAATTGCCGATTATTTCGTGCTTTGCTCCGGAACATCGAGAAATCAAGTCAGATCTTTGGCTGATATTCTCGTAGACAAAATGAAGGAAGCAGGGATAAGGGCTATTCATATGGACGGTGCGAACGATCCGAGAAGTGAATGGGTCGCAATAGACTTCGGCGCGGTAATAGTCCATATATTCACCAGAGAAATGCGCGATTTCTATAACCTTGACAGACTTTACGGCGACTCCGGAGAGATATATACACTTATCTCGGACGAAGAAGAAGTCTGATAAAGTAATCGTAATTTGAGAATTTAAAAACTTGTAAATTTAAAAGCTTTAGGATAGCGTGCCCGCACGTTATCCGGGAAGGATATATGTATAATGAAATACGAACATTTGACCGTAGAGAAAAAGTGGCAGGAATATTGGGAGAAAAATCAGACCTTTAAAACCGATGTGTGGGATTTCTCAAAGCCAAAATATTATGTGCTTGATATGTTCCCGTATCCGTCTGGCGTTGGACTTCACGCAGGTCATCCCGAAGGATACACCGCTACGGATATAGTTTCGAGAATGAAGAGAATGCAGGGCTATAATGTACTTCACCCTATGGGGTACGATTCATTCGGACTTCCTGCTGAGCAGTACGCGGTAAATACGGGTAATCACCCGAACGGTTTTACTCAGGAGAACATAAAGACCTTTTCCAAACAGCTTAAGGAGCTCGGTTTTGACTATGATTGGAGCAAGATGATAGCGACGAGCGATCCTAAGTTCTATAAATGGACGCAATGGATATTCAAGCAGCTCTATCTTGACGGTTATGCTCAGTATATAGATATGCCCGTGAATTGGTGCGAGGAGCTCGGAACGGTACTTTCCAACGATGAAGTTATTGACGGTAAGTCCGAGAGGGGCGGTTATCCCGTAATTCGCAAGAATATGAAGCAGTGGGTCATAAATCAGCCTGCATTCGCGGAAAAGCTTCTTGAAGGACTTGACGAGATCGATTGGCCCGAATCCACAAAGCTTATGCAAAAAAATTGGATCGGAAAATCAACGGGTGTTGAAGTAAGATTCAAGATCGTGGGCGGCGGAGAATTCTCCATATTTACGACTTGTATCGAGACTATCTACGGTATTACGTTTATGGTTCTTGCCCCTGACGGCGAGATCGTGAAGGAACTGATGCCGAGGATCCAAAACAAAGCCGAGGTGGAGGCATATATCGCCGAAACACTTAAGAAAAACGATATGGATAGGACCGAGCTCAACAAAACAAAATCGGGTTGTGAGCTTAAGGGAGTTACCTGCATAAATCCCGTCAACGGTAAAGAAGTAAGAATGTTTATCGGAGATTTTGTCCTCGCAAGCTACGGTACCGGTGCGGTAATGGCGGTTCCATCGCACGATCAGCGTGACTTTGAATACGCTATTGCGCATAATATCGATATGATCCAGGTCATCGACGGGGACGAAAAGCTCGGACACGTTGATGTATCCGAAAAGGCATTTGAAAAAACAGATTATCTCGGCAAGGGATATCGCCTCATAAATTCCGATGAATTTGACGGTATGACCGTTGAAGAAGCTAAAGAAGCCATAACATCGAAGCTTGAAAATATGGGTGTTGCCAAGAGAACGGTCAACTATCATTTCAGAGAGTGGATATTTGCAAGACAGCGTTATTGGGGCGAACCCGTTCCCGTGGTTCACGGAGAGGACGGCTCAATTCACGTGCTTGACGATAGTGAGCTGCCTTTGGTGCTTCCCGAGCTTGAAAATTATAAGGGCGTGAACGGTCAGGCGCCGCTGGAGAATGCCGAAGAGTGGAAGGCTTACGACAAGAACGGGGTAAAGGGAAAAAGAGAGACTTCCACGATGCCCGGTTCCGCCGGCTCAAGCTGGTATTTTCTTCGCTATATAGATCCAGATAACAATGAGATGTTTGCGGATCCCAAGCTTCTCCGGCATTGGATGCCCGTTGACCTTTACATCGGAGGTCCCGAGCACGCCGTAGGACATCTTATGTACTCAAGAATTTGGAACAGGTATCTTTATGATAAAGGCTTGGCTCCTACCAAAGAGCCCTTCAAAAAGCTTGTGCATCAGGGAATGATACTTGGCTCCAACGGAATAAAGATGGGCAAGCGTTTCCCCGAGTACGTGGTAAATCCGAGTGATGTCGTACGCGAATACGGTGCCGATACGTTGCGCCTTTACGAGATGTTTATGGGACCTCTTGAAGTATCGAAGCCTTGGAGCGATCAGGGCGTTGAGGGAGCAAGAAGATTTCTTAACCGTGTATGGGCTTTCTTCACCGAGCCGGAAAACATAACAGATGAAGAATGTGCGGCGCTTGAAAAGATCTATCATAAGAGCGTCAAAAAGGTAACCGAAGATTATGAAAAGCTTGCTTTCAATACGGCAATATCTCAGATGATGATATTTGTCAATGCTGTTTACAAAGAAGGCAAATGCCCGAGAGAATATGCCGAGGGATTTATAAAGATGCTCTCGTGCGTATGTCCGCATATCTGTGAGGAGATATGGTCGATCCTCGGTCACGACGATACCATAGCATACGAAAGCTGGCCTTCTTACGATGAGTCCAAAACCGCCGATGATTCGGTCGAGGTGGCTCTCCAGGTGAACGGTAAGCTTAAGGGAACTATTATGCTTCCGATAAATACTTCAAAAGACGATGCAATATCTGCGGCTAAAGCGGATGAGCGTATAGCTGCACTGATTACCGGCAAAACTATTGTAAAAGAGATAGCGGTTCCCAATAAGATAGTCAATATCGTCGTTCGATGACAGATGATACGAATTGTCGGTATTAATTGATATTTGAGGTTGAAAATTATCATCCGAGATGTAAAAACGGATCTTTTGGCAACTTACAACGGATATTTTTTGCGGTTATTTGTTGTATTTTTCAAAAAAACTCTTGACATAAAAGGAATAATATAGTATAATAATCCGTGGAGAATTTTCTCTTGTTAACAGCGGAGGGAGGGATACAGAAGATGACAGAAGTCAGAGTAAAAGAAGGCGAATCTTTGGACAGCGCTCTTCGTCGCTTTAAACGTCAATGCGCAAGATCAGGCGTCCTTACCGAACTTCGTAAGAGAGAGCACTATGAAAAGCCTAGTGTAAAACGTAAGAAGAAGTCTGAAGCCGCAAGAAAACGCAAATACAAGTAATTCGTCATTTGCGCCGTTAACGCAAAAGGGGTTGTCGTATACCGACAGCTCCTTCTTTGCTTTTTTGATTATTTTGTGATAATTAAAGTAATTTATTAAAAAAATATTGAAATATGTTTACGCGTGTGATATAATAATCACGATAGCTTGAGAATTGTTTACTTGAGTGTGGACAATAATGTATTTGTATCGTATACATATATTAACGTCAATATGATTTTTCGGAGGTGTGAGCTTGAAAAACAAGATCAAGTCTTTGTTTAACAAAAAACATATGGCGGCTATGATCATAGTCTTTGCCGCGATCCTATTTTACATAGTGCTTCAAAACTTTGAGAAAGTAGGAGATTCTATATCCAAAGTTGTCGGGTACCTGTCACCTCTGATAATCGGTATGGTCGTAGCGTATCTGCTTAACCCCGCGGTCTCTTTTTTTGCAAATAAATGCTTTAAAAAGTTTAAGAGCAGAAAAGCCGCCAATGCGCTTTCCGTAGCTATCACAGTGATCTTGCTTATACTTATATTGGTATTCTTGATATCCGTCATTATACCTGAGGTATATCACAGTGTCTTGACGCTCGTAAATAATTTCGGCAACTATATGAATTCCTTCAAGGACTTTTTGAATAGGATAAATGAAGCTATTCCGATCGTAGACGTTGATGTAGATAAGCTTATAGGAAGCTGGGATAATCTCCTTGATAAATTTGTTCTATGGATAGAGGAAAATTACAGTGATATAATAAAGGTCGGAGTTGACGTGGGAAGCGCTTTATTAAACTTTGTGCTCGGATTTATTATCGCGGTGTATATGCTACTCGACAAAGATAGAATGATGGCTGCCATTTCACGCTTCTTTAAACTTACACTTAAACCGAATACGTATGACAATCTCAGAGAAAAAGTGCTTCATATACACAACGTAATGATAAAATATATTACGACGGAGATTACCGACTCCCTTATAGTGCTTGTTTCAAACTACATTTTTATGCTTATCTTTGATATGCCTTACGCCTTGCTTGTTTCGGTCATAGTCGGTGTTACCAATCTTATACCGAACTTCGGACCGTTCATAGGAGGCATTCCCTCTGTGTTGTTGATACTCATCATCAATCCTATGGATGCGGTCATATTTGGAATATGGACGATAGGACTGCAATTTATTGACGGTAATGCGATAAGACCTATGCTTTTGGGAGATTCGCTCGGACTTTCTCCTGTCGTTGTTCTCGTATCTATCACGGTAGGAGGTCAGATGTTTGGCATACCGGGAATGGTGTTGGCTACCCCTGTTGTGTCGGTTATTATGTATATTCTTGAGGAAAGCCTGCAAAAGAAGGAAGCGAAAACCGTATCAGAGCAAGTCGCTGATGTATCGACGAGCGGAGCCGTTGTGTCTGATCCGGTGTCGGACGAGGCAACGACGGCGCAGGATGCGAAGGTAACCGAGCACGTAGATGATAACGATATTCCGGGCGACGATGCTCAAGGTAAAGGCGGCAATCACTGACGTTCGTTTTTAGTAAATCATATAAAATATAAAATAACACATCCACGTTTTGTCAAAGCCGAATGGCTTATGCGGAACGGGGATGTGTTGTTTCATTCAGCACAAAAGCCGCCCCCGAAAAGGGAACGGCTTATAGTGCACAGCAGTTATTTTGATTTCAAGAAAATCTTTACTTAAATTACTTAAGAGTAACAGTTGCGCCTGCTTCTTCGAGCTGCTTCTTGAGCTCTTCAGCGTCAGCCTTGGAGAGACCTTCTTTAACGATCTTGGGAGCGCCCTCAACCATCTCTTTAGCTTCTTTAAGTCCGAGACCTGTTACGCCACGAACAACTTTGATAACATCGAGCTTCTTAGCGCCGAAAGCGGTAAGCTCAACGTCAAACTCTGTCTTCTCCTCAACGGGAGCAGCAGCGGCGCCTGCAGTAGCAGCAACAGCTACGGGAGCAGCGGATACGCCGAATTCAGCCTCGAGCTCTTTAACGAGTTCGGAAAGTTCAAGAATAGTAAGACCTTTAATTTCTTCAAGAAGGCCGGTAATTTTTTCAGATGCCATTTTATTTTCCTCCGAATAATTTGTATTTATTATGTGTTGGGCTTAAGCGGAAGCCCGTCCGCCGGTGTGACCGGAACTAAATTGCAATATCGAAATATTTGAGTGAATCACTCTGCTGCAGCCTCTCCGGCTGTCTCTTTGTCGATCTTTGCCTGAAGAACGTAAGCAAGACCGTAAAGGGAAGACTGAAGGCTTCCAAGGAGTTTTCCGATGAGGACCTCCTTCGGGGGGATGCTTGCGAGTTCAGAAACCGTAGCGGAATCGATAACCTTACCGTCAAGATAACCTGCAAGGATTTTGAAGGACTCAACCTTCTCATCGTATTCCTTGAGGATCTTAGCTGCTGCGATAGGATCTGAGCTGATAGCGATAGCGGTCATACCTTTAAGGTGCTCTGTCATTTCGTATCCTGCTTCTTTGCAAGCACGATCTGTAAGAGAGTTCTTAACGACAACGTATTTAACGCCTGCTTCACGGAGAGCCTTACGCATCTTTGTATCATCTTCAACAGTGATACCCTGGTAGTTTACCAGAACACCTGCTGTGGAATTCTTTATCTTTTCAGAAAGATCTGCGACTACCTGCTGCTTCTGTGCCAAAATTGCATTGCTGGGCATTTCTTTTTTCACCTCCCAATGTGAAATAGTATATAAACAAAAATCCTTCTTCCGAAGACGTAGCGCTTCTGCGAAGAAAGATCTCATAATATAAACGGATGAACCGTAACGTTTTATGGAATCTATCCTCGGCAGGAGAGCTTGCGCCTTTACCGGAACCTGCTGTCTTTGGATAACGGGGGTATTATATCACATTACGGATCGTTTGTCAATAGATTTTTTGAAAAAAATTATTATTTTTCTTTTATTCAAGAGAGTACGGTTGAAATTCTAATCTTCGGGCTAAAAAAGCAATTGCCGGTAGCCCGTTCATTTGTACGCTTTATTGCAAACAGTGTAAATTGTCGGGATTTAAAAAATAATCTTTTGATTTTCAAAAAGGTATTGCATTATTATTTTGTTTGTGATATACTGAACACACGGTTCAGGTCGGAACCGCGAGACTTTATTATGCAGGAGGTTACTATGGAGGTTTGGGTCCAATTTTTTAAGGACGATTTTTTCGGCTACGGTGAAAAGGGAGACTTTAAATATTATTCTGTGGCGCATTTCGTACCGCTGATATTGCTCGTCCTTTCTGTTTTTGTTATTTATCGCTATCGAGATAAAATATATAATTGGAAGCACGAGGAGAATTTCCGCTTTATCTTTGCCTTTATTATGTTTTTGGCTGAAATGTCGTACTTTTGGAGACTGCTCTACGTCGGAAGCAGTGACCCCGAGGAAAAGAACCTGCTTGATAAACTTCCGCTTCAGGTCTGCGAATGGACGTGTATTACTGCTATCTTTATGATAACAAAAAAGAGCAAATTCCTGTATCAAATATGCTTCTACGTTTGTTTGACTGTCGGACTTTTCCCGTTGCTTACCCCTTCTGTCATAACTACAACGGGTCCTACATATTATCGTTATTATCAATTTTGGCTTGAGCATATCCTGCCAATAATCGCGGTGTTTTATATGACGTTTGTGCACGGCTTCAGACCCAAGCTTTTAGGTATCGTGCCGTCTACCGCGTTTATGCTGGTGCTCGCGGTGTTTGCGTTAATATGTAATGCGAATATTGAGGGTGCAAACTACCTTTACCTTGCCAAGGGAACGTCTGACGGCGGCGGATCTTTGATGGATGTGCTTATTAAGATCGCTCCTACGATCGGTCAACGTCTCGCCTTGCTCGGTGCGATCGTTGTTGCAATGTTCTTTGCCGCGTACGGTGTCTTTATCGTTGTGCAAAAGCTCGCGGCAAAAAAGTGCGAAAGCCCCAAACGATTACTTGACAGCTAACGCGTGTTAGAACCTTATATTACATAAAAAGACTGCCTCGATGAGACAGCCTTTTTATATTAAATACTTGTTTTAAACATTCGATTCGTTTTTTGTCCGAAATCGTGATCGACGCGCTTTCAGCCGAGTTTCTTTATAGCTTCTTCTACTCCGTCAAGCATTTCCTTGTATTTCTGCATCTTCTGACGCTCGCCGTCAACGACAGCGGCGGGGGCTTTTGCTACAAAGCCTTGGTTTGACAGTTTCTTTTCTATTCGCTCGATCTCGCCGAGGAGCCTCTTTTGCTCAGCGGCAAGACGGGCTCTTTCTTTTTCAAAATCGATGATGTCGGACAGCGGCAGGAATATCGTTGCGGCATCTGTCACTATCTGTACTGCATTATCAGCGCTTACCGTATTACCGTCAAAATTCTCGGCTACTATAACTTCCGATGCTGATGCCAAACGTTCAAAGAACACCGATGTCTGAGCATTGAATGCCAAGCGGCTCTTGGTGGCAATATATATTTTCGCTTTTTTGGACGGCGGGACATTCATTTCACTGCGGCGTGCTCTTATCGCTTTGATGGCATCTATGATCTTTGTCATCTCGGCGGCATCCGACCCAAATGTGAGCGTATCGTCAAACGTAGGATAATCGGAAATCATAATGCTCTCGCAATCGTGAGGCATAGATTGATATATCTCCTCTGTGATGAAGGGCATAAAAGGATGAAGTAATTTAAGCGTTCCGATCAGAACGTAGGATATAACATTTTGACATACGATATTTTCCTTGGTATCCGTCGCATTTAAGCGCGCTTTGGCAAGTTCAATGTACCAATCGCAGAAGATATCCCATGTGAAGTCATAAATGTTAGAAAGTGCGACACCGACCTCGTAGCGGTCAAGTGCGGATACGACGTTGGCGGTAAGCTCTTCAAACTTGGTCAAGATCCATTTATCCTCGAGCGCAAGCTCCGAAGGCGCGGGAAGTTCAATTTTGTCTATTGTAAGATTCATACGGACAAAACGTGATGCGTTCCAAAGCTTGTTGGCAAAGTTTCTTGCCGACTCTATCTTTTCGTCCGAGAATCTCATATCATTTCCGGGTGAGTTGCCCGTAGCGAGTGCATAACGGAGCGCATCTGCGCCGTACTTATCGATGATCTCAAGCGGATCTATACCGTTGCCGAGAGATTTTGACATCTTTCTGCCCTGAGAGTCTCTGACAAGACCGTGGATGAATACGGTAGAGAAGGGGGCTTTACCCATATGCTCTATACCCGAGAATATCATTCTTGATACCCAGAAGGTAATGATATCGTAGCCTGTTACAAGTGTGCTCGTAGGGTAATATTTTTCGAGATCCTCTGTTTTCTCGGGCCATCCGAGTGTTGAGAAGGGCCAGAGAGCCGATGAAAACCACGTATCAAGCACATCACTTTCCTGCCTTACGGGCGCACCGCACTTGGGACATACCGTGATATCCTCTTTTGATACTTCCATATGACCGCACGTATCGCAGTAGAATGCGGGTATTCTGTGTCCCCACCAAAGCTGACGTGAGATACACCAATCGAGGATGTTTTCCATCCAATTGAAATAATTTTTACTGAATCTTTCGGGAACGAATTTTACGGTGCCGTTGCGTACCGCTTCAATGGCGGGTTCAGCCAGTGGTTTCATCTTAACGAACCACTGATCACTTGTTATAGGCTCAACGGTCGTTCCGCAACGGTAGCAAACGCCCACGTTATGGTCGTGTGGAACGACTTTTACAAGATATCCCTGCGCTTCAAGGTCGGCAACGAGAGCCTTGCGGCATTCGTATCTGTCCATACCTTCATATTTTCCGGCGTAGCTGTTCATCGTTGCGTCGTCATTCATAACTTTTATTTGTTCAAGGTTATGTCTCTGACCTACAAGGAAGTCATTGGGGTCGTGCGCGGGGGTTATCTTTACACATCCCGTTCCGAAGCCTATCTCGACGTAATCGTCCGCAATAACGGGGATCTCTCTGCCCACGATAGGAAGAATGAGAGTTTTGCCGATGAGATGCTTTGTGTTCTCATCCTCGGGGTTGACCGCTACCGCAGTGTCACCGAACATAGTTTCGGGGCGCGTCGTGGCAACTTCGACAAATTCGCCGTTCTCGCTGTCTTTGATTGGATATTTGATATGCCAGAAAAAGCCGGGCTGATCCTTATATTCGACCTCGGCATCGGAGAGCGCGGTCGCGCAGTGTGGACACCAATTTATTATTCTGTGACCTCTGTAAATGAGTCCCTTGTTGTAAAGGTTTACAAACACCTCTCTGACAGCCTTGGAGCAACCCTCATCCATAGTAAAACGTTCGCGTGTCCAATCGCAGGAGGTGCCGAGTTTCTTGAGCTGGCTTATTATACGACTTCCGTATCTGTGTTTCCAATCCCAAACTCTTTCAAGGAAGGCATCTCGTCCGAGATCGTAACGTGTGAGTCCTTCGTTGACACGAAGCTGTTCTTCGACTTTGATCTGTGTAGCTATTCCCGCGTGGTCTGTTCCGGGGATCCAGAGCGTATTGTAGCCCTGCATCCTTTTGTATCGAACGAGGATATCCTGGAGGGTTTCGTCGAGCGCGTGCCCCATATGGAGCTGTCCCGTTACGTTCGGAGGGGGAATAACGATGGAAAACGCGGGATTATTGTTAGCGGGATCCGGTGTAAAATATCCGTTTTCACACCAAAATTGGTATAGCCTGTCCTCAAATTCGGACGGTGAATATGTTTTTGGCAATTCTTTGCTGTTCATATTTCTTTCCTTTCATAAAGTTCTTTATGGAATAAAATTTTATATAAAAAATAAAGTCCTGTCGTCTAATAACGATCAGGACGCTAAGGCGCGGTACCACCCGAATTCGCAGTTGCAATACCGAAACGTAACCGTTTGCGGAATATGAGACTGCGCACTTGATAGCCGTAACGAGGCTGACGTCGAAGACTGATTGAGACGCGATCTTGCGCCGTTTCATCCTCGCCACTCGGGGACGACTTCGATATATTTCGGCTATGGACTTTCACCGCGCGTCCACTCTCTGTAAGTCGAAAAGATATCTACTACTTCCCGTCAATGTGTTTAAATATTAACTGCTTGATTTGTATTATATCACAACGCTCGCGCCTTGTCAAGTATTGATGTGCTAAAATTCCGAGTATTGGGCAAAAGGTTTTCAGAGGTTGAGCTTGAGTGTGGAGAGTGCGGAGACTATCGTAGTTCTATCAACGCGCGTACTGCCCTGAAGCATTTGCGAGGAGCCGCCGCCGCGTCCGTTTATTGCGGAATTGAGTGCGATCGCATTTTTTTTGAGATCAAGTATTTCACTACCTATGACATACTTGTATCCGTCCGCGTCATTCCCGGAAAACACAGCGCAAAATCCCGGGGTAAGACTTGTGCCGTGGTTAACTATTTCACGCATATCGGAAGATTCGAGCTCCGTGAACAAAATAATGTTTTCCGATGTTTTCTCAAGAGAGTTGATTATTCCGAGTGTTATACGGTGTTTTGCGGTATTAAGTTCTCGCTTCAATGAGATGATTTCGCTTTGAAGTCTGTCAACTCCGAGATCTATCTGCTCTTGCGGCAGGGAAAGCTTAGCTGATATCGCTTTTGCCACGGATATGCGCTTTGTGTAGTCATCAAGCGCAAAGCCTCCGCAAACGGCAAAGATTCTCGTGCCACCCTTATATCTCAGATGATCGGTTATTTTGATAATTCCTATCTCCCCCGTTTTTGCAACGTGCGGAGCACAGCAAGCACATTTGTCGTAGCCTTCAACAGACACTATCCTTACGTTCTCGGTAAGATCCAGCTTGCTTCGATACTCCGATTTGCCAAGCTCTTCGGATGTAGGGTAGCTGACCGTTACGGGTAAGTTTTTCCATACAGCTTTATTGGCTCTTGATTCCACGTCCGAAAGCTGAGTCTCGGAAAGCTCTCCGTCAATATCGAACGTCATATAGCCTTCACCGAGATGAAAGCCCGTGTTATCGTAGCCGTATAGCGAATGGATTATTCCGCACATAATATGCTCTGCCGTGTGATTTTGCATTTTGGCAAATCTTTCATCAAAATCAATTTGGCAGTCGTATGCTTCGCCGACATTCAGCGGGGAAGCCGCGATGTGCACGATCGTGCCGTTCCTTTTTTGTACGTCGGTCACGCGTACATTGCCAATGCAGCCTGTGTCTGCGCGCTGTCCGCCACCTTCGGGGAAAAATGCCGTTCTGTCAAGTATGATCTCATAAAAGTCACTGTCCTTTTTGCATTCGAGTACTGTGGCGCGAAAATCCTTTATATACGAAGATATGTTGTAAAGCTCTTCCGTGACGTGCATAGGTAACCTCTCATCGCTGAAAAATTGGGAAAATGGGTTAAAAAGATCCTTAAAATACAATAAAGGGCTGTTGCGAAAGCATCAGCCCTTTAAGCTGCTAATCAGAATCGAACTGATGACCTCGTCATTACCAATGACGTGCTCTACCGACTGAGCCATAGCAGCGTATGAATATCTTGTCCAATAACAGACAACGGAGATATTATAGCAGAATATTTGACGTATGTCAAGCCCTTTTTTGAAAAATTCTCGTCTGACTTTGAGTTTTTTGCTTTTAAAATAAGACCATTGCGCATATCGAGTGTCGGAATGAGTGATGATCTGCCGCATTTATGCTTTTATGTTGGCAATATATAAACGATCTTGCACGATTTCGTACAAAACGGAGAAACATCGTTTTGCAAACATTTTAGATTGACAAAATCGGCAAATTATGATATACTATCCCCGTGAATTTTCGTAAATTGCGGAATGAAGTATAAAATGATCGGAAGGTGTGAATAATATGGCAGAATGGCTCGACAGCTTTTTTTATGAATTCGATCACTGCTTGCTCGAGGCTATGAGTAAGCTCGCGCAAATGTGCGGAGAGTGGC
>CAZZFP010000006.1:0-57695 GCA_964653575.1 uncultured Lachnospiraceae bacterium
GACGGAAAGAATCCTCCTCGGCAACATAGTTGTCATCGTAAACAAAATCCTCGTGCCCCGTGTTGTACGGGGGATCGATATAGATTAAGTCAATGGCACCTTTGTGCGTCTTTTCCAAGAGATAAAGGCTATGCAGATTATCGCCTTCAAGCAAAAAGTTATAGCGATTATCAGGAACGAGAGATATTTCTCGTTTAGGCACTTCCGTAAATACGGGAATTTTGGTTTGCATAGCAACATCGACCTTTTCTTCGTGCTGCTCCCATACAAGACCGTACTTTTTTTGGATGAGTGCATTCGCAATTTCACCGAGAGCGATAAGCATTTTATCATCGGTTTTATGTTCTTCTTTGATTTTATCTAAAAACGCAAGCATACGCTGACGCTTTAATTGTGAAAGATTAGGCATTTTATATCTCCTTACACAGCATCCATGCGTAAATATTTTTCAAAATATACGTCAAATTTATCATATGTTAAAAGATCTAAAATTTCTGTTATCTCTTCGTTTATTTCTTTTGTCGTGTCGTTAATGCACGGTTTCAAAAAAGCATCATAAGCATTAGGATTGCTCATTAAAGTATTATAGTCTCCTCCGATAATATTAAATCGTGGACCGATAATAAGCCAAGCATTGTTTGAATGAGTGAAAGCAACTCCACTATAAAAATACTCATCGATTTTGACTTTTAAGTCTTTATATTTTTTTCCAAATACTCTCTAAAATTGTTCTTAATTCTTCGTCCTCTGAAGGTAATAATAGTTTCGCTCTATTGACAGACTGACATAATATATTGCTTGCCGTTGTAACATTGTTAATCCATTGCAATGGAAATGAAATACCATTATTGGAATTGAAATTAGAAAATATTGTATGTACATTATCTTTTGCATAGCCTATTGTATTTTGCGCAAGGCAAAAGTCATCGTAAATTTTCAAAAAATCACTATGCATTTGTACTTTTATTTCTTTTGAACTGATTTCCTTTTGTAAGTGTTCCTCACTTGCTGTAATCTGTTTTTGTAGAGCAATGTTCTTTTTGTTTTGCTGATGGCTTTGCCACCACACTAACAATGAAATAGCAATAGGAACAAGAATCCCTATGATAGTTAGCCACAATGGAACGGAATTGTTGTTAATGGCGTTTATAAGCTCGTCCATCTTTTGCATAAGTTCTTCCATAATCATTCACCGTCTGTCATATTAGTATTGACTATTTCCATAATATCGTCAAAAGAGCAATTCAAAGCAACACATATCTTCATGAGAGTTTCTGCGTTTACATTTTCACCCTTGTTCAATTTATTGAGAGTATAACTGCTCAAGCCTGCCATTTGAACAAGGTCTTTTTTCTTAATATCCTTGTCAATTAAAAGTTTCCATAGCCTTTTGTAACTGATCGCCATAATAACGCTCCTTTTACAAGTATTCCATAAAATCATTATATCATATATCTCAAATAAAATCAATGCAAAATTGCAACTTCGCTCAATTTTACTCTAAAATAATTTATGAAACAAAATTCATCTGAAAAAATTTGAAATTAAGGTGTTCAATGTCGTCAATTTTTCCTTTGTACGAGTGAGGGATTAATTTTTTTCATCGGAAAGTTAAAAAATTCGCTTTAGGGTGGTCACTTGTCTCAAAAAACTACTTTTATATAAGTGAGGGGGGGAAATAAAAATTAAAAATTAGGTGTGCACCCCCCTCGCCGAATCGGCATAAAAAGTGATGGGCAATATCTGCAAGCTCCATTGTGTAGTTTTGTCAATAATGTGAGACCAAAAAAGTCAAGAAAAAAGTAACGAGTTTAACATATCTTTGGAACGAATTTCACGTCCATTTGCCACTTGATACCGATCATAGTCGGGGTATCATAAGGCTTGTTATGTAACGACTTCTTCTTTGTGGATTCAACCTTTTTACGAAATCCAAGTCGAACAAAAACACGGTACAGAGAGCCGGGATGGCGGGAATATGCTTTTTTCTCTCGCAGCTTGCCGTAAAGCTCTCCCAAGGATATGTTTGGATTGCGGCGATGATAGTCTTTTATCCACTTGATCTCTTGCTCTGTGTGGGCGTTCGGATGTGGAGAATGCGGACGGTGAGACTTCGGCATAAGAGATTCTTTTGTCCCGTCATATGCTTTATTCCACCTCATCAGCGAAGCTTTTGAGATTTTATACTTCCTGCAAACGTAAGAAATATCCCCTGTTTGGCGATAAGTTTGCACAGAATGTAATTTTGTTGTAATTTCATGTGGACAATAGCGTTTGTTTGTGATATAATTACTCATGAAGTGATCGAGTCCTTTCTGTTGCTTGGGATTAGGGGTAATTCTATTTTAACAGAACTCGGTCACTTTTTCAATACCTTTCAGTCTCACATCTATTGTAACACTACATTATTTTGGAAATAAAAAAACAATTTTTCTTGACATATGAAAACAACTATGGTAAAATAAAATATTACAGGAAACACTTAAAAGGTGAGGTGAGAGGTCGATGTCGGACGAGAAAAAATTGAGTCGTGATGAGGAAAAAGACGACTTTTGGGATCTTACTAACCTTGTGCCGAAAAAACGTATCTCAAGTACAGAGAACACGAGATTTTCCGGTGCCGATATGCTTGCGGATATTGTGTCGGTGCCGATTCGAAGTGACCGCGAGGATACGGTCAAAGAGTCGAAATTTTCCGAAAAAAGTACCGTGATAACACATTATGTCCATCCGCATAACTCCGATGAGGAAAAAAGCAAGCCAAAGCCCGAGGCTGAATACGAGCCTTTGAATTCGCTCATACACAAGGTAGAGATATATCCTTGGCGCATTCAATATAATTATTTTGATCAGTTTGATAAGCTTGCGCATAGATATTTCAATGTTAAGCCCCAATATATACCGGAAAACGTACCTTTCTTCTCCTATATTCCTCATTACGGACATATGGATCGTGCTCAGCTTGATTGGTATCTTTATTGGCGTTCGTTGACTTTTGAAGGGAAATTCGTCAATACCTCGTATTCCTACATCCTTCTTTATGCTTACGAGCTTATCGCTCTCTCGGACACGGTCGATCCCTTGAGGATACGTGATCTTCTTTGTGCCTTGTGGGGAGCTTTCAGAAAAGATTACCCTCAGCTCGACAGATTTATGTGTGATTGGATATGCGATCTTTCCATTATTTACCGTATCGAGCCGCCGTTGCTCGAAAAAGAGCTGTTTGAAGCGGTTATGAATAACTGCACTCTCAAGGAGTACTTTATTCCGTGCCGCGGAAAGGATTACAGACTCTATGCCGATGTGATAGCAAAGTATTGTTCTTCTTATGATTACAGAAAAAGCAAGTTTTACAATTCCGAAAACGCGGAGCTTTACGATAAGCACATAATAGCCGCACTTGAGCACGTTATGAGTCAATATTCGGATGCGGGTCATATCTTCTCGGGTATAGGACTTACAGACAGCCATATGACCAAGGATACGTTTGTCGGAGCTATATGTACTCATAGGGTAAAAAAGAAAATAGAAGTGGATTATGCCTCATTTTCAAGGACAAACGACCTGCGGTATACGGTAGGAAGCATAATAAAGCATTGTGAGAACAGAATAAGAGCCTACCTCGGCATAAAATCAAGATTTGGAGCCGTTATGCTTCACGTGGGGGTAAGGCAGTGCCTTGACAGCTATTTTGATGCTAATTTGAAAGGCTGTAATCTCTCTCAAACGAAGAAAAATAACGAGTCTGCCGAATATGAAAAGATGTACGACGTGCCGCGGGTTCCGTTCTCGCGCGAGAAGGCTCTCAGCATTGAAAAAGAGTCGTGGGAAACCACCGAGATGCTTGTAGATGCCTTTGAAGGTGACAAAGATTTTCTGCCGCTTTGTGCGGATGAAGTAAATGACATCGGTAGGTCGGGATCTGAAAAAATATCGGGAACGGCTGAAACGGCAGAGGCAACTGAAACAAATGAATCGGTCGAAGCGAACGAGGTGCTCGAGACCTTCGGCGCGCAGGAAATTGACGATGCGGGACTTGCCTCTATGTCGGATGAACTGCTGGGATTTTTAAGGCTTTGTTTCAAAAATGATACGTCGGAGCAAAAGCAATATGCCAAGAATGTAGGCAAGCCCGCAGAGGCGATAGCGGACGAGATAAATGAGTTCGCGGCAGATGCCGTCGGAGATATCATCCTTACGGAATCGGATGACGGATGCGGGTATTGTGTTATCGATTTTTATGCTGACATCGTCGGCGAAGCGATAAAGGAGAGGGGATAAAAAATATGAATGAAAATAAAAGCAATCAAAAAAACGTGCCGAAAAGAGTGCTTACGTCTTTGCTTGCATCTGTTTCGGCAGGCGTGGTGCCGAGAGAAGGCGCACCCTATATCGCGATAGGCAGACGAGATGAAATAGCGGCAATATTGTCGGATCTTGAGCTTGTGAATGACGGCGGAGGAGCTATGAGATTTCTCATAGGCAGATACGGAAGCGGTAAGAGCTTTCTTATCCAGCTGATAAGAGGTTACGCTCTTGAGCGAGATTTCATTACGATGGATGCCGATCTTTCGCCGGAAAGAAGGTTATACGGTTCCGGCGGGAGCGGTGTCGCCACATACCGTGAGCTTATGAAGAATATGGCGTCGAAATCTTCTCCCGACGGAGGTGCTTTGCCTAAAATAATGGCGAAGTGGATAACAAAACTCTATTCAAATGTAATATCCTCGGGCATCGAGCCGAGTTCTCCCGAGGCAAAAAAGCAAATCGATCTCAGTATTCTCGAGACTTTGCGCGAGTCCGAGGCACTTGTCGGAGGATTTGATTTTTCAAGAGTAGTTTCCGAATATTTCAATGCTCATTTCGGTGAAGATGAGGAGCATAAAAGTGCGTGCCTGCGTTGGCTCAGAGGTGAGTTTGCGACCAAGACCGAGGCTTGCTCGGCGTTGGGATTTCGCGTATCGGTAATTATAGACGACAACAATTGGTATGATTTTATTAAGCTTTGGGCTATGCTCGTGCGAAAGCTTAGGTACCGCGGACTTGTTGTATTTATCGACGAGTGTGTAAATCTTTACAAGATCTCCCATAAAGTCAGCCGTGAAAATAATTATGAAAAGATACTTTCGATGTTCAACGATACGTTGCAGGGAAAGGCTCCCGGGCTTCAAATAATATTCGGAGGCACACCTCAATTTCTTGAGGATACAAGGCGAGGACTTTTCAGCTACGAGGCGCTCAAGAGCCGATTGTGCGACAGTAAGTTTATGCTCGACGGATATAAAAATCTTATAGGACCCGTGATAAGGCTGCGTCGGCTTACGGATGAAGAGCTTTATGCGCTCATTTGTCGCATTACGGTCCTTCACGAGCAAAACTATTCGTGGAAGGCGCGGATCACGGACGAGGAAAAGGAAGAATTTTTGCGTATATGTCTTTCACGTGCCGGCGCCAATACTATGATAACTCCGCGTGAGATGCTCAGAGATTATATGACGGTGTTGAATATTTTACTTCAAAATCCCGATGCAGGGTTTAAGGATATAGTAAAGTCGGCGGTCACATTGACACCCTCGGGCGACGATGATGACGATGTCGGCGCCGCGGCGAGCGATCCGAGCTCCGCTATGCCTCGAAGTGATGGTACGACGGAACAAAAAAAGACTATGTTTACTATAAGTGACCTGAAATTTTGAATAATTGCAAGAGAAGCGCGAAAGGAATTGATCGTATGACCGAAGCAGACAGAATATTTGAAAGATTTCCCGATTTTATCCGTGAATTTATATATTCTCATTCTTGGGAAAGCTTACGTGCCGTGCAGATCGCGGCGGCAAAAACCATATTTGAAACCGATCATAATCTGCTTCTTACCTCATCCACGGCAAGCGGAAAAACCGAAGCGGCTTTCTTTCCCATCATCTCGGATATATACGAGGATATGCCGGACAGCGTTGCGGTGCTGTATATAGCACCGCTCAAGAGCTTGATAAACGATCAGTTTGATCGCATTGACGAGCTTTTGAATGACAGCGGTATACCCGTTACACATTGGCACGGCGACGTGGCGGCGTCACATAAGAAAAAGTTGCTTGACAGACCGCGCGGAATATTGCAAATAACGCCCGAGTCTCTTGAATCTATGCTTATAAACCGTTCAAACGATGCCGTAAGACTGTTTTACGGCCTGAAGTATGTTGTGATCGATGAGATCCATACGTTGACGGGGTCCGACAGAGGTAACCAGATAATCTGTCAGCTCGCAAGGCTTGACAGACTTATAGGACATTCACCGAGACGCATAGGTCTTTCGGCGACGATAGGGGATCCGAGACTTGCGGCAGTTTGGCTCTCCGCAGGGAGCGGCAGGGAAACGGATATACCGAGCTTGCCCGAGAGCGGGATACATTGGCGCCTCGGAATGGAGCACTTTTACATTCAAAATCTCAAGGAAGAACAGTCTCAAAACAAAAAAGATCCCGCCAATACGAGTAGTGCCAAGGCGCATATCGATGCCGGATTCGAATTTATGTATGATTGTGTAAAGGACAAGAAATCTCTCGTGTTTTCCAATTCGAGAGAGGAGACCGAATACGTTACGGCTACACTGCGTCAGATAGCACGCAATCGCAACGAAAACGATATATTTCTTATCCATCACGGAAACCTTTCCGCCTCGCTTCGTGAAGAGGCGGAAGCAAAAATGAAGGATGAGGAGATGCAAGCGGTAACTTGTGCTACCGTAACTATGGAGCTCGGTATAGACATAGGCAGACTTGAAAGGATACTTCAAAACGATTCTCCGAATTCGGTATCGAGCTTTTTACAAAGGCTCGGACGCTCCGGCAGGCGTGGACAGCCGCCGGAGATGATGATGGTGTTCAGAGAGGAAGATCCGTTACCCGATACACCTTTACCTCAGCTTATTCCGTGGAGTCTTATAAGGGCGATAGCGATAGTGCAACTGTACATCGAAGAAAGATTTATAGAGCCGCCATCAAGGAAAAAACTGCCGTTCAGCCTTATGTTTCATCAAATGCTAAGCATACTAGCCTCGTCGGGTGAGCTTACTCCGAAGGCACTCGGTACGCGTATACTCTCGCTTCCACCGTTTAAAGAGGTTTCAAAAGAAGACTGCAAAGCGCTTATGGTCTCTATGCTCAATAATGAGTTTATCGAGATGACCGATGAGGGCGGCTTGATCGTGGGACTTGCGGGAGAGCGGCTCCTTAAGAGCTTCAAGTTTTACGCGGTCTTCAAGGATACCGAGGATTTTACCGTAAGATGCGAATCAGAGGAAATAGGGACTATCACGACCCCTCCACCTGTCGGAGGCAGATTTGCGCTTGCGGGACGTGTTTGGGAAGTTGAGGAGCTTGATATAGCAAGGAAACTTGTCTACGTTAAAGGTATAGAGGGCAAAATGGAAGTATCGTGGCCCGGAGATTACGGCGAGATACACACGAAGATACTTCAGCGGATGCGGCAGGTTTTGTCCGAGGACACTGTATATCCGTACCTTTTGCCAAACGCACAGCACAGGTTGGATGTAGCACGTCATCTCGCAAAAAATACGGGACTTACCGAGAGATCTGTAATTCATCTCGGCGGATATACTTACTGTATTTTCCCCTGGCTCGGAACACGCTCATTCCGCACTCTTCGTAAGTATCTGAAGCTTCCGAGAATAGCTTCAAAATACAAGATCAGCAACCTTGAATACGAAGGGTGCTGTTATATGATGTTCAGAATGGAAGCTGCCGATGCGGGAGGATTTATTCACGACCTTGCTTTAACGATCGGAAGAGAGGGAATCGATGCGAATGAGCTCGTATCTTACGGAGAACTGCCGATATTTGAAAAATATGACCCACAGATCCCGGGCGAACTCTTGAGGAAGGCGTTTGCCGCGGATAAACTCGATCCTATCGAGGCTGCTGCAAGAGTGATCGAGATGGGCGGGGAGCAGTAGATCAGTTTTTTCCGTTTCTTCTTGCCATAATATCCAACAGTAATGGCGCGCACAGCGTGATTGCAAATGAAGTAACTATTATCTCGGCAAAGGATCTGTACGTGTATATTGCTCCCCACGGATCGATCTTGTATAACGCGAAAAATTGATAGGCGGATATGGCGATGCAAACTATTATGCACGGAAGCCCTGTGTTAAGAATTATGTAGGACTCGCCGGGCATATCGCACAGTGCACGGCTTATCGGACCTTTTGACAGAGGGGCATATACTGTATATTTTGGGCATTTTTGGGCTATCAAGCCGAAGATGCCCTTGCTTTTTTGACTTTTGTTTCTCATTTTTGATGTTCCTTGTTTTGATGTATTTGAATTTTTGACTATATTTAGTGTTTCTGTCACTTTTTTGAATTATTACACCTTTTCGTGCATTTTTCTTTTGTTATTAATTTGGAAAAGATGAGGATACAAACGACGGTTCCCGTGAATAAATTATAACATAAAATACATACGCTGTCTATAAGTAAATTCTTCTTGTGTTAACATTTGCTGTCTATGCGACGGATCAATGTTAACTTTAAGGACGCCGCTGTTGAACTAAATATAGTTTTCGGCTTGAATAAAACAAAAAAATTCACCCTCGGCAGCGATGCTTTGACGTATTGTTGCATAAAGTGTCACGTTTGTTTAGGCAAGATGCACAATTTTTCGGGCTTGTCGTTGTGTTTGGCACGGTTTCAATTAAAGCACGTATGTGGTATTATATGCACGGTTGGATGTTGTTCAAAGGAGGTTATATGGAAAATACAGCATTCCATACGCACGAGAGCGAGGACGAGTCGAGGCTTTTAAGAACATTATACTGCGAAAGGTATTTATGCGGATATCATTTGATCTATACAATGTTTGAAAAGGTCGAGGCTGAACATATCACAAAATATCTGATATCCGTAAAGCTTGACGGTGATGCGTCGGACGAAACGATCTGTGATCTTGGCGCGGGAATCGAAAGAGCTATTGAATTTTTCTCTCTTGTGTCAGACAATTGCGTGATGCCCGGTACACTTGAAGACGTGTTGCAGGATTTTAACTATTCGGAGCTGATAAAGGCTTAAAAGAGCGATATTGCCTCTTTACAATGAAGGAAAAATATGTTATAATACATTGGGATCGGAGGTATAATGCCTGTTTTTGGGGGATATACCATCGATGTGAAATATGTTTGTTGACATTTTTGTGTTGGAGGTCAAATAATATGAAATGTCCAGGTTGCGGATACCCGGATACTAAGGTTATCGATACACGAGTTGTTGCCGACGGATGCAATATTCGCCGGAAGCGCGAGTGCCTTGCCTGTCAAAGACGCTTTATAACCTTTGAAGCGGTAGATACCGCTCAGATATTTGTTATAAAGCGCGACGGTACGCGTGAGCTGTTTGACAGAGACAAGCTTCGTCGCGGACTTGTTAAAGCTTGCTTTAAACGTCCGATAAATATCGATGAGCTCGTAAATGCTATCGAGACAAGCCTTGTTGATTCGCTTAAGCTTGAAATACGCTCGACCGAGATAGGCGAGATGGTCATAAAGGAGCTCAGACATATCGACGAGGTGTCGTACATAAGATATGTGTCTGTATTCAGAGAATTTAAGGACATAGATTCGTTTCTTGAAGTGCTTCAAAAGCTTAAAGAAGAAGAAAAGCGCGACGAAGAACAGAAAGCTGACTCCGACGACACAAAAAAATGAGTGTTTCTTGGAATCCGTGGCACGGATGTCATAAGTACAGCGAGGGGTGTCTCAATTGCTACGTTTATCGTATTGATGAAAAATATGATAAGAACAGCGGCGAGGTCACAAAAAACGCAAGTTTTGACCTTCCGATAAGAAGGGGAAGAGGCGGCAACGGGTATAAGATACCGTCGGGTGAGACGGTGTATACTTGCTTTTCGTCCGATTTTCTGATCGAAGAGGCAGATGCTTGGCGGCATCAGGCGTGGTGTATGATGCGAGAAAGACAGGATCTTTCGTTTATATTTATCACAAAGCGTATAACGAGACTGCGTGAGCTGTTACCTCCCGATTGGGGAGATGGATATGATAACGTGTGCATCGGTTGTACCTGTGAAAACCAGCGGCGAGCAGACGAGAGACTTCCCGCATTCCTTGCACTTCCAATTAAGCACAGATTTGTGATATGTGAGCCGTTGTTGGAGCCTGTCGATCTCTCTCATTATTTGTGCGATAAGATCGATTTTGTTTCCGTCGGAGGTGAATCGGGGCAGAATGCCCGTATTTGCAATTATGATTGGATCCTCGGTATTCGTGACGCCTGCATTATGGCAAACGTATCTTTTGTCTTCAGGCAAACCGGGACAAAATTTCAAAAGGACGGAAAGCTCTATTACATCGAAAGAAAATATCACTTTTCTCAAGCCAAACGTGCGGCAATAGATCATACTGCCGGTAAAGACATTTTAGAATATCCGAGCGACGAACCGTAAGGCATAAAGCAATAAAAATGCACATCCAACTAAGAGAATAAATCCATTATATTCCCATACTGTATTATCTTTTTATGTCTTTAGTGTCCGAAAATTGGATATTAAAAACGCGCGTACCGATCGAGGGACGGTACGCGCGTTTTGCCTTGCTTGAATTCTTATTTTATGAGATCAGAGTATACGGTGTCGCTCAATAGCTCTTCGATTAGCATAAGTCGGTTGTATTTTGCTACTCGCTCGCTTCTGCACGGAGCCCCCGTTTTGATAAACGGTGCATTTGTCGCTACCGCAAGATCTGCTATTGTAGTGTCCTCGGTCTCGCCGGAACGGTGGGAGATTATATACTTATAGCCGCATTCCGAAGCGCGTCTGATGACGTTTAAGGTCTCCGTAAGAGTTCCTATCTGATTTGGCTTTATTAAAATTGCATTTGCTATACCGTTCTTGATTCCGTTAATGAGACGGCTCTCGTTCGTGACGAACAAATCGTCACCGACAAGCATTATTTTGCTTCCGAGCCGCTCTGTAAGAGTGCGCCAACCTTCGAGATCATTTTGATCGAGCCCGTCCTCAATTGATATTATCGGATATTTATTGATAAGATCAGAGTAATATTCGATCAGCTCGCTTGTAGAGTATTCGATCCCTCTCTTTGGCATCTTGTATCCCGCTTTTGAAGATCCGTTCGAATACCATTCACTTGCCGCAACATCGAGTGCAAGCTTTACCCGATCGGTGCTGTATCCCGCTTTGGTGATCGCCGTGCATATAAGCTCAAGTGCATTCTCGTCACTTTCAAGATTCGGCGCAAATCCACCCTCATCTCCGACGGTAGTTGAATATCCGTTTTTGCGGAGCAGATCACCGAGACAATGATATATTTCACTTGCCATTCTTACCGCTTCGGAAAGCGATGACGCTCCGATCGGAACTATCATAAATTCCTGTATCTCGACATTGTTTGAGGCATGCGCGCCTCCGTTGAGAATGTTGAACATAGGAACAGGAAGACGTTTTGCCGCCGCACCGCCGAGATATTTGAAAAGCTCAACACCGTGATGAGCTGCCGCCGCATATGCGTTTGCAAGTGATACCGCAAGTATAGCATTCGCGCCGAGCTCGCTTTTGTTTTCACTTTTATCGAGCGAGAGCATAATATGATCTATCGCGCTCTGATCACACGTATATTTACCCGCAAGGGCGGGGGATATGATTTCATTTACGGCATTTACCGCTCCGATAACTCCTTTTCCCGCATATCTCGAACTGTCTTTGTCGCGCTTCTCGTGTGCTTCATACATTCCCGTCGATGCCCCGGAAGGTACCGCGGCACGTCCCTCTGTTCCGCCGGCGAGCGTCACGGTCGCTTCGACTGTCGGATTACCCCTCGAGTCAAGTATCTCGCGTGCGGTTACGCTTTTTATTTGTGTTTGCATAGTGTTTGTTCTTCCTTTCCCGACTTACTTGCGTTAAATGTGCTTTTTGGGGTCTTACGCTATTGTTGCCCCACTTTTTTCGCGGTATGCGTAATTTGATGACAAAAAAACGAAAAACTTTCAAAAAAGGGGTTGACAAAAGAAAGTTTTTGAGTATAATATATTTTGTTGCTTGCGAGAGTGGCGGAACTGGCAGACGCGCACGTTTGAGGGGCGTGTGGTTTACACCGTACGGGTTCAAGTCCCGTTTCTCGCATAACAGAGAAGAGCCGTGAGGCTCTTTTTTTGTATTTTTTGACAGGGTTTTATGAGCGCATATTCGGTTATCATAAAAAGAAAATTCCGATCACGAAAATGTCGGACGGAAGGATCGCGTATTTTTTGATTATTTGATATATCTCACTTGACAAATGCAAAATTAAAGTGTATAATTTTCATATACAAAAGGTGTATTGAAAGGAATTGTCATAAAAATGAAGCAATATGATGTTACGGGTATGAGCTGTGCAGCTTGCTCTGCTCGTGTTGAGAAGGCGGTATCGAAGGTCAAGGGTGTGACATCTTGCTCGGTAAGTCTTCTGACAAATTCTATGGGTGTTGAAGGCGATGTCCCATCTGAGGAGATAATAGCTGCCGTAGTGGCGGCAGGATACGGAGCCTCCGAGAAGGGAGCTGTGCAAAATTCGAAGATGTCTTCAAGCGGCGAATCATCGGGCTCCAAAAACAGCGAAACTTCTGTAATGCTCAAGAGACTTTTGTGGTCGCTTGGCTTTCTCATTGTGCTTATGTATGTTTCAATGGGATATACTATGTGGGGATTTCCGTTGCCGTCATTTTTCGATGGTAACTATATAGCTATCGGGCTCGTTCAGCTGTTGCTGTCGGAGATAGTTATGGTAATAAACCAAAAATTCTTTATAAGCGGTTTTAAAAGCATTTTGAATCACTCGCCGAATATGGATGCGCTCGTCTCTCTCGGATCGGCGGCGTCTTTTGTCTACAGCACGTATGTCCTTTTTGCCATGACATCGGCACAGCTCAATGGAAATACCGAGCTTGCGGTTCATTATTCGCACGAATTTTATTTTGAATCGGCGGCTATGATATTGACGCTTATCACGCTCGGCAAGCTGCTTGAAGCACGTTCAAAAGGAAAGACGACCGACGCACTAAGAGGACTTATCGATCTTGCGCCCAAAACCGCAACGGTTATAAGAAACGGCGAGGAGCTTACCGTGCCGATCGAGGAGGTCACAAAAGATGATGTATTTGTCGTAAGACCCGGCGAGAGTATTCCGACCGACGGAGTTATAATTGAGGGAAGCAGTGCCGTAAACGAATCTGCGCTTACAGGCGAGAGCGTTCCCGTAGATAAGGGAATGGGCGACAGCGTTTCGGCGGCAACAATCAATCAATCGGGATTTATCAAATGCCGCGCGACAAGAGTCGGAGAGGAAACTATGCTTTCCCAAATAATAAAAACGGTCAGCGATGCCGCGGCAACAAAAGCCCCTATTGCAAAAATTGCAGACAAGGTCTCGGGATTTTTCGTCCCCGTCGTTATGGCAATTGCGCTTATTACTACCGTTATATGGCTTTTGCTTGATAAAGGCGTCGGCTTTGCCCTTGCAAGAGGTATCTCCGTGCTCGTTATCAGCTGTCCGTGTGCACTCGGACTTGCAACACCCGTTGCTATAATGGTCGGTAACGGTGTCGGAGCCAAGAACGGTATATTGTTCAAAACAGCGGAGTCCCTTGAGATTACGGGAAAGACACGCGTTGTCGTGCTTGATAAGACGGGAACGATCACAAAAGGCGAGCCACACGTTACAGATATCATACCGTCGGGTCTGACGGACGAGACATCATTACTACGTCTTGCATATGCACTTGAATCCAAGAGCGAGCATCCGTTGGCCAAAGCGATAATTCAAAAGGCGTCGGAGCTCGGCATCGAAGCCCCAGAGGTTGCGGATTTCACCGCTTTGGCAGGCAACGGACTTGAGGCAAGGCTCGAAGACGATCGGCTCTGCGGCGGTAAATTTGAGTTTATAGAGCAAAAAGCCAAAATAAGCAATAATACCGCTGAACTTGCGCAAAAACTTGCAAGCGAGGGAAAAACGCCGCTGTTCTTTGCCCAAAACGACGAATACATCGGAATGATCGCCGTAGCCGACGTTATAAAAGAAGATAGCCCCGCGGCGATCGCAGAACTCAGAAATATGGGCATACGTGTCGTTATGCTGACAGGTGATAATCAGAGAACTGCCGAGGCGATAGGACGTCAGGCGGGCGTTGATGAGGTAATAGCGGGCGTGCTTCCTGACGGTAAGGATGAGGTCGTTCAAAGATTTCAAAAGCAGGGCAAGGTAACTATGGTAGGTGACGGTATCAACGACGCCCCCGCGTTGACTCGTGCGGATATAGGTATCGCGATAGGGGCGGGAACCGATATCGCTATCGATGCCGCGGACATAGTTCTGATGAAGAGCAAGCTTTCGGACGTTCCCGCCGCCATAAAGCTCAGTCGAGCAACATTACGGAATATAAAGGAAAATCTTTTCTGGGCGTTTATATACAATCTCATAGGTATCCCGCTTGCGGCAGGAGTCTTTATCTCTGCACTCGGATGGCAACTTAATCCTATGTTCGGCGCGGCGGCTATGAGCCTTTCGAGCTTTTGCGTGGTTACCAACGCGCTCCGACTTAACCTTTTCAACATCAGAAAAGAGAGCCGCAAAAAAGCAAACAGCCCGGACCTTTCCCCCACAAATATCACTCTCGACGACATCTGCGAAAAGCAGATAACACTTCGCGTTGACGGTATGATGTGCGGACATTGCGAGGCAAGTGTAAAGAGTGTGTTGGAATCGTTTGATGAAATATCGTCCGCAGTACCGGATCATACAAGCGGTGAAGTATTGATAACACTGTCCGAAGAGCTTTCGGATAAGACCAAGAAGCGAATGGAAAAGGAGATACAAAAGGAAGGTTACGAGCTTCACTTTTGATCGTTGCCGGATTTTAAAAAATTGAAACGTAAAGGAGCTCATCTCGATTCGATGATACGAGACGAGCTCCTCAAATCAGAGATCGCGTGATCTATGCTCGTGAGACGGATATCATTCCGTTCTAAGCGCAATTACGGGATCTTTTTTTGTTGCCTTTTTGGCAGGAAGCAGACCGCCGATTATGGTTATGACAATGCTTATAGCGATCAAGATCAGCGAATATTTGATGGGCAATTGCGCCTTGAGATCCGCAAGACCGCTCAATTTTTCAATTACGGAGTTGATCGGGAACAAAGCGAGCCATGACACGCCGATACCAAGGACACCGGCACAGCAACCGATAATAAATGTCTCTGCATTGAACACCTGAGAAATATTTCGCTTTGATGCACCGAGTGCGCGCAGGATTCCGATCTCTTTTGTACGTTCCATAACCGAAATATGCGTGATTATGCCTATCATAATGCAGGAAACAACGAGCGAGATGCTGACAAATGCGATCAGAACGTACGAAATGCCGTCGATTATCGTCGTCAAAGAAGATGTGAGTATCGCTACGTAATCGGTGTAGGTGATCTGTTCATCGTCATCTGCGGTATCGTTATATTTTGCAATACATTCTGCGATGGAGTCCTTGTTCTCAAAGGTATCCGTGTATATGCTTATGGAGGACGGAGCATCGTAGCTTACCTTGCCGAATGCCTCCATATTGTCCTCATAGGTCGATCCTGCCACATATTCGTCATATATTTTCAGGAGTATTTCCTCTCCGGGATCGTTTGCAAGCCACATATCGAGAGCCACCGCCATAGAGCTTTCGTCGGTTGCCATACCTGTCGCTCCCGTCATTCCGGAATAATACATCATCAATTTGTAAAACGTCGCCTTCTCGGATACGCTGAGAGCCGACAGATAATTTTTGGCGTCATTCGCTTTTGACGCATTGTCCGCGGATGTAAATCTCATACCTGTAAGCACGTTTATCTCGGGGTATGCTTCTTGTGCTTTTATAACGGCGCTGTTGTTGGTGTGCGTGATGATATGATCAGTCAACTTCGATGTATATGCAACAGCGGTAGAGATGCTTGCGTTTGCGGCATCTTCCTTCGGACATACCACGCCCGTGATCTTGAGCTTTAATGAGTTTTCAAGCAAAGCGTCTTCGTTCAAAACATTGTCATCCAAGTATCCGAAGGTTCCGTTTTCGTTTTTTGTGTATCTGTCACAAGCGGCAACAAGATACAAACTGTGCTTGCAGACCTCTTCATATGAAAGTGCGATCTCGGGTGCATCCTCGCCGTTCTTTATCTTCTCAACAGCGCTGTCGTATTGTGTCTTTGTTATGAGTCCCAATTGATACAGAGTACCGGCATCGATCGTGTTATCTTCATTCAATACGAGAATTACCTCGTCGTATGCTTTCGGCAGATCGCCGTAGAGCAGATCATAACTGTCAATAATGACTTGGCTTATCGCAGAACCGTCTGCGCCCGCCATTAATTCGGAAAAATTCGCAGCACTGTCCGATGAACCCGATCCCGTCATACCGTTTACCTTGCCGAGAACGCCGACGTTGTTCGTGATTCCGGAGGAACCGTCCGCGGACGTATCGCTGTTTATGAAATTACCGTCCGAGTCATAAGAATATACGTTGAAATGAATGTTATAAGTATATATGATTCCGTTTTCTCCGAGATATTGATGGATTTCGCTGTCGGGATCATCCAGATACTTTTTAAATGCGGTCAAATTGTTCTTGACTATGCTTGTCGAGACCATTTGACTTGTTTTGATATCTCGATAATCAGCATATATACCGTCGCGTTTTACCTCTGAAGTACCGTCTCCGCGCATAGCGCCGACTACCTCCCCGCGTACACCCATAACTTCGGATATATCGATAGTCTGTGCACTGATGGTTATCGGATACGATGACATAGTCTCTTTTTGCACACCGGCAATATAAGCGTTCATACCCGTGGATAAGGCAAGTATCAAAGCGATTCCGATAATACCTATCGAACCGGCAAAAGAGGTAAGGACGGTCCGTCCTTTTTTTGTCCGCAAATTGTTGAATGAAAGAGAGAGTGCGGTCAAAAAAGACATAGATATCTTCTTTTTCTTGGTCTTTACGGCGGGACTGCGTTCTGCGTGATAAGGATCGGAGTCATCTACGATCTTGCCGTCTTTCAACCTGACTATTCGAGTGGAATACGCCTCTGCCAATTCGGGATTGTGCGTTACCATAATGACTAATTTGTCTTTTGCGATCTCCTTCAATAGCTCCATAATTTGGATGCTGGTTTCACTGTCCAGCGCTCCCGTCGGTTCATCGGCGAGTAAAATGTCGGGATTGTTGATGAGCGCGCGGGCGATCGCGACACGTTGCATTTGTCCGCCGGACATCTGGTTCGGCTTCTTGTGAATGTGATCTCCGAGTCCTACCTTTTTTAGTACACTTATGGCGCGTTGCTTGCGCTCTTTCTTTGAGATTCCCGCTAATGTCAGCGCCATTTCTACGTTGGCAAGCACGGTTTGATGGGGTATAAGGTTATAACTTTGAAAGACAAAGCCGATAGAGTTGTTTCGATAATAATCCCAATCCGAATCCTTGTATTCTTTCGTGGAGATGCCGTTGATGATCAGATCTCCGCTTGTGTAACGGTCCAAGCCTCCTATGATGTTAAGCATAGTAGTTTTTCCGGAGCCGCTTTGACCGAGAATCGATACAAATTCACTCTCGCGGAAGTCGAGATCGACTCCGCTGAGCGCATTTTGAGTAAGGTCTCCCGTGGTATACGTCTTCACTATGTTTTTTAGTTGTAGCATTGATATTATCCTCCTGAAATTTATGGAGAAATTATATCACATTAAGATAAACCCACGGACAAATCAAAATAAACCGAAGATAAACCCGGTTAAGTTTACATTGATGTTACATTTCTGTGCTATAATCATTAAAAAATATAAAGGGGAAAAGATGATGTTTAATATTCTTGTGGTTGAAGATAATGCCGATATGTGCGAGCTTTTCTGCACGGTGTTGACGGATAACGGTTATCGTGCTATTGCCGCAAAAAACGGTATAGACGCGTTGAACATTATGGAAAAGGAATATATCGATCTGATCGTAGCCGATATTATGATGCCGAATATGGACGGGTATGAGTTGACCCGCGTTTTGCGAGATTCGCATTACGATCTTCCCATTTTGATCGTTACCGCAAAAGATCAGTTCGGAGATATGCAAAAGGCGTTTCGTTTGGGAACCGATGATTATATGGTCAAGCCCATTAATTTGAACGAGCTGTTGCTTCGTGTCGAGGCTTTGCTGAGGCGTGCAAAAATATTCAGCGAAAAGAGGATAGTTGTCGGGAGTACCACTCTGGATTATGACTCCCTGACCGTAACAAGAAACGGTGTTGAAAGCACCTTGCCGCAAAAAGAATTTTATCTCCTTTACAAGCTTTTATCATATCCAAACAAGATATTTACACGTCAGCAGCTTATGGATGAAATATGGGGTATGTTTTCCGAGACAGACGAACGCACGGTCAATACACATATCAATCGGTTGCGTGATCGCTTTGAAGACTGTGACGATTTTGATATCGTAACAGTACGCGGTCTGGGATATAAGGCGGTGAAGAAATGTTGAATAAAAAGAAGACTCAATCAAGGCTCTGGCTTTACTTTGCCGGGGTGGTCTTTGCCACGATCTGCGCCGTATTTTTGTTTATATCTCTGCTTTGGTCGATACTTTACAGATTGAATTATATTTCCGTCAGTCCGCGGGATCACCGTGCGCCTCTCTTTATATTCGCTTTGGGTAGCTTGCTGATCGGTACCGTGATAGCGGTATACGTAGGAAAGCGTATCATACGTCCGATTCAGAATATAGGCGTTGCCTTTGACGAGGTTTCACGAGGCAATTTTGATGTCAGCGTTTCGGAAGATATGCACATCGCCGAGATCCGAGAGATCGCGCAACGTTTTAACACTATGGTATATGATCTTTCGCATATTGAGACCTTGCGAAACGATTTTGTTGCCAATGTTTCTCACGAATTTAAAACGCCTATTGCGGCGATCGAGGGATACGCGACTTTATTGCAGACTCCCGGTCTGTCCGCCGAAAAACACAGTCGCTACGTCGAAAAGATATTGGAAAACTCGCGTCGGCTCAGCAGTATGTCAGGCAATATTTTGTTGCTTTCAAAGCTTGAAAATCAGGAAATGATTCCGGATCAATCGGAATATCGACTGGACGAACAAATTCGTCAATGCGTTTTGATGCTCGAAGGGAAATGGGAGCCCAAAAGGATCGAATTCGATATTGATCTGGATAAGACGATCTATTACGGCAGTCAGTCGCTTTTGGAACAGGTGTGGCTGAATATCTTAGACAACGCGATCAAGCATTCTCCCGTCGGCGGATGTATCGCTATCGGATTGAAAGCGCAAAATGAAAGGATACTCATTTCCGTTACAGATCACGGTGATGGTATGACGGATGAGGTACAGAAGCATATTTTTGAAAAATTTTATCAAGGGGACAGCTCACGCACGAGCGATGGCAACGGTCTCGGGCTTGCTTTGGTAAAAAGGATCGTTGATCTGTGCAAAGGCGGTATCACGGTAGACAGTGAACCGGGGCGGGGCACAACGTTTATCGTTGAGCTTCCGAAATGAAATGCCGTTTTTGCGTTAAAAAACGATTGACAAAAAGATATTTGTGTAATATAATTTATAATAAGTTTTTAGTTACCGAAAGGATGTTGTTTCTATGTCTGAAATATATACCTCTGTCGATCAGTTGATCGGAAAAACTCCGCTTCTTGAATTAACAAATATAGAGAAATCGCTCGGGCTCGGCGCAAAGCTTATAGCCAAGCTTGAATATCTTAATCCCGCGGGATCTGTCAAGGATCGCGTGGCGAGGGCGATGATAAACGAGGCAGAAGCGAGCGGAAGGCTGACAGAAGGTTCTGTTATCATAGAACCTACGAGCGGTAATACGGGAATAGGACTTGCCTCTGTTGCGGCGGCGAGAGGATACAGAGTCATTATAGTAATGCCCGACACCATGTCGATTGAACGAAGAAGACTTATGAAAGCGTACGGAGCAGAGCTCATCCTTTCCGACGGACGACTCGGAATGTCGGGTGCTATCAAAAAGGCTGAGGAGCTTGCAGATGAGATACCCGGAGCTTTTATCGCGGGTCAGTTCGTAAATCCCGCAAATCCGAAGGCTCATTACGATACCACGGGCCCTGAAATATTTGACGATACCGACGGAGATGTGGATATTTTCGTTGCCGGTATAGGTACGGGAGGAACTATCACGGGTGTTGGTAAGTACCTTAAAGAAAAGATTCCCGATGTTAAGATTGTCGGAGTCGAGCCCGCTTCGTCTGCGGTTTTATCCGGCGGCAGTGCCGGTGCGCACGGGCTTCAGGGGATAGGCGCAGGATTTATTCCCGAGGTGTTGGATACTACCGTGTACGACGAGGTAATAACAGTGACAGATGATGAGGCTTATAAAGCAGCAAGACTTATGGGATGCAAGGAGGGCGTACTTGTCGGAATATCGTCAGGCGCCGCATTGCATACCGCGATCGAACTTTCAAAACGTCCAGAAAACTACGGAAAAAAGATCGTCGTTCTGTTGCCGGATACAGGGGACAGGTACCTTTCCACACCTTTATTTGAAAATTAATCGATTCAAAGACTTAAATTTATATAAAAATCGGCGCATCGTACTGCAATGTGAAAGTACGATGCGCTTCTTTCTTTTCGATTACTGTTGCTATTATTCGGTTCTGAGCGCTACCACGGGATCCTTCTTTGCAGCAAGCTTGGCGGGGAAGAGACCTGCGATAAGCGTAATGCCTACGCTGACTGCTATAAGGGCACAAGCACCTATGACGGGCAGCTGAGCGATATTGGAGACCTCGGTGAGGCTCTCAACTATCATATTCGTGGGGATCAGCAGGATAAGCGTTATTATGATACCCATAGCACCGGAAACAAGACCGATTATCGTGGTTTCGGCGTTAAATACGCGCTTGATATCCTTCTTCGACGCGCCTATTGCGCGAAGTATTCCTATCTCTTTGGTACGTTCTATTACCGAGATATAGGTTATAACTCCGATCATTATAGCGGAAACGACAAGTGAAATACCTACAAAGGCAATAAGCACGATGGAAACTATATCGACTATCCTTGTTACGGATGACATCAACAAGCCGACGTAATCTGTATATTTGATCGTGCCGGCTTCATTTCCGTTTGCCTCGGCTGTGGCATTGTAGTCAGCTATCCACTCCGTGATACGATCCTTGTCCTCAAAGGTAGAAGCATAAATATTGATCGATGAGGGGATCTTTTTGTCGGTAATGCCGAGCTCTGTTTTGTTCTTTTCAAATGTTGAATCGGAGAAGCGAGCCGGCATATATTTTTCGTAAAGCTCCGCAAGTGAGGATTCATCCATAACTCCAAGACTTGCGTCAAAGAGCCTTGCAAGTTCGTCATCACCGAGTCCCGACAGCTGACCTTCGGATGCGTTTGCAAACTGCTCTGCGACCTTTTCTCTTACGGCGGTGTATATGAACTGATTGAGCTCCTCGTCCGTCATAGCGTTGAGATAATTCTCAATCATTTCCGGTGGTATTCCTTCCATCTGGCTACTGCCGAGCTGCTTTACAGCGGCTATTATAGCCTCGCGGGAGGTAAGTCCTGTTTCCGTGATATATTGCTTTGTCATAGCGTCAAGCTCTTCATCGGATGGGGTCGAGGCGATTTGTTTGTATATTTCCGCTTTCTCGTGACTTGTGAGTGAAGCAAAATATGTCTTTACGGCATCTGCCTTGTCTTTTGAGGTCATATTGTCAAGCGAGCCGTCATCAAAGGGAAGATTTTCGAAAATATCAAGTGTAGGATCTGCAAGCTGAGCCTTTACTGCATCAGTGTTTGCATTGTGTTCGATAACATATTCAGCAAGCTCGTGTGTATAACCGATAGCACCCGATATAGATTGAGCTACGGAATCGGGCGAGGGCTTTACGATGCCGGAGATCTTTATTTCAAGACCTGTTTTTGCGAGATAATCAACATAGTTTGCGTTTTCACTCATATTCACCCATTTGCCCGTGCTCTCGTCAAATTGATAATAGTCTCCGCTCAGAACAAGATTGAATGTCTTATTCAAAATATCTTCGTACGTAAAACTGATATCCTGACTTTCGTAACTTTCACCTTTCATAGCGGCATTGATAATATCGTTTATTTCGTCCGGATCCTTAAGTCCCAGGGCATACATATAGAGGTCGTTTAATTCGTTGTTTTTATCGACTACGAGCACTACCTCGTTATATTTTTCGGGCCATTTTCCCGCAACGATATCGTATTGCTCGGACAGGACTTCTTGGTTGTTGATCATTTCAGAGCATATATTGAGGCCTGACATCATCATACTTGAGCCGAATCCGCTCGTACTGCTTCCGGTGCTCATACCGAGTCCCGAGGATATGCTCGTCATAATGGTGCTCGGATTTACCTTGATCAGATCTCCGTCCGGATCTCTCGAATATATATGCAGGGTTTGTGCGTATACATACTGTATATCTGTAACGTAATTATCTATATCGGGATCTGCGTCAAGTGCCGCCTTGAGGGATTCAAGATCGTTTTTATGAACATCTGCGTTGAATATTGCCTTTGCTATCTCAAACATAGCAGAACTTGAGTAGACCTTGTCCATATCGTGCGTGATGTCCTTGTCCTTCTGACTCAATATCGTGGTAAGCAGATCGTTGAGCTGCACCTCATCCGATGTTATCGTTATCGGATAAGAAGAAAGGGTATCCTCCTGAAGCTGAGTTATGAAGGCTTGAATTCCCGATGAAAGCGAGAGTATCAGCGCAATACCTATGATGCCAATGCTTCCCGCAAATGAGGTAAGCATTGTACGCGCTTTTTTCGTCATAAGGTTATTAAGACTTAATGAAAGCGCGGTCTTGAAGGTCATAGATCTTTTTTTACTTTTAACCGATGCTTTTGTGTTGACCTTTTGGCGCTTGCAAGCCTTTTTGATCTTGCCGTTGCTGAAAACGAATTCGCTTTCTTCCTCTGCCTTGTTATCTTTTGCTTCGGCACTTGAATCGTATGGCATAGAGTCGCTGACTATATTGCCGTCGATAAGCTTTACTATTCTTGTGGAGTAAAGCTCGGCAAGCTCGGGATTGTGAGTTACCATAATGACAAGCCTGTCATTTGCGACCTCCTTCAGCATATCCATTATCTGTACGCTCGTGTCCGAATCAAGCGCACCTGTCGGTTCGTCGGCGAGAAGTATCTCGGGATCGTTTACCAAAGCACGCGCGATGGCAACTCTTTGCATCTGACCTCCGGAGAGCTGATTGGGCTTCTTCTTCATCTGGTCCGCAAGTCCGACTTTGGCAAGTGCTTCCTTTGCACGGCGTGTCCGCTCGCTCTTGCTCACGCCGGAAAGGGTAAGCGCCAGCTCAACGTTTGCAAGCACCGTCTGATGCGGGATCAGATTGTAAGATTGAAATACGAATCCTATACAGTGGTTTCTGTAAGTATCCCAATCCGAATCTTTGTATTCTTTTGTTGATTTGCCGTCGATTATGAGATCTCCGCTCGTGTACTTATCAAGTCCGCCTATGATGTTGAGAAGCGTCGTTTTGCCGCATCCCGAATGACCGAGGATCGAGACAAACTCGTTCTTCCTAAATTCTATGCTTACTCCGCGAAGCGCTGTGACCTCATTTTCGTTGCTGTCGTATTTTTTTACTATGTCTTTAAGTAATAGCAACTTTGTTCCTCCATTTTAAATTCTGTATTTATTTCATAATGTATTATTATACTCTATATCTCTGTAAAATGTGTGATAAAAAAGTGAAAGAATCAAGAATTGATCCTCTCACTTAAAATGTTTGTGTTAAATATTGACGAATTGGCTGTTATAGAGTTCGGTATAGAATCCGTTTTTCTTCAACAGCTCATCGTGGCTTCCTTGCTCGATAACATTTCCGTCTTTCATAACGAGGATGATATCCGCATCCTTTATGGTTGAGAGACGGTGCGCTACTATGAATGAGGTGTGTCCTTCCATCATATTGGCAAACGCCTTTTGTATCTTTATTTCCGTGCGCGTATCAATTGACGATGTTGCCTCGTCAAGGATGAGCAACATCGGCTTGCTGAGCATAGCTCGCGTGATGCAGAGAAGCTGTTTTTGACCCTGAGACAGGGTAGTGCCGCTTTCGGTAATGACTGTGTCGTAGCCTTGCGGTAATCTCTTAATAAAGCTGTGCGCGTGCGTCGCTTTTGCCGCCGCCTTGATCTCCTCGTCGGTAGCGTCGGGATTTCCCATAGTAATATTTTCTCTTACCGTTCCGCTCCTCAGCCATGTGTCCTGAAGCACCATACCGTAAGCGTCGCGTAAGCTTCCTCTTGTTATGTTGCGTATATCCGTTCCGCTGACCTTTATAGAGCCGCTGTTTACGTCGTAAAAGCGCATAAGCAGATTTATTACCGTCGTTTTTCCGCATCCCGTCGGACCTACTATTGCCACTCTCTGACCCGGCTTGACGTCAAGATTGAAGTTTTCTATTAACTTGCGTTCGGGAACGTAAGAAAAGCTTACATCGGAAAGCGAAACTCTTCCGTCCGTATTGCTTTCGTCGAGGACAAGAGCATTCTCGGGTTCCGGAATTTCCTCTGGAGTGTCAAGTATCTCAAATATTTTTGAGGCGGATGCAAGTGCACCTTGGAGCTCGGTTACGACGCCCGATATTTCATTAAAAGGCTTTGTATATTGGTTGGCATAACTCAGAAAACAGGAAAGCATTCCGACGGTAAACGCGCCTTCGGTGCCGGCAGAGGCAACGACTGTGAGTGCACCTGCCAAAGCAACGCCCGTATAGACAAGACTGTTCACAAATCTTGTTGCGGGGTTGGTTATGGAAGAGAAGAATATAGCGCGAAGGGAACAACGGCGCAGATCTTCGTTTATGTTGACAAACTTGTCGTAAAGACTTGCCTCTCTGCCAAACGCGGTGACTACATTGGCGTTTGATATGCTCTCATCAACGAGAGACGTCTGCTCGGCGTTTATCTCCGATTGACGTTTGAACATAGAAAAAGTCTTCTTCGCTATAAATGCCGCAACGAAAAGAGAAATGGGCGTTACGAGAACGACAACAAGGGTGATCACGGGACTTATAGTTACCATAAAGAGAAGTGTTCCGAGTATGGTCAATACACCGGTAAAAAGCTGTGTGAAGCCCATAAGAAGACCATCTCCGAGCTTGTCCGCATCCGAGATTACGCGGCTTACCGTTTCACCGGTCTGATGGTTGTCCGCGTAGCTTACGGGAAGCTTTTGAAGCTTTTTGAACACATCAAAGCGTATTTTTTTGACGACCGAGTACGTCAATCGGTTGTTTATCATACCCATAATCCACTGAAGAAGTGCCGTAACGCCTATTATCACTGCCATCTTGCCGAGTATTTTTGCGATCCCCTCAAAATCGACGTCGCCTTGTCCGACCGCAAGATCGACCGCATCTCCGGTGAGTACGGGAAGATAGAGTGTCAGCACGACGACCGCAAACGCGAATATAAGCGAAAGTATAAGGAAAAATACATTCCCCTTAAGGTATTTGAGAACTCTTGAGAGAGTTGACATATTTGATATTTTATTACTGACTTTTTTCATATATCAGCCCTCCTTTTAATTAGCGCTTTGAGCGGGAATGTTAAGTCCCTCATCACCAAACTGCGAACGGTATATTTCAAGATAGACATCACAATTTTTAATAAGTTCATCGTGTGTGCCCGCACCTATTATTTCTCCGTCCTCAAACACGAGTATTTTATCGGCGTTACGAACGGATGAGGCTCGTTGCGATACTATAAACACGGTCGGATCGTAATCCAGCTCCGCAATGGCACGCCGAAGCGCGGCATCGGTTGCCATATCGAGTGCAGAGGTGCTGTCATCAAGTATGAGAACCTCTGGACGTCTTATAAGTGCACGGGCAATAGTAAGTCTTTGCCTCTGTCCGCCTGAAAAGTTTGAACCTTTTTGCAATACTTCTGCGTCGAGACCGCCGTTCTTGTTTTCAACAAATTCTTTTGCGGAAGCAAGTTCAAGGGCTTTCCACATTTCGCTGTCTGTCGCATTTTCGTTACCCCAAAGAAGATTGGAGCGTATAGTGCCTTTGAACAGTACCGCTTTCTGGGGGACAACGCCTATCCTTGAACGGAGCTTTTCGACGTCAAGTGTTTTAACGTCATTTCCGTCGAAATAGAGCACTCCGTCCGTAGCGTCGTAAAATCGTGGGATCATATTGATAAATGAAGACTTTCCGGACCCCGTTGCTCCTATGACACCGATGGTCTGCCCCTTTTCTATATTGACGTTTATACCCGTCAGAGTCGGTTCGGCGGCATTACGATATTTTAAACTTACATCACGGAATTCTATAAAGCTGTGCTCGTCCGCGGATTTGTTTGCGCCGCCTTCCGTTGCCATTCCGGTGGGAATTTCAAATATAGCTCCCACGCGATTTCCGCAAGCGACCGCTTTTGTGATACTTATAATGAGGTTGGCAAGCTTTATAAGCTCTACGAGTATTTGCGACATATAGTTTACGAGTGCTATAAGCTCGCCTTGGGTTATGATACCGCTATCGACTCTTATTGATGCCTTGTCGATAAGAACTACTATTGCAATGTTGATGACGGCGTAGGTAAGTGGATTCATAAGCGCACTTATTCTTCCCGCAAACATCTGAACGGATGTGTGTGCATCGTTTGCCGCTGCGAAGGTCTTTATCTCGTGTTCCTCTTTGTTGAATGCACGAACGACTCTCGTGCCGTTGAGGTTCTCTCTTGTCGTAAGCGTGACCGCGTCAAGTCGCGATTGAACCTTTTTATATATGGGAATGCTTATAAGCATTATTCCGAATACGATGACCGAAAGCACGGGGATGGTGACAGCAAATGTCAGCGCCGATTGTACATCTATCGTAAAAGCCATTACCATGGCACCGATAACTATAAAAGGGGAGCGTAGAAATAACCTCAGCACGAGATTGATACCGTTCTGTATCTGATTGACGTCGCTTGTCATTCTCGTGATAAGCGTAGATGTTCCGAGTACGTCCTTTTCGGAAGGTGAAAGCCCTTGAATGTGTGAATAAAGTGACGAGCGCAGCTCACACGCAAATCCTGTAGCCGCTTTTGCCGCAAAGAACTGCGCGGTAATGGAGCAGGCAAGACCTATTACCCCAAGTGCTACCATTATTGAACAACGTGATATGATGTAGGCTCTGTCCGCATTTTCTATTCCGTTGTCTATGATGTCGGCAACGACAAGCGGAACTATAAGCTCAAAGCACGCTTCAAGCATTTTAAAAGCGGGCGCAAGTATGGTCTCAAGCTTGTAAGACTTGAGAAATTTGAGTATTTTTCGCATATTTCCTCCAATAAATCATCTTTACATAAAACGCATTATTATATCATATATATGTGTAGATTTATGGGTTAAAATATGGCGATTTATACTTTTTTGCCGGGTGTGCAAGATATTTCTTGCAATGAGTAGCTTCTGATTTTAGCGATATTTGCCGCTTAATTTGTAAACATTTTTACATCGCCGCCAAAGCAAACGAATATTAAAAACGAGCAAAACGAAGAAAAAACGAGCAAACAGATATCTAAATTAAAATAATCGCAAAAAAATCGAAAAAGGTGTTGACAAATAAAAAACTTTGTGGTATACTTTCGAGGTAAAAAACACCTAATATTTAACGGAGGAACAAGTAGAAATGTCCACAATTACGCAGAAAACATTTATGCAGAAAAAAGAATCCGTAAATCGCAAGTGGTATGTTATTGACGCAGCAGGCAAGCCTCTCGGTAAGGTAGCCGCTGCAGCCGCAACACTTCTTCGCGGCAAACATACTCCCGAGTTTACACCTCATGTAGACTGCGGCGATTTCGTTATCATCGTAAATGCCGATAAAGTAGTTCTTACAGGTAAGAAGCTTGAGCAGAAGTATTATTATCGTCATTCCGGTTACATCGGCGGTCTTAAAGCTGTACAGTACAAGACGCTTATGGCAACTAAGCCCGAGAAGGCAGTTGAGCTCGCAGTTAAGGGAATGCTTCCTCACAACTCGATAGGCAGCAAGTCCGCAACACGCCTTAAGGTATTCAGAGGTGCTGAGCACAATCACGCAGCTCAGAAGCCCGAAGCTTATGAAGTTTAATCAGGGAGGTAATCGATAATGTATACAAGTGCTAAGCCTTATTTCTACGGAACAGGCAGAAGAAAGAAATCCGTAGCTCGCGTTCGTATAGTTCCCGGAACAGGCGCTATCACGATCAACGGTCGTGACATCGACGCATATTTCGGACTCGAGACACTTAAGCTCATCGTTAACCAGCCCTTCGGCGTAACAGGTACGACAGGCAAATTCGATATCATTGCAAACGTTCAGGGCGGCGGCTTCTCCGGTCAGGCAGGCGCTATCCGTCACGGTCTTGCACGTGCTCTCGTAAAGGCTGACGAGGAATACAAGCCCGCTCTTAAGGCTGCCGGATTCCTTACCCGTGACCCCAGAATGAAGGAAAGAAAGAAATACGGACTCAAAGCCGCTCGTCGTGCTTCGCAGTTCTCAAAGAGATAAGTTATTATCTTATACAAAAAACTCTCGATTTTTTCGGGAGTTTTTTTCCTTTTTGTGTTGCATTTTTCATTTGAGTGTGATATGCCTTTAATTACAGATGGCGGAGTTCAATTTTTCCTTTGTATTATGTCTAATAATGTCAGAAGATTTATCACGGGATTGATATATGGAATAGGTTTTATCCACATTGGTATAAATTTGATTTTTTATCTGATGTCCGTTTGATGTACAAAAAGTAAAAAACAAGCGATCAAGGAAAGATATCCGAAATCGCTTGTTTTTTTATAAAAAATCTTAAAAGTTCAGTTCGTATCTGTGCTCGGAATTCTTTTGTCGGCTTCTTTTTCATTAAGCCCCATCAGTATCCATATCTCGGCAAAATAGCACATCACGCCGACTACTATGTCAAGAGAGTAGTAACCGACCATAACGAGTACCTCGAGCAGGCTATCCGGCATTCCGTAGGTAATGTCGTATATAATTCTTGTAATGATCTTAAGCACGCAGATGATCAAAGCACCGATGAATGCCGCTCTTTGCATAGGATTTCCGAGATCAAAAAGCTTTTGGAGAGGAAAACAGGATCTTCCCGCATCAAGTGCTGCCGAGCACTCATTACGTATGGTTCTGACACAGAAAACAAGCACTCCGACTTGGAAAGCTTCTATAAGTATGAGGATCCCGACATTTTTGAAGCTTACAAGGCTGAGTCCGCCTTCCATTACCGAAGTGATGAGATAGTTTGAAAGATATTTAAAGAGAATGGCTCCCGAATATGCAAGGATGAAGTACTTAGCGTCTTTCAAAGAATATTTTATGCCGTGATATATGATGAAAGCAAAGGAAAGCACAAATACCGAAAGCTCGATAAGCGTATATACCGCTTCAACTATATTCGGTAATACCGTATCCACATACATTATATCACTGCAAAGATACACGTATAACGGTAAAAGAATGTACGAATATACTGCATATGCTCCGAAAATAAACGCAGTAAATAAAGCTTTTGTCTTCTTTTTAACAGTAAGCATAAAAAACGGCTTCCTTTCTTGATTCATCAAGTGATTATCGTAAACACTTAAGAATTATATCATATCGAGGCAAGATTATAAAGCCGTTATTTTATACTAATTTAGATTTAAATGTAAATATTTATAACATCCCGTGAAAGTTAGAGATATATGATGCTTTCGGATAACTCTTCCGCATATTCGCGCGCGTGTGTAACAGCTATTACAAGGTGATCCTTTGAATACTCTTTAATGATCTTTATCAAGTTTCTGATATTATCCTCGTCAAGCCCGTTAAATGGCTCGTCGAGCAGAAGCACGTCGCCTTGGTAAGCGAGAGCTCTTGCGAACGAAACGCGCTGATTCATACCGCCCGAGAGCTCAGAGGGATATTTGTCCGCGTCCGTCCCGAGGCCGACGACAGAGAGCAGTTCATTTGCTTTTGCAAGTGTGGCCTTTTTGCCGCCGAGCACAAGGTTTATGTTTTCAGCGGCACTCATCCATGGGAAAAGTCTCGGCTCTTGAAACATATACGAAACCTTTAGCGCGTTACGGTCGAACATAACCTCACCGCAGTCGGGCTTGAGCGTTCCCGCGATGATATTGAGCAGTGTGGTTTTTCCGCATCCCGAGTCTCCCATTATCACAAAGCATCCCGTATCGGGAAATTCAAACGAATGTTTATTGAACACTTGGGTGTCTCCGAAGGAATGACTGAGTTCGGCTATTTTAAGCATCTGCCTTACCTCCGTTCCTTGTTCTTTTGTCCGCTGAAAGAAATTTGCCGGATATTGCTCCGAGGATCAATTCGATAATGAGACTCATAACAATGACCGCCAGCGTCCAAGCGAAGAGATCCGTCGTTTCGAGATATTGCTTTGATTCAAAGAGCATCTTTCCGATGGAGATAGCGGGAGCGGCAAGTACCTCGGCTGCGATGCCCGCCTTCCACGCAAGCCCCGTCGAGGTCATTATTGCCGATCTGAAGTAGGGAAGGACCGACGGAATGTACAGTACGCGTATCTTTTTTAAGAATGGAATCCTGTACACCTTTGTCATTTCAACGAGCTTCGGATCCGCTGATTTTATACCTTCGTGCACGTTCGAAAATACCACGGGAAGGACTATAAGGTAGACTATGAATATCGGCAAAAGCGTACGTCTCATCCATACGAGAGCTAAAATTATGAAAGAGGAAACGGGAGTCGATTTTATTACCGTCATAAGGGGACGCAGAAAGTCGTATACTATCTTACATTGACTTGTCAGCGCTCCAAGGAGGATGCCGCAGAGTACGGCACTGATCGTTCCAAGAAGAACGCGGATCATAGAGTAGAGTATGATCTTGTAAAATTCGGCACCGGAAGCAAGCTCTAAAAAGCGTCTCAGTACGCTTATCGGCGTGGGGAAGAGCAGTTCATTATCCGTAGCGCTTGCGAGTAATTGCCACACTCCCATCCAAAAAGCAAATATGATTATGATTTTTAAGATTTTGAACGTGTGCTTCTTGATGCTTTGCATATTTCCGACATTCCTCCTTTTCGACTGAATTATATATGATTTAACTTGATCCGATTATTATGCCATCATTTTGTTCGCGTATAGTAGATAGCATTGTCCGGAACGGCGCCGCCAACGGATTTCGGTTCGATCTCATAAAGCGCGCCGAAAAGATACGAAAGAGCCGTTTTCATCTCTTCGCCTTCCATATAGCAAATATTGCATCCGGGAATAGCCTTAAGTGCCACTTCTTTGCTCGGAAGGATTCCGAGCAAAGCCATATTTGTAGCGGATGTTTCGGGATCCGTGGCTATCTTCTCTATGGAAGCCTTGTATTGGGTAAGGAATTTTTCAACGACCTCGGGGTGGTTTTCCGCAAATTCGGTTCTTACGATTATACATCCTTGAACAAGGGTGTTTTCGGCACCGCACGCCTTTTCCCATTCCGCTGTAATATCAAGCGCAACGTTGATATTGGCGTTTTTGGACTTGATGACCGTGACCTTGGGCTCGGGGAGCAGAGCAATATCGGCTTTTCCCGCAACTACGGCGGTAGTAAGTTCATCGGGGCTCGGATACGTCGTTCCGTCTATTGTGATGTCCTTGCCGACCTCGAGTCCGTTTTTGGCGCAAAGATATTTAAGAAGATATTCGGGATTAGAGCCGAGTCCGGGAACGTATACCGTCTTGCCTTTGAGGGAATCAAACGAGGTGATGCTACTTCCGTTTTCGAGGATGTAGAGAACCCCCTTTGTGTTTATCGCCGCAGCCTTGACATTGCCCTTTGTCTTGTTGTAGAGTACCGACGCGAGGTTGGTCGGAACGGCCGCAATATCTGCGCTTCCGCTTATCATAGCCGCAGAAACGACATCGGCGGCAGTGGCGATTTCAAAGCTGAACTGAGAATCATTTTCAGCCATCATATTTGCCGCGCCCATACCGGTAGTACCGTTAAGAAGGATTATTCTTGCCGTGGTATCGTCTGTTTTCGGCGTATCTGTGTCCGCGTTATTTTCGCCGCTTTCGGATACATTGCCGATGGATTCTGAGACGGACGAGGACTCCTGCGACTCATCGTCGTCTATGGCGGGATCTTTATCGCAAGCGGTCATAAGACCGAGCGAAATTGTGATAAGTAACAGCATAGCTGCTATACTTAAGATTGATTTTTTTAACCTTTGGTTCATTTTGGCTTCCTTTCAAATTTGAATAATATTATTTATTCGGGGCATATCCGTATTTTCGTAATGCCGTCCGATCAATAATCGTGATGAGCTTGCCCTCGCGTGAAATAATGCCTTTTTCGGTCAGTGTGTCAAGTGCCCGATAGAGAGAGGCTCTGCCTACGTCTATCATCTCGCAAAGCTTTGAATAATTAAACGGAAGCGCGAAGCTGTCCTGCTCGGATATCGTGTCAAGATATATTGCGAGTCTGCGCTCTGCACTGCCTGCGGTAAATTGCCTTATCTTTCTGTTAAGAAAGGTTATGCGATCGGCGAGGAAATGAAAGTATGCGTACATAAATTGCGGATTACTTTCCAACAGCTTTTTGAACGTTGCTTGCCTTATAAAGATCACCGAGCATTTTTTCTCCGCCTTGACAGTACTTATGAACGTATCGGTATCCGCAAATAGATTGGCAACTCCGAACAGCCCTCCGACGTTCAGCACTCTCAAGCATACCTCTCTCCCTTCATCGGATGAGAAGACCGTCGCGGATCCCTGCATAATTATAGCGGGATCTATACTTTGAGACGCAAGGCTTGGACTGTATATGATCTCACCCGGCAGATATTCCGTAAGAAATATCTCTCCGGCGTCTATGAGCTCCGATACCGTATCTCTGTCAAGAGATGCAAAGACATCGACGGATTTCATAAAAGAAAGAAGAGAATCCTTGAGCGTTTCACAGGTTTCTGCCTTTTGACCCATACTCCACCTCAAAAATGTATCATTTGAGACAATTATATCATATGGATACGGCTTTGTCAACGAGTATTGAAAAATAGTGTATAATTTTTTATGTAAAAAATATATTAATTTATTCTTTTCGGTTGCAACTTGCCAAAATGTGTTGTATAATATAACGATAATAGATTTAGTGTACGTATTTGGAGGATGTTATGACACTTGTTATTTTGGCGGCAGGTATGGGTTCAAGATATGGAGGACTCAAGCAGATCGACCCTATGACGGATAACGGCGAGTTTATTCTCGATTTTTCAATCTATGACGCTATACGTGCCGGATTTGATAAAGTTGTCTTTGTTATAAAGGAAGAAAATTACGATCTCTTCCGCGAAACCGTAAGCAAAAGGCTTGAAGGAAAAATCAAGGTCGAATATTGCTTCCAGCGCATAGACGACATTCCCGAGGGGGTAAGCATTCCCGACGGAAGGGTGAAGCCATTCGGAACCGCACACGCCGTTCTTGCGGCAAGGGATGCCATTGACGGTGACTTTGCCGCGATAAACGCCGATGACTTTTACGGCAGACAGGCTTTCGAACTTCTTGCAAAGCATTTTGCAAACAAAGACGGATTAGCTAAAGGCAAAGAAGATTGCTGTATGATAGGATATCGACTCGGAAACACTTTGACCGAGAACGGAACCGTGTCGAGGGGTATCTGCACCGCGGACGAAAACTCGTTGCTCGTTTCGGTTACCGAACGAACGAAGATAGCGCGTGACGGTGACAACGCAAAATATATCGATGCCGACGGAACCGAGCACGCACTTTCCGCCGACAGCATAGCATCTATGAACTGTTGGGGATTTACCAATGGTATGCTCAAATATATGTGGCAGGGATTTGAAGATTTTTTGAGATCGCTTGATTTCAACGATCCCGATTGGATCAAAAAAGAATATTATCTGCCGTATGCCGTGGCAGGCGCACTTGAAGCGGGTAAATGTACCGTAAAAGTATATCCCACTTCGGCGGTCTGGTATGGGGTTACATATCATGAGGACAGAGAAAAGGTGAGATCGAGCATAGATCGGCTTATTGAAAACAAGGAATACCCGAGAAATATGTGGAAAAAATAGAATTCGTCTTTACGCTTACGAAAGGAAAATCACAAATATGGTAGAATTAACACAAGAGTATATATGCGCATTGGCAGATCATTTTGCAGTCGAGGGTAATCCTGTCGAGGTTACCGAATGTAAGAGCGGACATATCAACCGTACGTTTTTTGTTGTATTGAACAAAGACGGTGAAAAATCAAGATATGTTCTTCAGCGCATAAACACGTCAATATTTACGGATTACCGTGGACTTATGAGCAATATTTCCGCAGTTACCGAATATCTTCGCGAAAAATATCGAAGTGAAGGATACGCGGATTTTGAGAGAAGAACGCTTACCGTAATTCCTTCAAAGAAAGGCGAAAATTACTACGTTGATGATTGGGGTAGCGTATGGCGTATGTACAAATGTATTGAGAATGCTACATGTTATCAAGCGGTCGAGTCCGACGAAATGTTTAAAAAGGTTGGGGCAGCATTCGGCAGATTTCAAAGGGATCTTGCGGATTTTGATGCTTCCGTGCTTTGCGAGACTATCAAAAATTTCCATAACACGGAGTCAAGACTCTCGGATCTTTACAAGGCAATAGAGGAAAACAAGGCGGGAAGAGCTGATGGCGTCAAAGCCGAGATAGAGTTTGCAAGTTCTCGCGCAGACCTTTGTTCGTCGATAGTTAGCAAGATACGAAGCGGTGAGATACCTTTGAGAGTCACGCACAATGATACAAAGCTTAATAATATTATGATGGATGATGCGAGCGGTGAAGGAATATGTATTTTGGATCTTGACACCGTTATGCCGGGATCGGCACTTTACGATTTCGGTGACTCGATCAGATTCGGTGCCTCGTCCGCCGCGGAGGACGAGACGGAGCTTTCAAAGGTATATATGAGAGAGGATATGTTCAGAGCCTTTGCGGACGGATTTCTTAGCGCTGTCGGATCGTCACTTACAGATAACGAAGTTAAAATGCTTCCGCTCGGAGCAGTCGTAATAACGCTTGAAACGGGTATTCGTTTTCTTACCGACTATTTGAATGGCGATACCTATTTCAAGATTGCGTATCCCGAGCACAATCTCGACAGGGCGAGAAATCAATTTAAATTGGTAGCCGATATGGAAGGGAAGGCGGATGTGATGAATGCCGCCGTTGCTCCGTATTTGAAGCATAAGAACAGCTGATTAAATACATAATATATAAACATTTTGGAGGAAAGTATGTCAGTTCTTATCACGGGTGGAACCGGTTACATAGGTTCGCACACTATCGTTGAGTTGCTTAATGAAGGGTACGATCTCGTAGTGCTTGATAATTTTTGCAACAGCAAGCCGTGTGTTATAGATAGGATAGAGAAGATAACGGGCAAGAGCTTTAAGTTCTATGAGGCGGATCTTCTTGACTATGATGCGGTAGACAAGGTATTTGCTGAAAACGATATCGACAGCGTTATCCATTTTGCAGGTCTTAAGGCGGTAGGTGAATCGGTGGAAAAGCCGCTTCTCTATTACCATAATAATATTACGGGAACACTCAATCTTTGCCGTATAATGAAGGCGCACGGAGCCAAGACAATAGTTTTCAGCTCGTCGGCGACTGTATACGGAAAGGCGGAGACGATGCCGATCACCGAGGATTTTCCGCTCTCCGCAACCAACCCCTACGGTCAGACAAAGCTTATGATAGAGCGTATACTCGGAGATCTTGCGGTCTCGGATAAAGACCTCAGCGTCTCTGTGCTCAGATATTTTAATCCGATAGGTGCGCATAAGAGTGGACTTATCGGAGAAGATCCGAACGGTATTCCAAATAATTTACTGCCTTACATAACCAAAGTCGGTATAGGCGCGTTGGATCATTTGGAAGTATACGGTGACGATTATGATACGCACGACGGTACGGGCGTGCGCGATTATATTCACGTTGTAGATCTTGCTAAGGCTCATCTCGCAGCACTTAAGCGCGCTAAGCAGGTTAAGGGTATAGAATATTATAACGTTGGAACGGGAGTAGGTTATTCTGTTTTCGATATAGTAAACGCATATATGGAGACTACCGGTTTAGATATTCCTTATAGGGTCGTGGCAAGACGTCAAGGAGATGTGGCTACAAGTTATTCGGATCCTTCAAAAGCGGAAAAATATCTCGGTTGGAAGGCTCAATATGGCTTAAAAGATATGTGCATGGATGCTTACAATTGGCAGACGAAAAATCCCAATGGCTACGGTGACTGATATGTGCAATATTGAAAAAAAGCACTATGGCGTACTTTCGACGGGTGAAAAGGTGTCAAGCTACACACTCTCTAACGGAAACGGTACACAGGTAACGATTATCGATTACGGTGCCGCTGTTATAAAGCTCTGTGTCAAAGACAGATACGGACGCTTTTCCGACGTCGTGGCAGGATATGACAGCCTTTCCGATTATGAGTTCGGCGACGGATATCTCGGCGCAGTTGTAGGAAGAGTTGGAAACCGTATTGCAAACGGCAAATTTACGCTTGACGGTGTCGGATACACGTTGTATTGTAACGACGGGAAAAATCATCTTCACGGCGGAAAGCAAGGCTTTTCAAACAAGCTTTGGAATGTCGAGATGCACGACGTGGACGAGCCGTATCTTGTGATGTCCTATGTTTCGGTGGACGGTGAAGAGGGCTATCCCGGTACTCTTTCGGTAACCGTGACATATAAGCTTACGAGTGACGACGCACTGTCGATAAATTACAAAGCGCAGGCGGATAAGCCCACAATACTTAACCTTACAAATCATTCGTATTTTAATCTTGGCGGATATGCTTCCGGAAGCGTGCTCGATCACGAGATCACGATAGATGCGGACACATATCTTCCCACAGACGAAACACTGATCCCCACGGGAGAGTTGAAGGCTGTTAAGGGGACGGCATTTGATTTTACATCGCCTAAGAAGATCGGTCGTGATCTCGATACCGAAAAATGTCGCGATCTCAAAATTGCGGGCGGTTACGATCACTGTATGAATTTTGTCGGCGGAAAAACAGACGATCCGAAGCTTCGGATAAAAGTATATGACGAGAAGAGCGGTCGCGAGCTGAGCGTGTACACGGATCAGCCTTGTGTTCAGTTTTACACGGCGAATTTTCTGGCAAACTCCGATCATCCGCTCAAGGGTGGATATCCTCAACAAAGGCGCCACGCCTTTTGCCTTGAGACTCAGCATATGCCCGACAGCATAAATCACAAAAATTTTACGGATACCGTATTAAGACCGGGTGAAATATACGATCATACGACTGTATATAAATTTGACGTAAGGTGATCAATTGAACATAACGCCGTAAAGGAGATGATACCGAATGAAATACAGTATAACCTCCGACAACATCAGCCGGGTCGAGATATCGGTCGGCGAGCTGTGCTTTATGGCTGAGCGTTCGGGAGATCTTGAATACAGAAGGTCGGCTGAACGTATTCTTAATACGCAAAATGGTATATATTTGCATAAATTGATATCGGAGAGCCTTTGCCGAGACACCTCAGAAGGTGAATATAAAAAAGAGGTGGGGCTTTCCGTAACGGACGAATATGCAGGTGCGGAGTATTGCATAAGCGGGCGCGCCGACGGCGTAAAATACTCCGGCGGAGAGATCACCGTTGACGAGTATAAAACGACGGGCTATGAAGTTACAAGTGCTTCAAAGTTGCATCTGGCACAGCTTAAATGCTACGCATATATGCTATGTAAGCGTGACGGCTTGGAACGTATAAAAGCAAGGCTCATATATTGCCCTGTAAAGGACAGCGGCGAGTGCTCGGTGTCTCCCGAGTCGTTACCCGAGCTCAAGATATTCGATCAAGACCTTACGTATGCCGAGCTCAAACGCTTTTGGAACGCACTGCTGGATAAAATAGCCGTGCGTGTAAAATACGCCGATATCCGTCAAAGATACGTGATACCGTCCGCAAAAGACGTGCCGTTTCCGTACAAAGAGCTTCGAGAGGGACAAAAGGAGCTTATTGCCGAGGAATATCGGTGTATAAAGCGCGGCAAACGTCTTTTCGTTCAAGCCCCGACGGGTATCGGAAAGACTATTTCAACACTTTATCCGGCGGTAAGAGCGCTCGGCGACGGGCTGTGTGATAAGATATTCTATCTTACCGCAAAATCTTCAACAAGACGCGAGGCATACAATGCCGCCGAACGATTGTTTGCGGTCGGTGCGCATCTTCGCACGATCGTGCTTTCTCCGAAGAACACTATGTGTTTGTGCGAGGACGGTGCAGATAACACCTCGTTGCGTCTTAGCAACTGTGATACGAGCAAATGCAGATACGCCAAAGGGTATAATAACAGAATCTCGCTCGCGATAGATGAGCTTTTATCAACGCAAAACTGTTTTACGAGAGGAGTCATAATTCAAGTAGCGAAGAAACACGGAGTCTGTCCTTATGAGCTTTCTTTGGATCTTTCCGAGCTTTGCGACCTTGTGATATGTGACTACAACTATGTTTTCGACCCCGTTGTGTACCTGAGACGCTATTTTTCGGAAAATGCCACCGCGGACGGAAGATTTGTTTTTTTGGCAGACGAGGCACACAATCTACCCGAAAGAGCACGGGAGATGTACTCCTCGAGCCTTTCGTGCAAAACGTTTGAAAATCTGTACGCAAGCTTGCCATCCTCGGAGACGAGGCTCATAAAATGGTTCGGTGAGTTTATAATTTCTATGCGAAAGCTGCGTGCGGGATGCAAAAACGAGTTGTCCAAGGATGCGGAGGGCAGAGAATTCGGCTTCAATCTCGACAGGGAACTCAACGAGTCCTTTGTTGGATCCGTGGCACTGCTTTCCGAAAGACTTGACAGATGGCTGCGAGAATGTGCGGGCAATTCTTTTGAGAGCACCGTGAAGGATATCGGCTTTGAATTGCACAAATTTCTCAAGATTGCCGAGATATACGACGAGGCGTTTCTGAATTATACGGAGATAGGCGGAGGGGACATAAAATTCAAACTGTTTTGCCTTGACCCGTCGCATCCGATCGAAAAATGCCTCAAAAAATCCGTATCGTCTGTGTTTTTCTCCGCAACGCTTACACCACCCGATTATTTTGCCGATGTTCTCGGCAGAACGCAGAGCAAGGTCACGCTTACCCTGCCGTCACCGTTTCCGAAAAACAATCTGTGTATTACCGCGGTGACCAACGTAAGCACTCGATTTGAGGATAGAAAAAAGTCCGTCAAGAAGATCGCGGCGATCATCGCGCATACGGTAAGACACCGTAGAGGAAACTATATTGTTTATTTTCCTTCATATGCTTATATGAAGGATGTGCTTGAGGTGTTTTCCGCAAAATTTTCGAATGTTCCTTTGATAGTTCAGAAACCGAGTATGAGTGCCTCGGCAAGGAATAATTTCATCGATTCATTTCCCGAGGATACGGGCAAGCTTCGCGTGGGATTTTGCGTCCTCGGCGGAAGCTTTTCCGAGGGAATAGACCTCCCCGGTACGAGGCTTATCGGCACCGTGATCGTAGGGCTCGGTCTTCCGGGGCTTTCAAACGAACGGAACATCATAAGAGATTATTTTGAAAATAAATATGAGCGCGGTTATGATTACGCGTACACATATCCCGGTATGAACAACGTCCTTCAGGCGGCGGGAAGAGTCATAAGACGCGAAAACGATCGCGGCGTCGTTGTCCTCGTTGACGACAGATATGAGACCGAGCAGTATAAAACACTGTATCCGAGACATTGGTCACATATAAAATTTGCACATTCGAACGAGGATCTTTCATTTTTTATCGAAAATTTCTGGAAACAGAACTAAAATACATTTTTGCTAAAAAGAAATTGCAAATTTTTAAAAAACATATTGCATATTGCTTTGAAATGTGCTATAATAGGCAACGCAAGTGATTTGAAGTTGCAGTTTTGATTTTCAAAAATTGCGTTATCGCGCAGATCCAAGAGTTACCGAAAGTTTGGGCTCAAAATACAAAACAGAAAGGATTACTTCAAATGAAACGCATCACTTTAAAACAGATATTTAAGTCTCCGGATGATTATGCCGACAGAGCTATTACCGTTGCGGGATGGGTAAGGACTATCCGTGCGAGCAACGCGTTCGGCTTTATCGAGCTTAACGACGGAAGCTATTTTAAGAACCTTCAGATAGTTTTTGAGAACGAGCTGCTCGATAACTATAAAGAGATCGCAAAGCAAAATGTAGGCGCTTCTCTCGTTATCGAAGGTACTCTCGTGCTTACACCCGAGGCAAAGCAGCCATTCGAGCTGAAGGCATCAAATATCGAGGTCGAGGGTCTCTCCGCCCCCGAATTTCCGCTTCAGAAAAAGAAGCATTCTCCCGACTTTTTGAGAACTATCGCGCACCTTCGTCCGCGTGCAAATACTTACAATGCGGTCTTTCGCGTGCGTTCGGTAGCGGCTTTCGCTATTCATAAATTTTTCAATGAGCGTGGCTTTACTTACGTTCATACTCCTCTCATAACGGGATCCGACTGCGAGGGAGCAGGCGAGATGTTCCAAGTCACAACGCTTGATATGGAAAATCCTCCGAGACTTCCCGACGGCAGTGTGGACTATTCCAAGGATTTCTTCGGCAAGAAGACAAACCTTACGGTATCAGGTCAACTTAATGTCGAGTGCTTTGCTATGGCGTTTGCCAATGTTTACACCTTCGGACCTACCTTCAGAGCGGAAAACTCAAATACTCCGAGACACGCCGCAGAGTTCTGGATGGTGGAGCCCGAGATAGCTTTTGCGGATCTTGCGGATGATATGGATCTTGCCGAGGCTATGATAAAGTACGTCATAAGCTACATTATGCAGGAATGTCCCGCGGAGCTGGAGTTTTTTAATAAATTCTATGATAATACCCTTATTGAGAGAATGACCAACCTTTGCAATAATGAGTTCGGAAGAGTAACCTATACGGAGGCGATCAAGCTTCTCTCCGAGAGCGGACACAAGTTCGATTACCCTGTATCATGGGGCATCGACCTTCAGACCGAGCACGAAAGATATCTTACGGAACACATTTTCAAAAAGCCCGTTTTTGTTACAGATTATCCCAAGGAGATCAAAGCCTTCTATATGCGTCAGAACGATGACGGCAAGACCGTTGCGGCGGCTGATATGCTCGTTCCGGGTGTCGGCGAGTTGATCGGTGGGTCACAGCGTGAAGAAAGACTTGATAAGCTTATGGAAGCGATCGATCGCTTCGGACTTAAGCCCGAGGATTATTGGTGGTACATTGAGCTTCGTAAATACGGCGGAACCAAGCACGCGGGCTTTGGACTCGGTTTTGAGCGCCTTGTTATGTACGTAACGGGTATATCCAACATCAGAGATGTTGAGGCATTCCCGAGAACTGCGGGCAACGCCGATTTTTGATCATATAATAGGAAGGTGCTGAGCCGTTTAAGGTTCGGCACCTTCGGATAGGACGGTATACTATGTCTGACCTTTCTGTGAAAGGAAACTTTAACTATCTTAATTTAAGCAACGAGGAGCTGACAGAGCTTCAAAATGCACTTTGGCAAGAATACAGTGCTTACGCCGCACAAGGTCTTTCTCTTGATCTGTCGCGCGGAAAACCGGGAAAAGAGCAGCTCGACCTTGTCACGGGTATGCTCGATATCATATCTACCGCAGAGGACTGCCGAAGTGAGGCAGGTATAGACTGCCGTAACTACGGTATACTTGAAGGTATTCCAGAGGCACGGCGGCTTTTTTCGGATCTTTTGCATATTCCGGCAAAAAATATAATTGTCGGCGGCAACTCATCTCTTAATCTTATGTATGACGCCGTGGTAAGAGCTCTTCTTTTCGGCGTGTACGGAAGCGAAAAGCCGTGGATCAAGTGCGGAAAAGTGAAATTTCTTTGCCCTGCACCCGGATATGACAGACATTTCGCAATATGCGAGTCTCTCGGCATAGAAATGATAACCGTTAAGATGACCCCCACGGGCCCCGATATGGATGCTGTAGAGGCACTCGTCTCAAAAGACCCGCTTATCAAAGGTATCTGGTGCAACCCCAAATACTCCAATCCGGACGGGTATACTTATTCGGATGAGACTGTAAGACGCTTTGCAAGGCTTAAGCCTGCGGCGCACGATTTCAGAATCTTTTGGGATAACGCTTACGTTGTACACGATATTTATCCGGACAACAAAGATACTCTTCTCGATATTTTTAAGGAATGCGAAAAATACGGAACCGAGGATTCGGTATTTTATTTTGCCTCGACCTCCAAGATATCCTTCCCGGGGTCGGGCGTGTCGATCCTTGCGGCGTCGGATAATAATGTCAAGCAGATATGCGATATTATGACGTATCAGACGATAGGGCACGATAAGATCAATCAAATAAGGCATGTAAAGTATTTTAAAAATGCTGATAACATAAGAAAGCATATGGAAGATCTTGCCGAGATCATAAGACCTAAGTTTGAGATAGTTCTCAAGACCTTTGAAAGGGATCTTGGCGGCACGGGGACGGCTCGGTGGACAAATCCCAAAGGCGGATATTTCATAAGTCTTTACACTCTCGGCGGATGCGCGAAAAGGACTTACAACCTTGCACTTAAGGCGGGTGTTAAGCTTACAAACGTCGGATCCACATATCCGTACCGCAACGATTTTCAAGACAGCAATATAAGAATAGCTCCGACCTTCCCGTCAAACGAGGAGCTTCAGAAGGCTATGGATATACTCACGGTTTGCGTAAAGATCGCGGCAATAGAAAAGATAATTTCGGAAAGATAACACAGAATAAAAAAGGGACGCACCACCGTATGCGTCCCTGTGATTTAATATGTTTTTTACAGGACAAATATGAGCAAAAAAATCACTCAACGAAACACGAATCCTTTCAAAAACAGCGATACCAATAAGAGATATTATACCTACGACTATTATTTGCGCAAAAACTTTGGCGGTAAATGCGCCAAAATAGTCCTTGATGCGGGCTTTACCTGTCCGAATATCGACGGTAGATGCGGATATGGAGGATGTATATACTGTTCGGGGCGCGGTAGCGGAGATTTTGCACTCTCCTCGGAGCTATCGATAACCGAGCAATACAACGAAACCAAGAAAAAACTTTCCGCAAAGTGGAAGACGGACAGATTTATTCCTTATTTTCAAGCACATACGAATACATATGCGCCGCTCAACGTGCTTCGTGAAAAATTTGAGGAAGCGGTAAAGCTCGACGGGGCAGTGGCGTTGAATATTGCAACGAGAGCCGATTGTTTGCCGAGCGATGTTGTATCTTATCTGGCTGAGCTTGCGGACAGGATACCTCTTACGTTGGAGCTCGGTCTGCAAACTTCGTTTGACAGTACCGCAAGGCTGATCAATCGCGGACATACGTATGAAGAATTTGAGTGCGGCTATCGCTCATTAAGACAAGCAAACAGTAAGATCAAGATCTGCATACATTTGATATTCGGTCTGCCCGGTGAGGACGACGATATGATGCTCGAGACTGTCAAGCGTGTCTCAAAACTGCGTCCGGATATCGTAAAGATACATCTTTTGCACGTTATCAAGGGGACGCGGCTTGCGGCAATGTATGAGTCGGGGGAATATATTCCGCTTGAAAAGGACAGATATGTGTCGCTCGTTTGTGACGCTGTTGAATTGCTTCCTCCTGATACCGTGATTGAGCGTTTGACGGGAGACGGGCTCGGAGAGGACCTTTTGGCTCCGGAGTGGAGTCGAAAAAAAGTCAGCGTTATAAATGACATAGATAAGCTTCTTTATGAGAGAAATACCTTTCAAGGAGCCAAATATCATAGCTGTGACGGCGATTCGATCAAGCTCTGAAGCGAACGCTTTGTGAATCTTTGGAGTTATGGCGTGTTATTGCCTATCTATCCTATCTTTTGCTTTTACGAACTCTGCCGCGCTTTTTTGAATGTTTCTCGATGGTCTTTGCGGCTACGTAAGCACCGGATATTGATGCCGGAATGATCGCAAATCGGAGCATTACGCCCGTAGTACCCGAATATGTTTCGTACGGGAAGGGAGATGTGGCGAATGATAAAAGAAACGTTGCGACAAGCAAAAGTCCGCCGCTTATCGCACCGCAGATTAGTGACGCTTTTCGGTTTATCCTTGTAAGTATAAATCCGCCGAATGCGGCGGTAAGATAGAGAGATGCCAAGGATGCGGGGATCGTCAGTTTGTCCGGATCCGATGACCGATAAACAACCGCGCATAAAATAAGAATAAGCAGTATACCGAACACAATCTCAAACAAAGACCCTTTTAGGACGTTTGTTAAAAACGAGGTTCCGGCGACAGGGACGTCGCTCGCGGTAGACTGCTTATTTTTTGATTGATCTTTTGACCGTTTCATATTGACCTCCGAATATTATTAAGCTTCATCACTAAATAATATTAAGAAGTCCGCGCTAATATTACTTCAAATGCGGATCTCGGACGATATCAGTCGGCGTCCTCTGCCTTAACGTCAACGCATTTGATGGCGCTTTTGAGAATACGCATTCTTGTATGCTCACGACCTGTCTCGATGATGCAGGTTTCGTCCTTTATATACACGATCTTGCCGATAATTCCGCCGATAGTGGTGATCTCATCGCCGACAGAAAGGCTGTCCTTCAATTGCTGAGCTGCCTTTTCTTGCTTCTTTCCGGGTCTGATGACGCCGAAATAAAAGAATACAATGAGCAACACTATCATACCGATGGTCATAATAAGATTGCCGGTGCTGCTACCGCTGTTGTCGGTCGCGCCGTCAAGTAAGAAAAACATCATAAATTCCTCCATTAACAATTTTTTTCATTATATCATTATTGTTGGTAAGAATACAATACTGTATTTGTAAAATTTTTAATAATATGCGGCATCTTAAAAAAATCTCGGACAACATATTTCTTAACAAAGTCAATATTTCGAGCTTTTGAGAGCGAAAAGGACGAAATTTTATCCGATTTTACTAAATTCAAAAATTCTATTGAAAAAAATACAAAGGTGTGATATAATTAACGTGGTAGGGTATGCGATCTCATAATTTGGAGGTTTTGTTATATAATGAAAAGGTTGGAATATCTCGAATGCGGAAAGATTATTAATACACACGGCGTAAAGGGCGTGCTAAAGGTAGAGTCGTGGTGCGACTCTCCTTCCGTGCTTGCAAGTCTTGAGCATTTATATATAAGAGAGAAGGGGACTTACGAGGAGTACGATGTCCTGCATTCATCCGTGCAAAAGTCCTTCGTGCTTATATCAATACGCGGTATCGATACCGTTGAGGACGCTATTCCGCTAAAAGGAACCGTCATATATGCTGCGCGAGATGATATCGCTCCGAATGTGACCGATGGGGAAAGCCAAGATGTTTATTTTGTTGCCGAGATGATCGGTACCAAGATAGTGGATGCCGACACAGGTAAGGAATATGGTACGCTCAAGGATATTACCAATCTCGGCGCATCGGATATTTATGTTATAGATACACCTTCGGGGGAGGTTATGATGCCTGCGGTCGATGAGTTTGTCAAAAAGATCGACGCTGATAACGATATTATACTTGTGACCCCTATACCGGGGATATTTTAATAAAGTTCGAATTGATTTTTTAAATCAAAAGGCGAGCCGATTGAATGTTTATGCCGCTTGGCGGCGAGATGGAGATTTTTATGACGTTTGATATAATGACGCTTTTTCCCGGTCTTGTTGATTACGTATTGAGTGAAAGTATAATCGGCAGGGCAAGAAACAGCGGAAAAATAGAAATAAAGGCGCATAACATAAGAGATTATTCTGAGGACAAGCACAGGCGCGTAGATGACACTCCGTATGGCGGAGGCAAGGGGATGCTTATGATGGCACCGCCGATATATAACTGCTATGAGGCAATACTGAAAATGCGTGATATCGATTCCAAATCCGCAAAAAAAAGAGTGATCTTTATGTCACCTGCGGGAAAGATACTTACGCAAAAAAAAGCAGAGGAGCTGTCGAAATACTCCGAGTTGATAATTTTATGCGGGCATTACGAGGGAGTAGACCATAGAATTATTGATGAGATAGTTGATGAGGAGATATCGATAGGAGACTTCGTGCTGACGGGAGGGGAGATACCTGCGTGCATTCTTGTCGATTGTGTGGCAAGACTTTGCGACGGCGTGCTTGCCGATCCCGAATGCTACGAAAAAGAAAGTATATCGTGCGGAAAACTCGAATATCCGCAATACACGAGGCCGTATGAGTTTCACGGTGTGAAGGTGCCCGACGTGCTTATATCCGGTCATCACGCGAATATCGACAAATGGAGAGATTCGATGGCTGATGAACTTACCGCTCGTAACCGTCCGGATCTCCTCGATAAAAGAGATCCCGATATCGCAGAATGATCTCAAAATATCAATTGGACACCGATTGATTCGGTTAAATATTGTAAAAAATACAGAATGCAGCAAAAATGTTCTTGATTAAGGAGGTGAATACGATTGAGCATTTATAACATCAAAGACGGCAATTCAAAGGTTCGCAGTACTCTTGTATCAACGCTCAATTCGGCGTTCGGACGACTTTATGAGTCGGTATCAAGAAGTATGTTCGGTACGTTTTTGTCCTCCCATTCTTCTCTCGAAGAAAAATTTTCGTACTCGCTTGCAAGTACATTGCTTTGCGGCGATCAAGGATCAAGAGACGTGGATGCTTTATTTGAGGAAAGCACTGTCGTGGGATCCTTCAGGCGTCTTAAAAAAAGTATCCTTCGTGCCGATATGATGTCCGCCGTGCTTTTCGTCGTCCTCAGCGTATTTTTTGTTTTCGTGGCGCGTCTGGCTAAGGACGCTGTTTCCGGTTCGTTCGTGCTCGTAAAGACCTTTGCCGATCTGCTTGTGATCATTTTGTTTGCGGTTCCTTCTTTGCTGATGGGCTTTTCTAATCGTTATCGATCGCTCGGAGAGCTTATATCGGAAAGCAAACTTCTCCAGATATTCTTCAATGATATACTCGGAGTAGGAGACGAGTATTATTACGAATACAAAAGAAATATGATATCCAAGCCCTCAAACGCGGTGTTGATTGCGTTGATCATAGGTGTTATATCTTATTTTGTTCCGCCGTTCTATATTCTGATCTCACTTCTTCTTGCTTCGTTTACTCTGCTCGTGGCTTCGATTCCCGAGGCGGGGGTTATGGCAGTAGTCTTCTTTATGCCGTTTACGGATCTGTTTGCACAGGCAGAGTCCATACTTGTGGCATTCGCCGCTGTCACGGAGATTTCCGTGCTCATAAAGATCGTGCGCAAAAAGAGAAAACTTCGTATAGGCTTGATAGACGCTTTCGTTTTGCTGTTCGCCGCGTTCACCCTCTTGGGAGGTATATCTTACGGAGCGGGACTTGACGCCTTTATGACGACACTCAAGTACTTTGTTATAATTCTTTTCTATTTCCCCTTAAAATGTGTGATATGCGACAATAACCGTATTTACAGCTGCTTTGTGCTGACGGTATCTTCCGGGCTCATCGTTTCTCTTGTAAGCCTTTTCTCCGGTATTATCGGTGCGATTTCGAAGGATCTGTATGCGTATCTGTTTGGATATGCTTACGACGGAAAGCTGAGATTTCCGTTTGAGACCTCTACCGAGCTTGGAATTTTTCTTGCGGTAATAATTATTATGTGCCTCGGTGTCTTCGGACGGAGCGATATCGAGAGCCGTCGCTTCAAACGCGCTGCGCTCTGTATCTTGGCGTTGATGTGCACCTGCGTTATATTGACCTATTCGGTTACGGCGACAGTCGCGCTCATTTTGGGACTTTTGGTATTCTTTTTGCTCCGATCTCACAAAACCCTTACGGTTATCACGCTTGCGGCGGCACCTGTGGTACTCTTGCTCGCCATCGTGATGCCTATGCTCGGATCCGCTTCGGGGTCGAGCTATTATGTGACCGAAGCCGACAATATCGTTTCATCGGTTTACAGGGGAAGTACATGGGCATCCTCGTTCGAGCTTATACGTGACAATTGGTTCGCCGGAGTCGGAACGGCGTCGTTTCAGACATATTATCCCTTGTATGCCTTTCCCGGGACCGAAAATTCCGTCAACTGCGGCTCGTTGTACCTTGATATACTTTCAAGACTCGGCGTATTCGGATTTGCCGTATTCCTTCTTATAATTTTTATGAATATGCGCGCCGGATTTGAATTTATAAGAAGATCGGACGATGGAAGCCTGGCGCTTAAAGCAAAATGCGCTTTGAGCGCAACGTTTATGCTTTCAATGGCATCTTTTGTATGCAGTATATGGCACGATACAAGACTTATGCTTGCGTTCTGGATTTTGCTTGCATTGACCGGAGCTATGCTTGATGTCGGATACAGAAGAGCCGAAGAAGAGAAATATCAACTTCTTTTTGATAAAAATGCAGTTGATATGAGATTATATCTGTAATTCATATTTTTATGATTGAACTTTAAGGAGTAGTTATGGACGGTAAAAACAATATTGTTCACGATAAAACACCGCTTGATAAGCTGCGAAAAGGTGAGTACAGACGCGGCAAACGAGGCAAATTTAACGGTGTTGACGTTTTGATCCTGCTTTTGGTATGTGTATTCATAGCTTTTGTCGCGTATGTTATGCTCTCCGACGGAAACACCGTATCCCATTTTTTGAGCTCTGTGTTTAACAAAGGATCAGAGGACGTGGTCATAAGATACACGGTATCGATTGAAAACTGTGATAAGAGCATTGCCGACTCGGTCACGGTTGGCGATAGCGTTTACGTGGGGGATTTTTTTGTGGGAGCGGTAGCGGAAGCACCGATCACCGAGCCGTACCTTGTGGCTGACGGAGAATATACGATCGACGAGGCTACGGGAGAAAAAAATCTCGTTATGAGCCAATACGGGGATCGTGTTAATTTAAAGATTGTTATACTTGCCGATGCCGATCGCATCAAAAATGTGGGTGTTACCGTAAACAGTGTACGCATCGCTTCCGGCGCGGAATATGAGTTCAGATCATCGGGTTTTTCCGCAATGGGAAAATGCGTAAGTCTCGTTATTACGGAGGACTGATCTGTTACATTATGAACGAAAGGATGCCTTTTTAGAATATGAACTATATGCCATCGTCATCAAAAAATACGAAAAAATTTAACGTAATAGATGCCATTATAATAATCATCGTCATCGCCTGTATTGCCGGAGTCTTTTTTAGACTTTTTATAAATAAAAGCAATGCCTCTTCGGAGCAATATACAGTCATCTTTACCGCAAGCGGACTTACGCGGGATGAGATCGGAATGGTATACGTCGATACCGAGATATACGTCACAGAAAATGGCTTGCGAAAGGTTATCGGAGTTGTGGCAGATAACAACATCGAGAGCGTTGCGGATATTTTTCGGATTGAGAGAGATTCTCTTCTTGTAAAAGACGAAAACGGAAACTATACGGAAGCCTATTATCCGGAAGATACAAAATATACGATCGAGGGCAAGCTCAGCGTGAGCGGAAGCTATGTTATCGATGAGGGCTTTTCTACTGCGAGCGGTGTAAAGCTTTCTCCGGGAATGATGATTGTTGTTCATACCGAGACTGCCGATCTTGAAATTACGGTCATTGAAATAGCCAAAAATTAATAAATCTCGCTTCAAAATGGCATATTGACTATATTTTCGCAAACTTTTTGTGCAAAGTGCATATAAGATGGCGCCGAATTTGTGAAAAAATCTAAAAAGTTATCCATTGATTTTGATCGATAAATTTGATATACTTATAGCGATACTGAAAAAAGCGCAGGAAATGCTATTTAATATAAGAAATGGGAGACGTTAAATGGTTACACGTGAAGTAGTAATTGTTAATACTGTTGGACTTCATTCAAGACCGGCTACTTTTTTTATTCGAGAAGCCAATAAATATAAAAGCAACATTTGGATCGAGAGAGGCGACCGCAGAGTAAATGCCAAGAGCTTGCTCGGCGTTCTTTCGATGGGTATAGCTAAAGATATGTCTATCACACTTATTGCAGAGGGCGTGGACGAGGAAGCGGCGCTTGAGGGACTTGCGGAATATGTAGCTTCCGGACTTGCAGTTTGAGCTCCGAAGCATTAACTGTTATTGGCGCGTTGGATTTTTCGGCGCGAAAAGATTGTTTTGATAACGATAGTTAAACGGTGGAGGGGTACTCCACCGTTTTGTTTATGGAGGATCTGAATGCCCACAGATAAAAAACATATGTATGCGTTGCTTGAAAAGGCATCGTCTCTTCCGCTTTGCCCCGGGGTCTACATTATGAGATCTAAAAGCGGAAAGGTCATATACGTAGGCAAATCAAAAAAACTTCGCAATCGTGTTTCTCAATATTTTCAAAACGGAGCAAAAAATATCAAGACCGCCAAGATGGTATCCGCGGTTAATGATTTTGATTATTTTGTTTGCGATACGGAAATAGAGGCTCTGTCGCTTGAAAATACGCTCATAAAGCAATATTCTCCGAGGTATAATATCCGACTCAAGGATGACAAATCTTATCCCTACATCAAAATTTCAGCCGATGAGTATCCCTCGATAACTTGTACGAGAAAAAGGGATAATGATAAGGGCAAATATTTCGGCCCGTATACGGGGACATCGACTGCGTATGCAATAATAGGTCTTTTGCAAAAAACTCTCGGTTTGCCGTCTTGCAAGCGGCAGTTTCCGAGAGATATAGGAAAGGAACGTCCTTGCCTTTATTATCAGATGGGGCAGTGTTGCGGCTTATGCACCGGAAAGGTGGATGCGGATGAGTATGCTGCGCTCATCAAATGTGCAACGGACATTTTACGTGGAAATACGTCGGCAGCAAAGCAAAAGCTTAAGGAGCAGATGTTGGAATATTCCGAAAACGAAAGGTACGAGGCGGCGGCAAAGTGCCGAGATACTATGATAGCGCTCGACAAATTGCGTCAGAAACAAAAAGTGGTGGCGTCTCCGGATACCGAGCAGGATGTAATAGGATTATATAGCGGGGATATTTCTTCCGCTGTAACTGTATTTTACATTCGCGAGGGAACCTTGAATGATAAAGCGGAGTTCGTTTTCGGTGCCGATGAGATTGCGGACGAGGGGGCTATGACATCGTTTATATGCGAACATTATCGTAGGCGTGAATATATCCCATCGAAAATATTGCTTTCATTCACACCGCCCGAGGACGAGCTTGAGCTTATAACAAGCTTTTTGTGCGATCAGGCAAAGCGAAAGATCAGCGTAAAGATTCCCGAGCGCGGCGAGCTTAAGACGCTGTGTGATATGGCGGTGGAAAATGCTAAAGAAAAGGCACGAGTATACGAGCAGGATGTGCAAAAGAATGACAAGACCCTTTACAGACTTGCCGAGCTTCTCGGTCTTGATGCTATCCCCGAAAGGATAGAATCCTATGATATATCCAATATAGGCTCGGAAAATCTGACCGCGGGAATGATCGTGTGCGAAAACGGTAAATTCAAAAGATCCGATTACAGAGTATTTAGTATAAAAAGCGTTGAAGGAACCGATGACTACGCTTCGATGAGAGAGGCTTTGCTCAGACGTTTTTCACATCTCGGTGACGAAAAAGGCTCGTTTTCCGAATCTCCTGACCTTATATTGCTCGATGGTGGTAAAGGGCACGTTTCAACGATAAAGCAGGCGCTCTCGGAGATCGGAGTCAGTGTTCCCGTTTTTGGTATGGTCAAGGATGATTTTCACAAGACTCGCACCTTGTGCGATGAGAGCTCCGAGATATCCATCGCAAATGAAAAGGATGTGTTTACGCTTGTATATCGTATTCAGGAAGAGGTGCACAGATTTACCGTTTCAAGGATGCACGGCGCCAAGCGTAATGCCTTAAAGCATTCGTCTCTTGAAAAAATCAAGGGAATAGGGACGGAAAAAGCCAAGCTGCTTCTTGCCCATTTCGGGGGACTTGCCGGTGTAAAAAAAGCCACGCCGGAGGAACTTGCGCTCGTAAAAGGAATAACCGGACGAGACGCATCGGAGATATACGGATATTTTCACAAAAACAGTGATGAAAATTGAACATCAATATTAAAATGGAGAGAAAATTATGAGAATAATTACGGGAAAGGCAAGAGGAGCAAAACTTTTTTCACTTGAAGGCGAGGCAACGCGTCCAACTGCCGAAAGGACAAAAGAGGCGGTATTTTCGATGATACACTTTGATCTTGAAGGAAGAGAAGTGCTCGATCTTTTTGCGGGGAGCGGTCAGCTCGGACTTGAGGCGGTCAGCCGCGGAGCAAAGCACGTTACGTTGATAGACAATACGAAACCGGCCATTGATATTATCAACCGAAACGTGGCAAAATGCCGATTTGAGGAGTACTGCACAGTGCTTAAGTGCGATTACAATGATTATCTCCGCTCAAAATCAAACAGAATGAAGTACGATATAGTGCTTCTTGATCCTCCGTATGCTCAGAAGCTCATTCCGTCATCGCTCGAGGGGCTCTTGAACGGCAATTTTTTGAAGCCTACAACGATAATAGTTTGCGAGAGTGCGGATCCTGCGGATGTCTTCGGAAACCGTCCTTATCTTAAGGATAAGTTCGATGTTTTGAAGATCGCGAAATACGGTATAGCTTATATTACATTGCTTGTGCCTTGCTCAAACGATACGGAAGCAGAGGAAGAAAAATGAGTTCTGACAGAAGCTTGAATTGCAGCGGAACGAGGGTCGCGATAGTTCCGGGAAGCTTTGACCCTATGACGCTCGGCCATCTCGATATCATAAGGCGCGCCGCAAGGCTCTTTGATCTTGTTGTCGTGGCTATAATGATAAATCCCGATAAAGCCGACAAGGCGATGTTTTCTTTTGAAGAGAAGAAGAAAATAGCCGAGCTTACCTGCCTCGGCATTGAAAATGTTACTATTATTACCTCGGACGGTATGCTCTGGGAGCTTGCGCAGAGCCTTGGAGCTTGCGCTATCGTAAAGGGGATCCGTAATGAGGCGGATCTTGCATATGAGCAAGAGATGGCGGTATATAATCACGAGCATTATCCGCTCGCAGAGACACTATATTTGCAATCTTACGGTGAGATGTCTCATATAAGTTCAAGTCTTGTGCGCCAAAAAATATTAAACGGAGAGCTTCCGCTTGATATGTTGGCTTCAAAGGCAACGGAGTATATTATGCCGATTTTTGTCGAAAGATCGTCTAAAGCCGGAGAATAAAGCATATTATGCGTAAATATTGCAAGCTTGTCCATAAAAATTAAATACAAGCACCGTTCTAAAATCAAATAACCTCCGATATACTGTATCGAAAGATGAATTATACATTATTCGATAAAGTTGTTCGGAGGTTTTTTATGAGTGAATATTCAATTTATAATGACATTGCCGCGCGCACGGGCGGTGATATCTACATCGGCGTTGTAGGACCTGTAAGAACGGGCAAGTCTACGTTTATCAAGCGTTTTATGGAGGCACTCGTCATCCCCAACATAGCCGAGGGATACGGGCGCGAACGCGCAAAGGACGAAATGCCTCAGAGCGCGGCGGGAAAGACGGTAATGACTACCGAGCCTAAATTTATACCCGACGAGGCTGTAAATATCACTGTTGACGGATGCGCAAATCTTCGCGTAAGAATGATAGATTGCGTCGGATATATAGTTCCGGATGCACTCGGAACTATCGAGAACGGTCAGCCGAGGATGGTAAGGACGCCGTGGCAGGAAGAACCTATGCCGTTTATAGAGGCGGCAGAACGCGGTACACATAAAGTAATAACGGAACATTCGACCATCGGAATGTTGATAACCACCGACGGTACCATTGGCGAGATTCCAAGGGAGAGCTATGTTGAAGCCGAGGAAAGAGTTGTCAGAGAATTAAGAGAGATAGGGAAGCCGTTTGCGCTGATACTCAACTCTGCGGATCCTACTTCGCAGAAGGCGGTAAATCTTGCATACGAGCTTGAAGCAAAGTATAAGGCTCCCGTGGCACTTGTAAGCTGTATGGATCTTGACGCCGAGGATATACGTCATATTCTTGAGCTTGTATTGCACGAATTTCCCGTTACCGAGATCGGAGTTGATCTTCCGTTCTGGACGAATGCGCTCGACGATAACCACAAGATCAAAGCATCGTTGCTCTTATCGGTCAAGGAATGTGCTTCCAAGGTCACAAGGGCAGGAGATGTAAAGGAAGCCTTCGCTTCGATGAACAATAACGAATACGTTAAAAGCTGTACCGTGGAGTCGCTTGATCTCGGGAGCGGCAAGGCGAAAATATCCGCAACCCTCAATGACGGACTTTACTATGAGGTTATGAGTGAGCTTACGGGCTTTGATATTAGGGACGACAAAGAGCTTATCGATCTTATGAAAAGTCTTTCAAAGGTCAAGAGCGAATATGACAAGGTTTCGGAAGCACTTGAAGCGGCAAACAAAAACGGATACGGCATAGTTATGCCTTCGGTAGAGGATCTGAGACTTGAGGATCCCGAGATAGTAAAGCAAAACGGAAGCTACGGTGTACGCTTGCGTGCGTCGGCTCAGTCCATTCATATGATACGCGCGAATATCGAAACGGAAATAAATCCGATAGTCGGTACGGAGCAGCAATCCGAGGATCTTATAAGATATATGCTGAACGAATTTGAAGAGGATCCGGTAAAGATTTGGGAATCCAATATGTTCGGCAAAACACTATACGAGCTTGTAAACGAGGGACTGCATACCAAGCTTGAGCATATGCCGGATGAATCAAGAGAGAAGCTTGCCGAAACACTTGAGCGCATAATCAATGAGGGAAGCAACGGACTTATTTGTATAATCCTTTGACAATTAAGAATGACCTCCGACGAAATATGCCGGAGGTCATTTTGCAAGTTATTTTTTGTTTATCTCGTCCAATACATCGCGCAACTCTTTTGAATAGCTTGGAGCGAGCAGCTCGAGCTCCTTACAATACTTTTCGGAAACGTCCGAAAATTCATCGCCTTCATTGCCGATCATCTTAAGGTGCGCTGAAGCGACAGCGGCTATCGCATACGACGTGTACGGTGTATTTTCAAGCCTTAAGGATATCTCTGCATATTTGAGCGCATTTTCAAAGTCGTCTTGCTTGTAGAGAGCAAGTGCAAGACCGTTTGAGGCAAACGGGTCGCTCGGATCGACGGCATATGCCTGACTGAATACCTCTTTTGCCTCGTCGTACATCTCGCGCTTTAGGTAGCAATTTCCGAGATTTGAGAGTACCGTCGGATCCTCTTTGACATACAGACAGTTGCGGAACTCATCTATGGCATCATCATAAAATCCGAATTTAAAGCAACACATTCCCGTAAAAAAGCTTATCGCGAACATATCTTGGTCGTTTGAGATGTGGGCATAAAGCTTATCGAGCTTTTTCAGCGAGCATCGGAATTGATTATTGTGAAAGAGTCTTATGGCGCGCATAAGCTTTTTTCTGTGTATTCGATCTTTTGCAAAAGCTCCCTCTGTAATTTTTCGGCTCATATCATCAAGCTTTTTTCTTTCGGCGCGCGGCGTTCTCGAATACGGAAAAACGATCCTTAAAAGTCCGGTAAATGCAAAGCCGCAAAGTAATATGAAGATTATCGGTGACATTCCGATGCTTTCACCGAAAAAATACATAGCCAAAGCACCCGTCGCGATCCCAAACGAGAAAGACAGCAGATCGATAATCGTATCTTTTTTGACGCAAAAAGGCTTTTTTGATAACATTTTCGATACTTTCCTTTCGAAATAATTGACAGGGGAGAGCTAATGATGTATAATCTTAGTGATAAGATAACGGAGGCTTGAATATGAGTTATTACATAGGTATAGACGGCGGTGGAACAAAGACCGAGGCTATGATCGTAGACGAAAAAATGAATATTTTATCGAGAATAATACTCGGCGCTACAAATCCAAACGACGTGGGAGTTGAAGGCTCGGTACAAACGTTATGCCGCATACTCGAAGAGCTGCTTTGCTTTGCGGATACGTGTAACGATGTATACGTATGCGCCGGTATAGCCGGTGCGGGAAATCGTTCGGAAGAACTCTTATACGGAATAAAGGCGCGCTTTAAAGATCTGAATATAAAAATAGTTACAGATGCTTTGTTACCGATATATTCAGAGCTCGGGGGAGCTGATGGCGCAAGCATTATAAGCGGAACGGGAAGCGTTTGCTTTGCCGTTAAAGATGGTATCATTCATCGTATAGGAGGATGGGGATATCTTATAGACGGCGGCGGCAGTGGATTTAACGTCGGACGAGAGGTCATAGAGTCGGCACTTCGGTATTATGATAAAAGAGGCGGCTCGGAATATCTTTATCGCCGTGTTTCGGAACTGTGCGGAGCACCGATAGAGAATTCCATCACGGAGATATATGCGGGTGGAAAACCGTATATCGCTTCATTTGCGCCGCTTGCGTTTGAGAGTGATGCGGCGGGCGATACGGAATGTCAGTGCATCAAAGAACGCCTTCTGTGTTCGCTCGGCGAATATGTAAGTACCGCACACAAACTTATAGGTGCGCCGTTTACCGTGGTACTGAACGGTGGGATAATTACCTCAAGTCAAGCTCTGTTCAAAGCTCTTGAGGATAAATGCCCCTCCGACGTTACTTTGAAGATCGCAAGCGCACGCCCTGTTTTCGGTGCGATAATAGGTGCTATGCAATGTAGAGACGGTTCAATACAAGATCAGTGCGATATTTCTAAGTTAAGAGAAAGATTTCTTGGTAGCTATGAAGAGCTTGAAGCTCGGAGAAATTGATCCCTGTTAGATGAACATAAGCGTTCCGTAATCATAGAGCGGTTCATCGGAAAGTGATATAGCCTCTATGTCGTATTTTTGACACATCTCGTATATATCGGAACAGCTTTTGTGACTGTTGAGATCTCCGCAGAAAAACAGTTTTCGCGCTTCCGAGTCAAAACCGGATGCGCCGCCTATAAATCCGCAGTCGTATCCGTTAAGAGATACACCTTCGGTGGATATCTCAAGCGTTTCGATACCTTTTGCGGAAAGCGAGCGCAAGAGCCCTTTGTCTGCACTGATGACAAATTTATCGGTCACACACGCCGAGCATTTTGCATATCCTTGACGTGTTGTTATAATGTTGAATTTTTCTTCTTTGGCGTAACGAAGCAGACATTCTGATGTATAATTTGAATTACACACGAGGTTATTTTCAAAAGTAAATGCGTTAAAAATAATATCATTCGGATATTTTGCACTTATACGGTCCTCACAAATGAGTATTTCCGCATCTGCAAGATATCCGATCTTTTTTATGAGTTCGGAGTGTTTATCGTAATAGCTCTTGTGTACGAACATTTTTCCTTTCAGAAAAAAGATGAGCATATCCGGGTGCGATGCGACGGGACTTGAAAGGGACGGGAAGGGCGGCATAAGTATCACACCGTATCCAAATGAATTGAGTGCTTCGATACACTTGACCGATAGCCTTTCATCTGCTATGCAATATC